>NZ_VBWP01000002.1 GCF_005771635.1 Culicoidibacter larvae | reverse complement strand
CGCCAATTTGAATAACTATAAAAAAGAACCCTGTATAATACAGGGTTTTTTACATCTTGGTGCGGATGACAGGACTTGAACCTGCACGGGATTAACTCCCACAAGATCCTTAGTCTTGCGCGTATACCAATTCCGCCACATCCGCATATTCCTTGATTATTATAACGTTTCTGTGAATAAATTGCAAGTGAATTTCTTGGATAAAATGTGAACAGCGGCAGGTACGAGACCTGCCGCTGTTTGGGCTTGAACTAGTTATTATTGGTCATTGTTGTCTTCGTCATCAAAGGGGAAGCCTTCTGGGAAGGGGTGTCTTCCTCCATGACCGAAGTTGAAAGGATTATGGCGACGATGATTTTTGCCGCCAGCAAAATCACTGAAATTGCGATCGGGAATGTCATAGGCATCAACTTCTTTCTCAAGCGCGACGATAAGTCGTGCGAGGTAATCGCCCAGTTGGGCTTGTTCTTCTTCATTCAAGACGCTAAAAAGGTTATCGCCTTCAAAGCTGTTTTGAGTCGTTTCTTCAGCAGCTTTTCGGCCGGCATCAGTTAACGCTACCAGCATGACCCGGCGATCTTCGCTAGATGCAGTGCGGGTTATGTAGCCGTTGCGTTCAAGTTTAACCAGCAATTCGCCTAATGACTGGGCACGCATGTCCAGCAAGTAAGCAAGTTCTTTCTGGCTGATTTCTGATTGCATTTTTAGAATTGCCAGCACCCGGCCTTGGCCGCGGTGCGGATCACCAAATTTACCTTTGGTGGCATGTTTGAAACGCAGGTAACGATGCAGCAAGGCTTCGTAGCGGCGTAATTGTTCCATTAAATTTTTAGTTTGTTCACTCATTATTATCGACTCCTTTCATAAATTGAGTAAATTAAACAGGTACCTTACAATTATTATATAAGGTACCTTATTATCTGTCAATACTTTTTATTTAAAAAATTATATCAGCCCGGCTGGTTGTCAGCCGGGCTGATATTTAGGTTTTCCAGATTATGAAAAGACAGTATTGATTTTTGTTGATACAATGAGGTTGAAACAGGGAGGTTTTGGTATGGCAGTGAAATTAATTGCAGTTGATATGGATGGGACGTTTTTGTATAGTCGCAATGATTATAATCGCGAGCGGTTTAATGATTTGTATCAGCAGATGAAAGCACAGGGCGTTTACTTTGTAGTAGCGAGTGGCAATCAGTATTACCAGTTACGGTCATTTTTTCCTGAGATTGCGCATGAAATTTCTTTTGTTGCGGAGAACGGGGCTTATGTGGTGCATCAAAATCAGGAGTTATTTTGCGGCGAATGGAGCCTTGAAGATTTACATCGAATTCTTGATGTAGTGAGCAGCTATAATGTGGATACTTTTATCGTTTGTGGTCGCAATAGTGCTTATGCGCTTGAAATGATAAGTGATGAAGCACTTGATTTTGCTTCAATTTATTATCATCGGTTGCAAAAGGTAAAGGATTTTTATCATTTGGATGATACTATTTTCAAGATTGCTTTGAATTTTGATGTGACTGATGTTGAACCGTTTATTGCAGAGATTAATGCTTCAATGAGTGATGTTGTGACTGCTGTTTCCAGCGGGCATGGTTCGGTTGATCTGATTATTCCCGGCAATCACAAGGCAAGCGGGATCAAGCGTTTGCAGGAATTACTTGGTATCAGTAATCATGAAACTGCTGCTTTTGGTGATGGTGGCAACGATTTGGAGATGCTTAAGCATGTTGAGTACGGCTATGCGATGGCTAACGCCAGCGATGCTGTGAAACAGGCAGCGAAGTATCACACGGATTCGAATGATGACGAAGGTGTGTTAAATGCCATTGATTATTTGTTAACTGTTTAAAAAGCTGAGCCTTATGGGCTCAGCTTTTTTTATTTTTCCTCAATCGCAGTAATGATTCGTTGAGTTGCTTCTTGAACAATTTCCGGAGTGGTGGCCAGATTCATGCGGATGAATCCTTGGTATTTTTCGCCAAAGTCTTCTCCATAGTTGATGGCTAGGTGACATTGGTCTTGGATGAAGGTTTTGATTTCAGCTGGAGCAACGTACGCGCGCAGGTCAATCCATGCAAGGTAGGTGCCTTCGAGTGGCGCAATAATGATATTTGGGGCATCGCTCGCGAATGTTTGGCAGATGTAGTCGTAGTTGGCTTTGATGGTTGCCAGTAGGCCGGTGAGCCAGTCGCTGCCGTGTTGGTAGGCAGTTTCAGTTGCCAGTTGGCCGAGGACGCTACGGGCTGATTCGCCGAGCATTTTGAAGCCTTCGTCGTAGCGTTCGCGCAGGCCGGGTTCGGCAATGATGAGGTGCGAGTTAAGCAGTGAGGCGAGGTTGAAGGTTTTTGATGGCGCACTGAGGACGACCACGCTTGGGTAGTGGTTTTCTTGTTGCAAAGTAAGTGCTGAGACGAAGGGTTTATTGCCAATAATGATGTCTTGATGAATTTCATCGCTGATAAGTAGTACTCCATGTTTGCGGCAGAGGGTAAATATGGTTGCTAACTCATCTTTAGTCCAAACTCGACCAACCGGGTTGTGTGGTGAGCAGTGAATAAACATGCGGACATTATTTGCTGTTAATTTTGCTTCAAAATCGTTGAAGTCAAAACTATAGTTGCCATTGTCATTAAGCAACTCAGTATAAACGAGGGTACGCTTGGTGTCTTTTATCGCATGTTGAAAAGGATGGTAGACTGGAGTAGCAATCATCACGGCATCGCCGGGGTTAGTAAATATCGTTATGCAGTTGTAGATGCTGGCAACAACTCCGGTTGAAAAGCGAATCCAATCTTTTTCCAAATGAATGTTGTGTTGCGTTTTTTGCCAGTCAATAAATGCTTGGTAGTAAGATTCAGGTGTGAAGGTGTAACCGAAGACACCGTGTTGGCTCCGTTCTACCATTGCTTCAATCACTTGTTCCGGTGCCTTAAACTCCATATCAGCCACCCAAAGCGGCAGTAAGTCGGTTTGACCAAATACTTCTTCTAGGTAATCCCATTTCATCGAATTGGTATTGTGGCGGTCAACAGCATATTTGCTGACAAAAGTTTTACTATCCATAATTACTCAGTTCCTTTCATATATGAAGTTATAGTTATATTATAGCGCAAATATTGTTTTAAGGGGGAGGTAAAGTCGCGCTTGTCGCGGTTTTGCCTCTTCTTTTCACCCAAATTATGATAAAATTGTTGTTGAAGCTGACAGACTGTTGTCAAAGCGGTTTGTTATAATGAGGGTGTGTTCAAGATGATGATTGTTTCAATTGATGCGGTGCAGCCGTTGATTGGGTTGGTAGTTGATATGCCGATGGGGGTTGATGGTGATGAACCGGTATTGCGTCGGTTACGCCAAGAGTTTGAAGCTTGCGGGCTGAGTGAGATGCAGGAGAGTTTTATTGCGCTGCATACCGAATATGATTTGAACCAAGCTAAGAAGCAGGTTGTTTTTGCAGTGCAGACTGATGATTATAGTTCAGCCACACATGTGATTGGCAAGGGCCGCTATGTGCAATATAGCGGTGTTGGTGATTTCTGGGTGTTGCGCGAGCAGTTGTGGGCGAAGGCTGAGGCGGAAGTGAGTGACGCCGAGCGGGGCTATACGAGTGATTTTGAAGTGTATTATGCAGATGGCAGTCGTCGTTTTGAGTTATATATTGCGTTGAAGAACGAGGAAAGTTGGTACGAATAAATGGAGTTTGTTCCGGCAAAAACGATATTGACGCGGGTAAAGCCGAGTGGATATTGGTTTGAGTATGAATATAATATGAATATTTATCGTGGTTGTAATCAAGGGTGTATTTATTGTGATTCGCGGAGTGAATGCTATCATATCGATGATTTTGACCGGGTGCGGATTAAGCAGGATAGTTTGCGGCTGATTGAGACCGAATTGCAGAAGAAGCGGATTAAAGGTGTGGTTGGCACCGGAGCAATGAGCGATCCTTATAACCCTTTTGAGAAAAAATATCAATTAACCCGAGGGGCGCTCGAATTAATTGACCGTTATGGGTTTGGTGCATCCATTGCCACTAAAAGCGATTTGATTGTCCGCGATATTGATGTCTTGCAACGGATTGCTGCCCATGATCCGGTGTTGTTGAAAATGACGATTACAACCGCTGACGATGAACTATGCCGCCAGCTGGAGCAGCATGTAGTGCCTAGTTCGAAGCGTTTCGCCGCGCTCAAGCAATTGCATGATGCCGGCTTATTTTGCGGGATTCTGCTGATGCCGATATTACCGTACGTCAATGATTCGCTGGAAAACATTGAAGCAATTGTTGAACAGGGCGCCGCCGCCGGGGTAGATTTCATCTACCCGTACTTCGGCGTGACCATGCGTGATGGACAGCGCGAGCACCTGCTCGCGCATTTGCCGGCGGAGATTGCTGCGCAATATCGCCGCGAGTTTGGCAATCGCTACGAGTGCAACTCGCCAAATGCTAAGCAGTTGTATCAGCGTTTTAAGCAGCTCTGTGATCGCTACGGTATTTTGTATCGGATGGCGGATATTAACCGGGTTTATAAAGCTAAATATGTGCAAGAGCAGATACAATTATTCTAAAACCAAAAGAGCAATCGTGCCTTTGAGACGGTTGCTCTTTTTAGCTTTCTTTGTTATCATAAGAGGAATACCACAATGCACAAGATATCCGATAGTATGCTGATTTCACTCACATTATTATTCGATATTTTGCTGGTAAAATTAATGGAGATAATCCGCGCTTTTATTAGTGCGGATATCAAGTTTTTTTATGAAAGAGGCGATTTTTTTGAAATTAATGTGGCAGTATTCGAAGCGATATAAAGGCTATATCTTTTTGAATTTTTTATGTGTATTTGGCTTTGTGTTAATTGAATTGGGATTGCCGACACTTTTAGCAAAAATGATTGATGATGGTATCAATCACAACAACTTTCAAATTGTTTTATTTTATGGCTTGATGATGTTGGTCATTTCTCTGATAGGCTTTGTAGGGCTTATTTTTTTGGCATATTTCGGGAGTAAGATTTCGACTAGTATTGTAAGGGATATTCGTGATGATGTGTTTACCCGAATTCATCAATTCTCCCATGCGGAATTTGATAAATTTGGTGTTTCTTCATTGATTACCAGAACCGGGAATGATGCCTATCAAGTTATGTTGTTTATGCAACAGGTTTTGCGGATGGGTTTAATTTCGCCGATTATGTTTATTTCCAGTTTAGTGATGATTGTAATAACCAGTCCTTCTTTGGCTTGGACAATTATTGTTGCTTTACCGTTATTGATTTTAGGCATTGTATTTATTGCAATTGTTTCTGAGCCGCTTTCACGGGCACAGCAAAAGAGTCTCGATGGTATCAACCGGATTTTACGTGAGAATTTAAGTGGTTTACGGGTTGTCCGGGCATTTGTTAAAGAGAAGTTCCAAGAGAGTCGCTTTAATGATGTCAATGATAGCTATGCAAGTGTTTCTAAAAAACTATTTAAGTTGATGGCATTGGCACAACCAAGTTTTTCATTGTTATTTACCGTTATTATGATTGCTGTAGTTTGGTTTGGTGTTCAGTTAGTGGGTGCCGGAAACTTGCAAATCGGGAATTTAGTTGCCTTTATTGATTATATTTTCCATGCATTATTCTCGTTTATGCTATTTGCAAGTTTGTTTATGTTGCTACCAAGAGCATTGGTATCTGCCAATCGGATTTCTGAAGTATTACATACAGAGCCAACAATCAGCGAGAATCTTAGTGGTATTACTAAAACGACTAAGCGCGGTTATGTGACTTTTGAGAATGTTACTTTTGCTTATCCAGGGAATAGTGAGGAGCCGTTGTTGCGCGATATTAGCTTTACTGCTGAGCCGGGTCAGACTGTTGCTTTCATTGGTAGTACCGGTAGCGGGAAATCAACTCTGATTCAATTGATTCCGCGGTTTTACGATGTGACGCGTGGCCGAATTTTGGTTGATGATGTCGATGTTCGTGATTACAAGCTGAGCAGTTTACGTGATAAGATTGGTTTCATTCCGCAGAAGGCGTTGTTATTTACCGGAACGATTGCTGATAATTTACGGCATGGGAAGTCGGATGCAACACTTGATGAGTTAATGCGGGCAGCTGATATTGCTCAGGCTGAGGATTTCATCAGTCGTAAAGAGAACCAGTATGATGAGCTTCTATCTGAAGGCGGGGCCAATATGTCCGGCGGACAGAAGCAACGTTTGTCAATTGCCCGGGCACTGGTTAAAGAGCCGGATATTTATATTTTTGATGACTCGTTCTCGGCATTGGATTATAAAACTGATGCAACTTTGCGGGCGCGGATTAAAGAGGAACTCAGCGATGCAACAATTTTAATTGTTGCGCAACGGGTCGGTACGATTATGAACGCCGATAAGATTATCGTTTTAAATGATGGTGTTATCGTTGCCGAAGGAACTCATAAAGAATTATTGAAAAGCAGTGATATTTATTATGATATTGCCGCTTCGCAATTGTCGAAGGAGGAATTGGCATGAAACAAGGATTTGATGGTTTAAAACGTTTATTTGTTTATATTAAACCTTATAAAGTTAATTTTTATTTCGCTATTATTTTGGCAATTGTTTCAGTTATTGCCAATGCTCTGACACCATTTATTTGGGGTTTGATTATTACTGAAGTTGGGAAAAATGTTATTGATATGGCTAGTGGTGTTGCCGGAGCAGCGATCAATTATGGGTATGTTGTTCAAATATTGATTATCGTTGCTATGGTGTCAGTATTGTATCAAATAACAAGTTATGGCTCTAATGTCATGATTACTAATGTTATTCAAGATGGAACTCATGATTTGCGTAATGATATTGATCGTAAAATTAATCGTTTGCCGGTTTCATATTTTGACCGGACAACCTACGGAAATATTTTAAGTCGGATTACCAATGATGTTGATACAATCAGTAATGCGATGCAGCAAGGATTTTTACAAATTATTATTTCGATTTTAGGTATTGGAACGGCATTACTTATGATGGCATTGATTTCAATTCCAATGATGATTATTGCAGGGCTCATCATCCCCGCAACAATCATAGTTTCCCGTATCCTGGTAAAACGTTCGCAACCTTATTTTAAGAAACAGCAGAATACGTTAGGTGAGATGAATGGTTATATCCAGGAAGATTACAGCGGCTTCAATATTATTAAGCTTTTCAATCGTGAGCAAGAAGCACTGAATGATTTTAAAGAAATTAATCACCGCATGGCAAAAGTGAGCTTTAAGGCATTATTTACTTCGGGATTGATTATGCCGATTTCAGGTCTTATTACGCATTTAGCTTATATGGGTGTTGCTGTACTTGGTGGTTACTTCGTTATTGTCGGGGTAATTACTTTAGGGAACTTGCAGGCATTCTGTCAGTATATCTGGCAGATTAACCAACCGGTTTCGCAAATTACCCAATTAACTTCAGCATTGCAAAGTGCCGGAGCAGCAATCAGCCGGGTTTTTGAGATTCTTGATGAAACTGAAGAGCCTGCTGAGGATACAGTTATGCGAATGCCGGATGAATTTCATGGCGATGTTGCATTTGAAAATGTTCGTTTTGGATATAACCCGGAAACGCCATTGATTAAAGATTTAAACTTTGAAGTGAAAAGCGGGCAGACAGTAGCTATTGTTGGTCCAACCGGAGCCGGAAAAACAACCTTGATTAACTTATTGATGCGTTTTTATGACATTGATAGCGGAGCTATAAAAATTGATGGTATCAGCACAATGGATATGAAGCGTGAAGACGTTCGTTCAATGTTTGGTATGGTTTTACAAGATGCGTGGCTTTACAATGCAACTATTTCTGATAACATTCGCTTTGGTAAACTGGATGCGCAGGAATATGAAATTGTTGACGCTGCTAAGAGCGCTAATGTGCATCACTTTATTAAAACTTTGCCGGATGGATATGAAATGATGCTGAATGAAGAGGCATCAAACGTATCGCAAGGGCAAAAGCAGTTGTTAACGATTGCGCGGGCAATTATTTCGGATCCAAAGATTTTGATTCTTGATGAAGCAACCAGTTCAGTTGATACGCGTTTGGAATTACTCATTCAAAAAGCAATGAAACGGGTAATGGAAGGGCGGACAAGCTTTGTTATCGCTCACCGTTTATCAACGATTCGCGATGCTGATTTAATTCTGGTTATGAATCATGGTGAAATTATTGAGCAGGGAACACATGAATCATTGCTTGCTCAAGGCGGATTCTATGAGCAGCTGTATAACAGTCAATTTGCTGAATAGTCTATTTTGAGAGAAAATTAAAAAGCGGAAGACCTAAAGTCTTCCGCTTTTGTATTGATAGATTGTTTCCCTAAAGGACTAGCAAATCAGAGATTTGCGTCGGAAAACGGTTCACACAAGGTACTAGCGCAAGCGCGTCGGAAATCAAAGGAAGTTGGGGAAAATTAGGAGAAAGCGTATCTAAATATACGCACCCCAAGAGTACTTGCCCACAACAGGTTATAGAGCCTGTTGTCGCAGCGTGACCCGAGTAATTTTTTCCAGCTTTCCCGTAAGGGACTAACTTTGTGTCGCAAGATTACGAGCGTTGCGTTTCCGACGCAGCTTTGCTGCTAGTGCCTCCTGGCGCAACAATATATGCTTATTCATCAATTTGGCCAGTCAGAATAACCGGTCCATCGTCAGTAATTGCTAATGTATGTTCATACTGCGCTGAAAGTGAGTGGTCCTTGGTACGCGCTGTCCATTCATTATCATCAAGCGTTGCCTGCCATCCGCCGGCATTAATCATTGGTTCAATGGTAATAACCATACCGCTTTTTAATCTGGTGCCGGTGCCGTGAGTGCCGTAATGTGGAACTTGAGGATCTTCGTGCAGAGTTGGCCCGATGCCATGACCGCAGAAGTCACGAACAACTGAGAAGCCATTCGCTTCAACATATTCCTGGATAGCAGCACCAATGTCACCGATTCGGTTACCAACAACTGCTTGTTCAATACCAATATAGAGTGATGCTTTGGTAACATCCAGTAATTTTTGGGTTTGCTCATCAATATCGCCAACGGTATAGGTCCAGGCAGAATCAGATAAGGCACCACGATAGTTAACAACCATATCGACAGTTACAATATCGCCGTTTTTTAGTTTTTTGTGGGTTGGAAAACCATGGCAAATTTCATCATTTACACTGGTACAAGTCAGGTATGGATATCCTTGATAGCCAAGTTGTTCGGATTTGGCATCATGTTTTTCAAGATAGTCTTTGGCGAATAACTCGATGTCCATGGTGCTGATTCCGGGACGAATAAAGTCGCGCAGGGATTCATGCAGCCCGGCAAGAATTTTTCCGGATGCTGCCATTGCTTCAATTTCACGGGGTGATTTTAGGGTAATCATATGCATTCCTCAATTCTTCAAACACTTTCCGACGTCAATCTTTGATTAACGAGTCCCAAGCGGGAGTTGGTTTGAATTCTTTTTCAATATATATAATAGCATGATAAGTGTCAGATTTTCAAATTTTGGCTATTATTAGGGTTAAAAGTGATGCAATGAACAAAAAGTTATATTATAATGGCTTTATGTATAAGGAGTGGATATTTTTGGATATTTTTCAGTTTACGATAATGGGTGTTGAGTTGTATTATATATTGTGGTTTTTCTTTATTTTTAGTTTTGCCGGAGTTATTATTGAAACGATTTTTTGTTATTCACAAACCGGAACAATTGAATGCCGGACTGGAACGTTATATTTACCATTAATTCCGGTTTATGGTATTGGTGCGGTGGCATTGAGCTTGTTCTTGAAGGGTTTAATTAATGATCCGGCACTTTTGTTTTTAGGTGGTATTGTTGTCGGTGCCATTACTGAGTATATTGGCAGTTATGTAATGGAGAAACTTTTCCATACCGTTTTCTGGGATTACAGTAATGAGCCATTAAATATTCATGGCCGAATTTGTTTAAAGTATTCGATTTACTGGGGCTTTTTATCATTGATTCTCATATATGTGCTCGATAAATATGTCTTAGCATTAATAAATTGGATGAGTCGTGATACCGGGGAAATACTATTAGTAGTTATTACGGTTTTAGCAATTTTTTCATTTATTCTTACTTCTCTGGCATTTGTTCGCTTCCGTAAAAAAGTTGCCATCTTAAAAGCTGAGAAAAATGGAACAACGCCAACAGAAAAACTAAGTAAGGGCTTAGTTGGTAAAATTGTCGACTTATTGGCACCTGATGCAGTTATGGTATTTACTTTCCCTAATATGAACTTTGTTCAAGATTATATGAATATAAAAGGTATTAAGAAAAAAGTATTGCACCTTGATTTCCGAATTGTTAAGAAAAGTAAGCTACGCAAAGAAGAAGTATAATCCATAGAAGCAAACTTGTGATATAATATAAGCAGAAATGAGGCGTTTTGAATGAAGTATAATTTACAAACCGATACTTTTCCATGGCTTGATGAACATGCAATCGAATATATCCGCTATGATCATGAAGAAATTACTGATAATGAGACCGATTATCGGATTATGAAAGAGTATAATATGGTAGGGGCTCCCAGTAAAACGATTGCTTTTAAAACCAAAAGCGGCCGTTTTATCTTAGTGGCAACGACGCTGGAACGGCGCGTTGATAAGAAGGTTGTAAAAGAGTATGCCGGCGAACGGGTTAATTTTGCTAATTTCGATGAACTGACCGAGTATGTTGTTTGTGACCCGCATACGATACCAACAATTTGTATGCCGGAAGTATTTGAGATTATTATTGATCCGAATATTTTTGTTGCTGATGGTTATTTATTTTCACCGGGAATCAGCACAATCACTATTTCATTGAATCGCGACAATCTTCGTAAGGCATTAGACGCTATGCCGAATAAGATGACTGAACTCGAAGATGTTGCTTATGATATGGAAGTTGAAGAAATTTAGAACCGGAGCTGAGGCGAGCTCAGTTCCGGTTCCAAGCGGCCTCAAGCCGCTTTTTTTAAAAGAAAGAGGTGCAGCGATGATGAATAAGTTTGCCAGTGGGTTAAATGATTTAATAACTGATGTGCAGGGGGTTCGGGTTGGCCATAGTACTTTGAGTAATGGAGATGTGCAGACCGGGGTCACGACAATTATTCCTCATGGCGGTAATTTGTTTCTTGAGAAGTTGCCGGCGGCAGTGCATGTAATGAATGGGTTTGGTAAGAGTAGCGGGTTGATTCAGATTGAAGAGCTGGGGCAGTTAGAGTCACCAATTTTGTTGACTAATACTTTTTCTGTTGGTGTTTGTACTGAGGCGTTGATTGAATATATGCTGGCTGATAATCCCGATATTGGTGAGCGCACCGGAACGATTAATACGGTGGTGGCTGAGTGCAACGATGGCTATTTGAATGATATTCGTGGTATGCACGTGCGTAAGCAGCATGTGTTTGAGGCTTTGCGTCAGGCTGAAAGTCAGTTTGATCTGGGTGCAGTTGGTGCCGGGCGCGGGATGAGTTGCTACCAGCTTAAGGGCGGTATTGGCAGTAGTTCGCGTTTGCTGACTTTTGCTGGGCAGACTTTTACTATTGGCGCTTTGGTGCTGAGTAATTTTGGGCGGCTAGAGGATTTGGTGCTGGATGGTCGGGCAATCGGGCGTGAGTTAGTTGCAGCAATGAATGATGCTGATGGCGAACATCGCGACTTGGGTTCAATTATTGTGGTGTTGGCAACTGACTTACCGCTCGATGCGCGCCAGCTGAAGCGGCTTGCGAAGCGGGCCGGGGTTGGCATTGCCAGAACCGGGTCTTATGTTGGCAATGGCAGCGGAGAGATTGCCGTTGCATTTAGTACCGCTGAGTCGATTGCGCATTATGCTGAAACGGTTATTAGCAATCGCTTGGCATTTCATGAGGATAGTATGGAGCAGGTGTTTGCGGCAACCGCTGAGGTTGTTGAAACAGCGATTGCGAAGTCGTTGTGGAGTGCTGAGACGGTGAGCGGTAAGAATGGTTGTGAACGCATGAGTTTGCGGAGTGTGCTTGAAGATACCGGATTGACATACGACGATGTAGCTATTAGGTAATTTTATTGTTCATAATTGCGAAATTATGATATTATATTTAGTATGAAAGAAGGTTGGACAGATGGTTATTTTTTTTCCGTCATTTAAGAAAGCATTTCAGCAATTTTTGAATGATAAAACTGATGGTAAATATGATTATGAAGCTTTGTTGGAAGATTTAAAGCAAAATTTTTTAGAATCAAAATATAAAACATATGAATTGGCGAGTGATTTAACACGAAGCGGTAAGAAAGAAGCTTTTAGTTATTCGGTTTCTGAATCAAAACTGGATGGCGAGCCTTTATATGAGTTTCATTATTTTGGAAAGTATGATAATTGAGAGAAGGAATCGAAATGGTTTATAAATCAATAATTGATATGATTGGTAATACGCCAATTCTTAAATTGCAAACTGCTGATGATATGGCAACTGTTTATGTAAAATTAGAAGGACATAATCCAAGTGGTAGTGTCAAAGACCGAGCAGCAATCGGAATGATTGAAGCTGCTGAAGCGAGTGGTGCACTCGTGCCGGAATCGGTGATTGTTGAGCCAACCAGCGGGAACACTGGTATTGCACTGGCGATGATTGGGCGAATGAAAGGGTATCATGTTATTATTGTGATGCCGGATACAATGAGTGTTGAGCGGCGAAAAATTATGCAGTCGCTTGGTGCTGAACTGATTTTAACGGATGGTGCCGGCGGTATGAAGGCAGCGATTGCCAAAGCTAATGAGCTGGTTGCTGCTCACGATAATTATTTTATGCCAAGCCAGTTTGATAATCCGGCAAATCCGGATTATCACTATAAATCAACCGGTCCGGAAATTATCAGCGATGTTCCTGATTTGGACGCGTTTGTTGCCGGCGTTGGTACCGGTGGAACAATTACCGGTGTTGGACGTAAATTAAAAGAGCATAATAGTGCTGTTCAAGTGATTGCTGTAGAACCTTCAACTTCAGCAGTGCTTGAAGGCGATGCTCCCGGTAAGCATCGGATTCAAGGGATTGGTGCTGGGTTTATTCCCGGAAACTATGATGCTGATGTGATTGATCAAGTGATTGCTGTTAGTGATGAGGAAGCTTTTGCAGCTGCCCGTCAGGCAAATAAAGAGTTTGGTTTGTTCCTTGGTATTTCATCGGGAGCAAATATTGCGGTGGCAATGCAGGTTGCGCGTACGCTTGGCCCTGGTAAAAAAGTTGTTACTGTGGCACCGGATGGCGGCGAAAAGTATTTGTCTACGGATTTATATAAAGATGAATAAATTTTTGGATTTGTTGTCGGGACGCGTCCCGGCAGCAAATCATTTTTCCAAATAAAGGGGTTTAGCAACATAAGATGTTTGCACGTTTAAAAGAAGAAATAAATTATATTATTGAGCATGATCCGGCAGCAATGAGCAAGCTTCAGGTATTTTTCTTATATCCATCTATTCATGTTCGAATTTTTCATAAGTGGGCAAGTTTTTTCTATCGTCATCGCTGGTTTTTTCTGGCTCGGTTTTTCTCACAGTTTGCTCGTTTTCTAACTGGTATTGAGATTCATCCCGGAGCGAAGCTTGGGAAACGGATTTTCTTTGACCATGGTATGGGAATTGTTGTTGGCGAGACGGTTGTTATCGGCAATGATGTTATTATTTATCATCAGGTGACGCTTGGGGCAAACCGCAGTGTTGCCGGAAAGCGTCATCCGACGATTGGCAATAATGTGGTGATTGGTGCCGGAGCTAAGGTGCTTGGCAATATTGTTGTGCATGATGGTGCGAAGATTGGTGCTAATTCAGTGGTGCTGAAAGATGTGCCCGCAGATGGGGTTGCGGTTGGTGTACCGGCGCGGATTATTTTGAAGGATCAGCCAGATTACGACATGTACTATATTTGATTTGCGAGTTTTGTGCTTTTTGGTCGACCTTGGTCGTAGTAAAAAGCTTAGTTTTGTAAATATATATTTTGAAAGGATTTGTTAATCTATAATGGAGCTAGTAATTATATTAGTCTTAATTGTATTGAACGGGATATTTTCGATGTCAGAGATATCTTTAATTTCAATACGCAAGCATAAGCTCGAGCGCGAGGCAAAGCAGGGGAATAAGTCTGCGAAAGCGGCGCTTGAGCTTGCAGAGAATCCGAATAACTTTTTATCGACGGTGCAAATCGGGATTACTTTGATTGGGATTTTAACCGGGGTATTTAGTGGTGCCAGTATGGGCGATGAGCTAGGGAAGTTGTTAGCAACGATTCCGATGGTCGGATCATATTTAGCACCGCTTGGACCAGTTATTGTCATTTTATTGGTGACTTATTTGACCATTGTTATTGGCGAGCTTGTGCCAAAACGGCTTGGTTTGTATGCATCTGATAGAGTTGCTAAGTTGGTTGCGATTCCGATGAAAATTTTGTCAATGTTGATGAAGCCGTTTGTGTGGTTGTTATCAATCAGCACCCAATTTTTGTTATGGTTAATGCGTATTAAGGATAATGATGAGATTGTCAGCGAAGAAGAAATCAAGGCGATGATTGAAGAGAGCGTTGAGGATGGCGAGATTCAAGATGTTGAGCAACATATTGTTAACCGGGTTTTTTATCTGGGTGACTTAACTGTGCGCTCAATTTTGACAAGCCGCAAAGATGTTCAGGTTATTCGTCTTGAAGATACTAAGCGTGATATTAAGAAACTCATTCGTGAATATACCCATAATGTTTATCCGGTTGTCGGTGAAGATTTTGATGATATTAAAGGTGTAGTTGATTTACCGAGTATTTTGCGTAACATCGATAAGAAAGACTTTGATATTAATTCACTTTTGGTTGAACCAACATTTGTTCGAGAAGATACGAAAGTGTATGATTTCCTGGCGCAGTTAAAAGATACACCACATGAATTTGCTTTTGTTTTTGATGCTTATGGTGGTGTGGATGGAATTGTGACCGGGCAGAGTGTTTTAGATGAATTAGTTTATGCACCAAGTTTTGACAATGAAACGACATTAATAGTTGAGCAAGAGGATGGTAGTTTCCTGGTGGATGGCCAATGTCCAATCATGGATTTCTTATTCTGTTTTGATTTGGACTTGCTTGCCCGTGAATATACTAATGTGACAACAGTAAATGGTTTGTTCATTAATGAGTTCGAGCATATCCCGGCTGCCGGGGAGATGTTGGTTTGGCATAACTTGCGAGTAACCGTAAAGAATGTAAGCGAAACAACAATAGAGCAATTAGTGGTTGAGCAATTAGAAAGCATTTCAGTTGAAGAATCACTATAAGGTGTTATACTTAAATTAGGCACTTAAGGGTGCCAAGTAAAGCCACTATGTTGGCGTATAAGTGCGGTCACCTGGCCGCCTGCGGAGGCATCCGCTTTTGTGGAAACGGATAAGGTATCGACAACGGTCTATTATCCGTTTTTCCCTTTTTAGAGGTATCAAATATATTTTGATAGGGATGATGTATTATGAAACCAGGAAGATTTTCAGAGAAGACGAAACGAGCTTTGTTTATTACTGTTTGTATTGCGATTGTCCCGATTGTTATAGCGATTATTTGGGCTTTGTATTGGGTGATTTTTGGTCACTTGTGAGAATATTGGAACAGGGAGTTAGGGTTGGCCTGACTCCCTGTTTTTTTGCGTTTTATAAAATTTCTATTTTTGAAAAAAACTTCTGATATAGAAAATAATTTGTTGTAAATAATGTGATATCATAAAAATATAAGTGAAATATTTTTATGATAGGAGTTTATGAGATGAAGAGGTTCTTTTTGGTTTTTGTGGCAGGAATTATGGCTGTCAGTATTTTGAGCGGGTGCAGTATGTTTAGTACGTTTGATCAGAATGTTGAGCAGCAAGTGACTGGTGGTAAGGTTAGTGGTGCAGTGACTGCTGATGAGGCTGCTTTAAGTTGGCTAGGAGTGCCGTATGCGGCAGCGCCGGTCAACGAGCTGCGTTGGCATGCGCCAGCGGATGTGGTAGCGTGGAACGATGTTCGTGATGCGACTAGCTATGGTAATGTTTGTACGCAAGTATCGGGCGGAAAAGTTGTTGGCGATGAAGATTGTTTGTATCTGAATGTTTGGCGCCCGAATACCAATGAGGCGAATTTGCCGGTTATGGTTTATGTGCATGGCGGTGGTAATCGCAACGATAGCGGAAATAACTATGTTGGTGATAAGTTGGCGGCGCAAGCAAATGCGATTGTTATTACGATTAATTATCGTTTGGATGTTTTGGGTTATTTAACGACGCCGGCTTTGCGGACTGGTAATGCGGTTGAGGATTCGGGGAATTTTGCTTTGCTTGATATTCAGAAAGCTTTGCAATGGGTACAAGGAAATGCTGCTGCTTTTGGCGGCGATGCCAAGAATGTTACTTTAGCCGGGCAGTCAGCCGGAGCACGTGATGTTATGGCGACGTTAATTTCGCCGGAGTTCAAAGGCTTGTATCAAAAAGCAATTTTAATGAGCGGTGGCGAAACGCTGTCGACGGTTGAAGATGGTGAAGCAACTGCTGATACGGTAATCAGTAATTTGTTGGTATCAAGCGGAACGGTTGCTGATGCGACTGCGGCTGAAAACTGGCTGAAATCAGCGAGTGATGCGGATGTATCGAAGTTTTTATATGACCAACCAGCTGAATCGTTGGTGATGGCGTTGCCAAGTGCAATTATCCGCATGCAGACGTTCACCCATTTGTTCATGGATGGTACGGTTATTCCTAAGGAAGGGTTTGATGTCATTGCCAGTGGCAATTACTTCAAAGTGCCGGTTATGCTTGGGAGCAACTATGATGAGTTTGGTGCTTTCAACTTGTTAGATCCGGCATTTTTCCCGAAATTACCAACCGGAGAGCTTGATCAGCCAGAGAATTTTGATACCTTTACAAAGTCAAAAGAGTATGGCAGCCAGTTGTATGCGTCGTTCTGTGTGGAGACGTTTGCTGATCGTTTATATGCGGCGGGCATGACGGATATTTATGCGTACCGGATGCAATGGGGCCATGATTTGGATGTTGCCAATGAGGCAATTGTGAAGTATATTGGTGCCACTCATGGTGCTGATGTTGATTTCGTTTTTGGCTATGAGATGAATCCGGCGAATAAAATGTTCCCGGGAGCGCCTTTATATACCGATGAGAATGCACCTGGACGTGAGTTGCTGACTACTGCGGTTATGAATTATTACGGTAATTTCTTGCATAATGGCGATCCTAAAGTGAGTGACACAGTGACTTGGTCAAAATGGACGCCAACTACTGAGCAAGAGAAAATCATGATTTTCAATGCCAGCGACACTGAGTTGAAAAATGAAATGTCAGATATGTATTGGAACCGCGATGAAGTGATGAAGGAATTAAAGGAGAATACGACCGAAGATCAGCAAAAAGTGATTGATGGCGTATATAAAGGCCGATTCTTTATGATTGGTGTGGAAGATTAATTTATTAAAGAAATTTGAAAAAGCAGCGTTTTAAGGCGCTGCTTTTTTACTTTTAAAAGACAAGTGCATAGATTGAGTGCCCGAAGGATTAGGAAGCGAAGCTTCCGTCAGAGTTTGGATAATTTTGTGAGTATTGCGACACGTAGTTAGTGGAGTGTATCCAGAATACGTGACACCCTAAGGATACTTCTTACAGGGCACCGGAGACGCGGAGCAGAATTATTCGAAATACGCCAATATATGTGCTTGAAGGCGCTGTTTTCTTTTTATCGGATATGCTATAATAAGCATAGTTATTTTTAAGTAGAATGAGGGCAAAGAATGCAGTTATCGAAACGTTTGGAGCAGTTAATTGAATATATTCCTGTTGGTAGTCGTTTGGTTGATGTAGGAACAGACCATGGGTATGTTCCGGTTGAGGCGGTTGCTCGGGGAATTGCAAGTTTTGCAATTGCTGCCGATGTGGCATCCGGGCCGCTGCAAGCGGCGCAGGCGTCGATAGATGCGGCTGGGCTTGGTACGAGCGTTGAGGCACGGCTGGGGTCAGGCTTGCAGGTTTTGGCGGATAGCGATGCTGTTGATGTGGCGATAGTTGCCGGGATGGGCGGTCGCTTGATTGTTGATATTTTGAGCGAGGCTGAGTTTGTGCCGCAGATGTTGATTTTGCAGGCGAATGTTGCTGATCATTTGGTGCGGCAGTGGTTGTTTGACCATAGTTTTGCGATTGTGGCGGAGACGACGGTGTTGGAAGCCGGAAAGTATTATCCGGTAATTGTTGCCGAGCGGAGTGAGTCGGTGGCGGCCAGTGAGGGCAGTGATTTGGCGATTTTGGTTGGTAAGCGAAATTTAGTGCGGCCGAGCACTGAATTTCTTGATCGTTGGATTGATGAGCTGGCGCATAGCCGAGCTTTGCTTGCCCAGTTGAAACAGGCTGAGAACACTGAGGAGAAACAGAAGCAGGTTAATCAGCGAATTCGTTTGATTCAGGAGGTTTTGAGTCGTGAAACTGCAAAATGTGATTGATGTTTTAGAGGCGTTATACCCGAGTTATTTGCGGGTGGATAATGATCCGGTTGGGTTGCAGGTTGGTAGCCGGCAACAGGCGGTGACTAAGATTTTGGTGTCAATGGATGTGGATATGGATGTGGTTCACGAGGCGGTTGCTATTGGTGCTGATTGTATTATTAGTTATCATGCCTTGCTTTATGCCGGTATTCATAGTGTTGATTTTGAGGATCATAAGGGGGCAGTTGTGGCTGAATTGATTCGTCAGGGCATCGCAGTGTATTCCTTACATAGTCGTTTGGATACTGCCGCTGATGGTTTGGGGCAGTGGCTGGCTGAAAGTATTGGGCTGCAGAATACGCGAGTGTTTTTGCCGACGATTAATGAGCAGTTTGGATTTGGTCGGGTTGGTGAGTTGGCTGCGGCTATGTCTGTTGCTGATGTGACGGCTTTAGTGAAAGATGTTTTCAATGTAAAATGCGTGCGTTTTATCGGTGATAATGAGGCGATGATTAAGCGGGTGGCGATTGTTGGCGGAAGCGGCGAGGAGTTTTATCCTGAGGCTGTAGCTGCCGAGGTTGACTTGTATATTACCGGTGATATTACTTTTCACACTGCCCAAGATGCTAAAAATTCCGGGCTCAATATGCTTGATATCGGGCATTATGCTGAGCATATTGTGAGTGAGAAATTGCAACAGATACTAAGTAAGGCAGTAGGTATTCCCGTTGTCGCGACAACCGTTAATACCGACCCTTTTGAATGTTTATAGTAGTGAGGTAAATATGAAGGAAGTTAATGATTGCCCAAATTGCGGGGCGCCGCTTGAGCCGTTAGATGGCAAGTGCGGGTATTGTGGGTATACTTTTTTACTTGATGAGGATGAGCTTAATAAGTATCCGCCAGAAATTCGTGGCCGACATTATCGCAATAATGGGCGCTTTGAGCAAGCGGTCAAAGCATATCATCAGTGGTTATTAGGACAACCAGCTAATGGGTTAGCGGTGCTTGAATATTTGGAGTTTTTGGTGGAGTATAGTCAAAATCAGCAATTTAAAAATTTGCCACAGATTTTTGTGAGCAGTTTGAATATGTTGTTGTATTATCAGACTGAAAAGCGCACTTTTGCTGATCAAGAGCGGGCTTTTTTGTGGTTGCAGCATATATTGGAGCTCATTCAAGATACTGAATATGTTGCGGTTGATTTTGAGGATTATAGCTACAAGTCTAGTGCTGATTTTTTTAAGGCACAGGAATCGGTGATTTTGGGTGAGCCGGTGGATCAAGCAAAATATAATTTTTATGCCATCAAGTATTTGCAGTTATTTATGACGGTGTTTTTGGGTGATGAGCATGCGCAAAAATGTTTAGCTTTGCCGATTGCCGATGAGAAGAAGATGTATGGGCAGGAGCAGTTGGCGCGGTTGCTGATGGTTGAGGATGTTTTGCGTTCACGGAAGGCGCGAGCTTTGAATAAGGAGATACCCGGGCAGACCGATGAGTTTGAACTTGTGGTAGTGCCAATGGCAGTTGGGTTTGTTAGAATTGCTGCCTTTGTGATATGTATTGCAGTTGCAATTTTGTTTTTAATAATTGGTATATTAGGGAGCAACTGGTATTGTTTGATTTTGGGGTTGATTTTCTTATTAGGTTCAATTGGTGAGTATAACATTTATCAGTTTAAGGAAAGCTCTCGTTGGATAATTCGTGGTATAAGTTTGGTTTCCGGTGCGTTGCTGTTTTTAGTGCCAATGATTGTGTTTGGGATATTTTTGCTTATTGATTTCTTCGCTTATGAGCGTTCCAAAATGATGGATGCCAAGGGTGCTGAGAAGCAATGGCAATTATACCAAAATGTTGAGTGGTTGCGTGAAGCTTACCAAAATAGAACAGTTACCAGAATTGAGGTTTTTAAACAATTGATTCGTTAAGGGTATTATATAATGAGAGGATTTATAAAGATGCAGGTATGTTCAGGGTGCGGAGCACAGATTGTAAATGGGGCTAGAAAGTGCAGTTATTGCGGTACGGAGATAAAAATTGATATTAGTGAGCAAAGTTTCATGCAACAAGCCCGCGAATATCGCAATAAGCAACAATTTGCTAAAGCAATTGAGGCTTACTCTAAGTGGGTAGCAGATGATTTGCGGAATAGTGATGTTTGGCTTGAGTATATGGATTTTTTGTTGGATTATGCGAAACTTCAGGGATATAGAAATTTTGGTGCAATTACTCGTGCATATTCGATGATGTTGTCATATATTTTGCGGGCTGAGTTATTTGCTGGATTTAATGATCAAACGCGGGCAATGTCGTTGTTTGAGGAGATTGTTGAAGTATATCAACAATTAGGGAATGCCACAGTAGGAAATCTGCAAGTTGAGAAAGTCGGAGATTTACAGCAGTTATTAAATGTTGTATCGCAACTAGCTACAACTGGTAATGAGCAGCCAAGTTTTTCAATGTTTAATAAGCTGCAATTACTTTTTACTGCTTTTTTTGAGCAAGGATATGCTAATAGTTGTTTGCAAGTAAATTTGATGAAATTAGAGACAATACAAACAATCCCTAATTTATTCGAGGATTATAAGGTGCGGGCGGCTTTAAATGGAGAGCAATTAATTAAGCAAGAGCAGATTGCAAAAAAAGTGGAGGTGAGCATTGTTTTTCCTATTATTCGAGGTATCTTATTTGGGACTAGTGTATTAATACTTTGTTTATTTATAATGGTAGCAATTTCTATGAGTGGCAGTATGAACGAGATTGGAATAATGATTTTAGTTTCTTTGTTTGTGGCTGTAGCATCGTTTACTGTTGAGTATTTATTGGCCAAGACATATTCGCCTTTTAAGTATATTTGCCGTGTTATTGGTTATATTTCGACCTTTATTACTTTTATTACTTTTCTCCAATACTTAGGGTTAACTATTATAGATGCTATTTATCGATATCAGTTGACCAATGGAAAAGTAATTATTGTAAAACCACAGCCGAGCAAACTTTCGATGTTGATTGATCAATATATCAGTGGGCAGCTTTCTCGGCGGGATGTTATTATTAGATTATTTAGTTAGGGGAGTTTTTATGGAGATATTGCAGTGCCCTGCGTGTGGAGCACCGGTTAATTTTCAGATGGAAACCTGTACATATTGTGGTAATTATTTGGATATTGATTTAAATGAAATCAAGAAGTACCCATCAAAACGACTTCTACAGTGGTATTTGAAATCCAATATGTACGGTGAAGCATTACCGATATATCATCAACTGCTTACTGAGTCGCCATCAAATGATGTTCTGTGGGGAGAATATTTGGTTTTTTTGCTCGATTATTGCGAACAAAAAAACTATGCTAATTTCAGTATGATTTTACACAGTACAGCACAGATTTTAATTTATTGTAAGGCTAATAATTTGTTTGTCGAGTTTAGCAAACCAGAACTATTGATTGATTATTATCAGCGAATCACTAATTTATTGATGAAACATGGTATCTTTAAAATGAGTAGTTACAACCTTGATGTTTCTTCAATTTCTAAAACATTTATGGAGGTAGAGCGTTCATTTACAACCCGGAAAGTTGCAGTGAATACGTATGACATCATTATTATCAGATTAATGTTAACTTGTTTTATGAATGATGTGGATACTAAGCGTTTGTTAGCAATTTCTGGTCCAAAGCATGGAATCAAAGAAGCTTATTTTATTGAGCAACTTTTTGGTGGTGAAAAATCATTAGATAATGCGACTACTAATGAAGTAAACAATGAAAGCAGGAATGATTTTTTAATGATGCTCTATAAGTTACTTATGATTGCTTGGTTTGTAGTTGCTTTGCTTACACTCATTCGATATATTCAATTATCGCCGCAAGCATACGGAAATCTTCAATATACACTTATGATTATAATACTAATAACTGGAACACTTGGAAGTATGGCTTTTGCCTTGATGGAATTTTTTGTTTCAAGAATATTTAGCAAATATAGAACTTTCTTTATTATACTTGAAACAGTTTTTGCGCTTGCCGGGGTGCTTACTGCTTTTGTTTATATTCCAGCATTGCTCTGTGAAATCTTAAGTAAAGAATTATATTCTAATAATAAGATGAAAGAAAACATTCTTGAAACAAAAAGGAAGCAGATTACTGAAACTTACCAAAATGGTAAGTGCACCCGTTATGATGTTATCAAAACAATTTTATAATAAAATAATAAAGGAGAGATTTTATGGAAGTATTACATTGTCCATCTTGTGGAGCAGGTTTGGAATCAAATGAAAAGAATTGCAGCATTTGTAGTTGAATTTTTATTCGGTACAATGTTATCTCCAATAAATACTATAGCTCGACCAATTGGTTTCTTTGTTACTTTGCTTTCAATTCTTGGGATTGCGCCGTATTTAATTATGGTACTTATTGATTTAAAATATGCAAAGTATTTGAAAGAACTGAAGCAGACTGAGGTGAGCTTAAGCGCACCAGCATGGTACAGTGAGTTAACAGAAGGAAAAATTAGTAGACGTGATTTTGTTAAGCGCTTGTTTAATATTTAGGATAAATTTTGATAAAAAAGGAACCGTTCGCGGTTCCTTTTTTATTTAAGGGTTTTCTTCACCAGTGTAACATGTTACCTAAAATGTAACATGTTTTATGTAAATTTGGTTTGTGTCTAAGCGGGGGCAAACTATTTAAAAGCGCTTTCGATAAGTGTATACTGAGTTTGTAAGTTGAAATCGCGTAGCTACCGATATTTTTACAAGAATTTTATTAATGAGGTGACGGTATGAATACTGTTAAAGATTACATTGACACAAAAGATTTTACTAAAGAAGAGATTCAGTACATGATTGATTTGGCTTTGAAATTAAAAGCATCAATTAAGGATGGATATTATCCGCCATTGTTAAAGGATCAAACATTAGGGATGATTTTTGAACAATCTTCTACTCGTACACGGGTTTCATTTGAGACAGCGATGACTCAGCTTGGCGGGCATGCACAATATTTAGCGCCTGGTCAAATTCAGTTAGGTGGCCACGAGTCTGTGGGTGATACTGCACGTGTTTTGTCGCGATTAGTTGATATTATTATGGCTCGGGTTGAGCGTCATAAAACAGTTGTGGAATTAGCCGAAAATTCAACTATTCCGGTTATTAATGGGATGTCAGATTATAATCACCCTACACAAGAGCTTGGCGATATTATTACTATGACTGAGCATTTACCGGCTGGTAAAAAGCTTGAAGATTGCAAAATTGTTTTCGTTGGTGATGCTACACAAGTATGTGCTTCAACAATGTTCATGGCAACAAAAATGGGTATGAATTTCGTGCAATTTGGTCCAAAAGGGTTCCAATTACGTGATGAGCATATCAAGATTGCTGAAGAAAACTGTAAAGTTTCTGGAGGTACATTCTTAATTACTGAAGATGCCGATGAAGCGATGAAAGATGCTGATTTTATTTATACTGATGTATGGTATGGTTTATATGAGGCTGAACTATCGGAAGAAGAACGTATGCGCGTATTCTATCCGAAATATCAAGTGAATGCAGAGTTAATTGCTAAAGCTGCGCCACATGTTAAGTTCTTACACTGTTTACCAGCTACACGTGGAGAAGAGGTAACTGATGAAGTGTTAGATGCACCATATTCAGTTGTGCTTGATGAAGCAGAAAATCGTTTGACAGCAATGCGTTCATTACTTGTGTATTTCTTATATCCAAGATTACATTATGCGGATGCTGCAACAGCAAAAAAATATCAAACTGAAATTGATGCAATGTTGACTAAACTTGTATAATTATCAGTTGAACTTGGAGGAGGGCAATTGATAATTGGCCTCCCCCACTTATATTAAGGAGTGGGTCACATTGGAGAAGAAAAAGAAAAAGTTTCGTTTATTTGATGCCGTATTGATGGCGGTCTGTGTTATTCTGGTTGTTGAATCAGCAGCACCGGCAGCTGCAATCGGTCCATCACAATTCTTTTGGTGGGGATTACTGTTGTTATTGTTTTTCTTGCCATATGGATTAATATCGGCAGAATTAGGAACGACTTATGATGATGAGGGTGGTATTTATGATTGGGTGAAGCGTGCTTTTGGCCGTCGTTGGGGCGGACGAGTAGCTTGGCTTTACTGGGTGAACTTTCCTATTTGGATGGCAAGTCTGGCAGTTTTATTTACCGGTGTAATTACACAGATTTTTGGTCTTGAATTAAGTATTCCGGTAGTAATTGCGATTCAATTGATTTTTATCTGGGTAATCAGTGCAATCAGTTGTTTTCCGGTCAGCGATAGTAAATGGATCTTAAATATCGCGGCAATATTTAAAGTTTTTATCATGGTAAGTTTAGGTGGTTTAGGCATTTATTTCGCAATTAATAATGGTATGGCGAATGATTTATCACCACAAAATTTATTACCTGATTTCAGTATTGATAGTTTGGCTTTTATATCGGTAATTATATTTAACTTCCTCGGTTTTGAGGTTGTTACAACTATGGCCGGTGATATGGAGAATCCTAAAAAACAAATTCCCCAAGCAATTATTTTTGGCGGCATTTTGATTGCATTCTTCTATTTATTGGCAGCGTTCGGTATGGGGGCTGCAATTCCGACAAGCGAATTGTCAACATCTGGTGGCTTAATTGATAGCTTCATTATGTTAGTTGGTAGTGTGAATCCGTTTGTAATCGCCGTTGGTATTATGTTTATGTTTACTTTGGCAGCAAATTTAGTATCATGGGCTTTAGGGGTCAACTATGTAGCGATGTATGCTGCTCGTAATAACGATTTACCAAAAGTATTTCGTATTGTAAATCCTAAAAATGACATGCCTATTGGTGCAAGTATTTTAAATGGTGTTGTTGCATCAATCTTGGTTATTGCAGCGCCGTTTATACCAAATGAAAATATATTCTGGGCGTTCTTTGCTTTGAATGTTGTGGCTTTGCTGGCGTCATATATTATGATGTTCCCTGCATTCTTACGACTACGCAAAATTGATCCTGATCGTGAACGGCCGTTTAAAGTGCCAGGCGGTCCAGTGGTCTTACGATTAATTACGTATGTGCCAATGGTATTGTTAATTATTACTTTAATATTCTCGATTGTGCCACTTGATTTTTCAGAGGCAGAATTGGGAACTAAGATTCCAATATTAGTGGGAAGTATTCTTGCAATAGTTATTGGTGAAATCTGTATACATTTTGCAGGTAAAGATAAAGAAAAACTTGAAGGAGTGAGTGTAAATGAGAACAATTGATAGTTCACCGAAAAAAGATGGCTTCCGGATGCCGGGAGAATTTGAAAAACACGCTGGCTGCTACATTATTTGGCCAGAACGTCCAGACAACTGGCGTTTAGGAGGAAAACCAGCTCAGGCAACCTTTGTTGAAGTGGCTAAAGCTATTTCTGAATTTGAACCAGTGACGGTTGCAGTAAGTCCGCAGCAATATAATAATGCGCGTCAGATGCTGCCTGAAAATGTTCGCGTTGTTGAAATCGACAATGACGATGCTTGGGTACGTGATTGCGGACCGACATTTGTTGTTAATGATTTAGGCGAAGTGCGCGGGGTTGATTGGGCATTTAATGCTTGGGGCGGATTAGTTGATGGACTCTATTTCCCTTGGGACAAAGATGATGCTGTTGCTCAAAAAGTTTGTGAAATTGAAATGAAAGATCGCTATCGTTTAGCAGATTTTGTATTAGAAGGTGGTTCAATCCATGTTGATGGTGAAGGCACTTTGATTACGACCGAGGAGTGCTTATTATCCGATGGGCGTAATCCGCAGCTTTCAAAAGAGCAAATTGAACAAGTGCTGAAAGAATATTTAAATCTGGAAACAATTATTTGGGTAAAACGTGGTATTTATTTAGATGAAACTAACGGTCATGTTGATAATATTATCAATTATGTTGCACCTGGAGTTGTTGCTGTTGCTTGGACGGATGATGAGTCTGATCCGCAATATGAAATTTCTAAGGAAGCTTATGATACATTAGTTAATGCAGTTGATGCTAAGGGCCGCAAACTTGAAGTTCATAAAATTCATGTGCCGAGTCCAGTATTGATTACTGAAGAGGAAAGTCAAGGTGTAGATGCAGTTGATGGAACATTGCCACGTTTACCTGGTGATCGTTTGGCAGCGAGTTATATCAATTATTATACAGCTAACGGTGGTATTATTTTCCCGTTATTCGGTGATCCGAAAGATGAGGATGCACGCAAAAAATTACAAGAATTGTATCCAAATCATAAAATTGTTGGTGTACCGGCACGTGAAATCTTGCTGGGCGGCGGAAATGTGCATTGTATTACGCAACAAATCCCAAAGTAAAAAATGTTGAATGGCCAGGGTGGTGCCCAATCACTGCCTTATGATAATGCTAATTACAAGCTATAAAATAATAATAAAACACTTTCAAAATTAATCTTAGAGGACAGCCGGCAGGGTGAGAAGCATATCTCCGGCCGGCTGTTTATTATTGGAGGAAACAAAATGAATAAACGCAAAATTGTTGTTGCCTTAGGCGGCAATGCTATTTTATCGGATGATGCCAGCAGTGAGGCACAACAACAGGCACTGGTAACGACTGCCGAGTATTTGGTGCAATTAATTGAGCGTGGGGATGATTTAATCATTTCGCACGGTAATGGTCCGCAAGTTGGGAATTTATTGTTACAACAAGCGGCAGCTGCAAGTGAGAGTAATCCAGCGATGCCGCTGGATACGTGTGTAGCGATGACACAAGGAAGCATCGGCTATTGGATGCAAAATGCTTTGAATAAAGCAATGGCAGCGCGTAACATTCAAAAGGATGTTGCGACAATTGTGACGCAGGTGATTGTTGATGAGCAGGATCCAGCGTTTAAGAATCCGACTAAGCCGATTGGGCCGTTTTTGAGTGAGGCGGAGGCGAAGGCAATAATGGCAGCCGGCAAGGATACTTTTAAGGAGGATTCGGGGCGCGGCTGGCGGAAGGTTGTTGCGTCGCCAAAGCCGGTTGGTATTAAGGAATACCAGGTTATTAACCAGTTGGTTGAGCTAGGGGTTGTGACTATTTCTGCCGGTGGTGGCGGGATCCCGGTGGCGGGTAAATCGTTGCGCGGTGTTGAAGCGGTTATTGATAAGGATTTTGCTTCTGAAAAGCTTGCTGAATTAGTAGGCGCTGATTTACTGATTATTTTAACCGGTGTTGACAATGTCTATATTAATTACAATAAGCCAGATCAGAAGAAGCTTGAAGAAGTGAGTGTTGCTGAGTTGGAAACGTATATTGAAGCGGGTCATTTTGCTGCCGGCAGTATGTTGCCAAAAGTTGAAGCAGCAATTACTTTTGTTAAGAATACTGATAATGGGAAAGCGATTATTACTTCACTGGAAAATATTGAAAACCTGATTCATGGTGTGTCGGGAACAGTTGTTGTGAAGTAAGGTTTAGGAGAAAAATTGGGGACAGACCAAAAGTCGTGCTTTTGGTCTGTCCGTTTTGAGTATTTCAACAAAAAATCAATGAAATAGGCTGTGAAATAATATATAATAGGTGTGTAAGCTATTTCATAAGTGATTTGATGAGGAGTTTTTTATCATGAAAATTATGGAGCGTAATCCTCGATTAGATGGGTTTTCGGTGGTCGCTGAGTTTGAGGAGCATGAGCAGTGTTATATGATGTGGCCGGAGCGGACTGATAACTGGCGTGAGGGCGGTAAGCCGGCGCAGTTGACATATGCTGCGGTGGCAGAGGCGATTGCTGAGTTTGAACCGGTAACGATGTTGGTGTCACCAGAGCAATATCAGCACGCCCGGTTTATCCTTTCAGACAAAATTCGGGTTATTGAGATGAGTTATAATGATGCCTGGATTCGTGACTTTGGTCCAATGTACGTAAAGAATGATCAAGGTGATATTCGCGCGGTTGACTGGCGGTTTAATGCCTGGGGCGGGTTACTTGATGGTTTGTATTTTCCTTGGGATAAGGATGATCAGGTTGCCGAGAAAATTTGCGATATTGAGCATATTGATTTTTACTATATTAAGAAGTTTATTCTTGAGGGGTGTTCGGTGCATTTTGATGGTCAGGGGACTTTGATTACCACTGAGGAATGTTTGCTTTCAGAAGGGCGTAATCCCGACTACAGCAAAGCTGAGATTGAAGAAATGCTTAAGACGTATTGTAATGTTGATAAAGTAATTTGGTTGAAGCGCGGCGTTTATTTTGATGAAACTAATGGTCATATTGATAATATTCTTAATTTTGTTCGTCCCGGAGTTATCGTGCTGACCTGGTCTGATGATGAAGATGATTTGCAGTATGAAATTTCTCGTGAGTGTTATGAAATTTTGAGTAATGCCCGTGATGCCCAAGGACGCCAATTTGAGATTCATAAAATTAATTATCCGAATTCGGTATTTATTACTAAAGAGGAGAGTGAAGGTATAGACATGGTAAACGGTACTTATCCGCGCTTAACCGGGGATCGTTTATCAGCTACATATGTCAACTACTATACTGCTAATGGCGGTATTATCTTTCCAACCTTTGATGATCCAAATGATGAACATGCAAAGCGTATGTTTGAACAATTATATCCGGATTATAAGGTAATCGGTATTCCGGCGCGCGAGATTTTGTTGGGTGGCGGAAACATTCACTGCATTACCCAGGGAGTACCTAAAAGAAAAAAGAAGTAATCAACAAGTAGAGGAGTCTAAATATGGATTTTTTTGAGATATCTAGTAAGCATTTAGAAGCATTGACTCAAAACGAACGTAGCTTGTTTGATTATGTTATCAAGAATATGCATACTTTGAAGAATAGAAGTATTCGTGAAGTAGCAGCTGAGTGTTTTGTGTCAACAACAACATTTTTGCGATTTGTGCGCAAGATAGGATTTAGCGGGTACAGTGAATTTATCACGGTGCTTAAGTTTACTGCGCTTGAAGAACCAGAAATGAATGAATCACCGTTTGTTGTTGAACAAAAACAATATCGTGAGGAATATTTGAAAAATCTGATTGAGTCGGTTCGGGTCATGGAATCAGCTAAGATTGTGCGTATCTGTGAAGCATTGAAGTCCAAGCCGCGTATTGTTATTTTGGCTAAAGGATTAAGCAAAAATGTTGCTTATTATACCCAGTTTTTATATAGTGTCAGCGGTTTTGATGTGCTTTTTCCGCGCGATTCACAATATCGTGGTATTACGATGCAGAAGATAAAGCCGGATGATTTAGTTTTCATTTTTAATTATGAAGGCCACGATCGTGAGCTAGTGCAGATGATTGAAGTCTTGAAGATGCGTGAACAGCGCCCGCTCATTGTTTCAATAACCGGTGCTGACAATAATACAATTCAAAATATGAGTGATATTAATTTATATATTTTCACTGATGAAATTGAAATAAATGGTGTTGATTTGACATCAAGAATTTCAATTATTGCCTTGATGGAGTTAATTCTCTACCAACATATGGAAGAGACTATGATTACTAAACATAATTAAAAAGACCCGGCCTTGCTGCTTGTCAGCAAGGCCGGGTTTATTTTTCTCCTAAAGGATAGCAATGCAGAATCCGGAAATAATTGCTGCAACCCAAAGGATAACGCCAAACAATATTGGTTTGAGGCCGGCATTGGTGATGGTTTTGGGGTGAAGTGTGGTGCCGACTAGGAAGAGTGCCAGTGAGAGCATTGCTTTACCTATGAGGGTTAGTGTGATGTAGAGGTCGGGGTTAGGGAAGAATGAGGATATTAGGCTGGCAAGGATAAAGAAGATGATAAAGAGCGGGAAACTTCCTTTTTTGTTGGATTTTTCTACGAAGGCCAGAATCAGTACTATTGGAATTATCCAGAGGGTACGAGTGAGTTTTAGGATGGTTGCTACTTGCAGGGCAGCATCGCTATGCATGGCGGCGGCACCGACGACTGAGGAGGTGTCGTGGATTGAGAGTGCCGCCCAGGTGCCGAATTGTTCGGCGCTCAAGGGTATGAGGTGAGCGAAGAGGGCGAAGAGGAAGAGCGCGACGGTGTTGAGGGCGAAGATGACACCGGTTGAGATGCCGATTTGTTGGTCATCAGCATTGATGACTGGTGAGACGGCAGCGATGGCACTGCCGCCGCAGATGGCGGTGCCGACGTCGATGAGCATGCCGGTTTTGCGGTCAATGTTGATATACTTCATCAAGAGGAGGCCGACGGTGATGGTGATTATCAGACTGAGGGCGCTTTTCCAAATGCCGGAAGCACCAACACTGATAACTTGGTTGATGTTGAGACCGAAACCAAACAGGATGATAGCGCCGTTTAGGAATAATTTACGGTATTTGGAAACATTGATGGTTGCCGGAGTGTAATTAGCCACTGCAATCAATAATCCAAGAATAAGAGCAATGCCGGATGCAAAGCTGCTTATGCCAGGAATAAATGGCAAGATAAAGGCAACTCCGGCGCCAAAATAAAATGTATATTTTTTCATAAAATCAACTCCTCTCATGCTTAGTTTACTGCAAGAAAGAATTATTGTATAATATAATTGATATATATAACATAACTATTATTTATGGATGTGAAAATTATGGAACGCAAATGGCAGGTCTATATTGCAGTAGTTGAACATAAGAGTTTTACTAAGGCGGCTGATGCATTGTTTATGTCACAGCCGGCGGTAAGTGTGGTTATTGCCAATATTGAAGAGGAATTACATGCTAAGTTGATTAATCGCGAGAACCGGCAGTTTAGTTTGACCGAGACTGGTTATGAGGTTTATAAGAAGGCAAAACAGCTTGAGCATATTTATGATGAGTTGCAGTTGGTTGTGGATGAGCATTATTATCGTAGTAAGGAAAGGGTTACTATTGGTGCTACCAAAACAATTAGTGATATTTGGTTATTTCCCTTTGTGAGGGAAATAACGCAAGCGTATTCCGACATGGAGATTAAGGTGGCAAGTGATAATACCAGTGCTATTATTAAGATGTTGTTGGAGTATAAGTTGGATTGTGCGCTGGTGGAGGGTGATATTCGTTCTGTGGCGGTGAATAGTGAGGTGTTTGCTATGGAGCGATTGCACTTATATGTACCTGATAATGATGTGAGTAAGCCATGGATTGTGCGTGAACCGGGTTCGGGGACGCGGGCGCTGGTGGAGGCGTATTGGAAGGAGAATAAGGTAAAGCCGGCAAAAATATATGAGACCGGCAGTAACTATGCTATTAAGAGCGCCGTTGAGAATGGAGTTGCGATTGGTTTTGTTGCTGAAGGTTTTGCGGTGCAGGGATATGAATCGCAGGCAACACTGACCAGACCGCTCTACTTTGTTACTCGCAAGGGAGAAAAGCGAACGGTAATGAGTGAGCGGGTAGCAACATTTTTACAAAGCAGAAAGGATTGAGAGATATGATTTTTAATACTAATTTTCGGAGTTCGCCAAGAACTTGCAATGGTAAGCCACGAAAAGGTTACTACGATATTTTACTTATTGTTTTTGTAGTAATTATTATGGTACCGTTCTTTTTGCTGGTGTTGGCGATGGCAAAACTTCTGATTCCGCTTTGGGTTTATATTTGTCTGCTTTTAGTTATTTTGGTTATTTATTTTTGGTTGGTGATTTGGTTGATGCAGGTTATTACCCAAACTAAAATAACTATTAAAGATGGCATACTTTTTATTAGAGCGGTTAATTATGGTATTAAGGATCAGTACGATGTAAATACGCACACGTTCCTATTGGTGCCAAATGATTTACTGAATATCGATAATATAAGCGGAGCAGTCATTGCAAAAAGACGCCGTTTGTTCTATCAATCAGGAATTGCGGTGATTGACGCTGAGGGAGAAAGAGTGGCGCTTTACGAACTTGAAGGAAATTTAACCAGCTTTCGCCGCTTGATGAAGATGATAAGAAAATAAGCAAAGCCGGGTGTTTTTATCGGACACCCGGCTTTGCAAATAAAAAAGACTCATTGAGAGTCTTTTTTTGCTTGTGCATCTTTATATTTACGAATCGGCAAGAGTTTTTCTTTAGGCAAAGTGCCTTCAACCGACCAAGTGTTTTCATCGTTAAGATCAAGCTGTTCAAGGTAACGGAAAACCGTCATCATCACTTGCGTTGGGGTTGAAGCACCACTAGTTACACCAATAATCATATCTTCAGTAAACCAGTCTAAGTCAACTTCACTGACATCAGCTATACGTTTAGCTGGTGTTCCAGATTCTTCGGCGATTTGTGCCAAGCGATTAGTATTGTTGCTTTTCGGGTCACCGACAACGAGAATTAAGTCGGTGAATTGAGCTTGTGCAGCAACTGCTTCTTGGCGCACTTGCGTGGCATTGCAGATTTCTTTGATGAATTCTGCTTGCGGATAAGCCGCCTGAATGGCTTTAGCAACTTTAGCTACATCCCAGATACTCAGTGTTGTTTGGTTAGTAATCAGTAGTTTGTCGCTGGTAACATTGATGTTGGCAATATCATCAGCTGTTTCTACTAAATGAATCTTCTGTGGGTGAATACCGGTAGCACCTTCTGGTTCAGGGTGCCCTTTTTTGCCAATGTAAAAGAATTCGTAGCCCTCATTGATTTTCTCAGCCAGTAACTTGTGGGTAGTGGTTACATCACTGCAAGTTGCATCAATAACATGGAGTCCTTTATCAGTTGCAGTTTGAATCACTTGTGGTGAGACACCATGGGCCGTCATGATGACGGTGCCATGGTCAATTTTCTCTAAAAGCTCAAGTCGGGTAGCATTAGTTGCCTCCAAGGTCTCAATCCCAAGCTCAGCCAATGCGTTAGTGATATGGCGATTATGAACGATTTGGCCAAGAATATATATTGGTCGCGGCAATTCGTTATTAAAGGCGCTTTCGGTAACAATATTAATCGCATGGACCACACCGTGGCAGTATCCTTGCGGCGTAATTTTCATAACTTTCATGTGTTTGGCACATCCTTTTTCCAGGTTGGTTTATTTATTATATCATAAATAGGTGCTTTGGAGTAAATGGTCTTATTTTGATTTGCATTTAGCGGTATAATAGAACTAATAGACGAGGTGATGGATATGAACAATAATTTTATAAATATAACGGCAGAAAATATTAATGAAGAACATTTATGTTGTATTATTCGTACTAAGAAGTTACACCCTGGTGTTGAGGCCAAACGGCGATGGCTGGCCGAGCGTTTGAAAGAAGGTCATGTATTTAGAAAACTGGATGCAAAAGCGACGGTTTTTATAGAGTACGCACCGCTTGAAACTGCATGGGTACCAATTATTGGTGATAATTACTATTATATTTATTGTTTATGGGTTCTAGGTGATTTCAAAGGCAAAGGGTATGCAAAAGGACTAATGGAATATTGTATAGCAGATGCTAGAGCTAAAGGGAAATCCGGTGTTTGTATGCTGGGAGCAAAGAAGCAGAAGGCGTGGCTTTCGGATCAAGCATTTGCTAAAAAAATTGGTTTTGAAGTTGTTGATAGTACAGTGGACGGATACGAGTTGCTAGCCTTATCATTTGATGGCACAATACCAAAGTTTGCTGCAGCTGCTAAGGAACAGAAAATTGATAATAAAGAGCTGACAATTTATTATGATATGCAGTGTCCTTATGTTTATCAAACAATCGAGAAAATTAAGCAATATTGTGAGACAAATGAGATTCCGGCATCACTTATTGAAGTTGCTAGTTTAGCAAAAGCAAAAACATTGCCGGGTGTTTTTAATAACTGGGGCGTATTTTATAATGGTCATTTTGAGACGGTGAATTTGTTAGATGTTGCAGCATTGAAAAGAATAATGAATCGGAAATAAGTTTTTAAGCTGGCTAAAAGCAGTTATAAAGGGAGTTTGTTGTGGTTTGAGCCAAAATAAAGTATAATATTCTTAGGTTAAAATGTGAAAATTTGGGTACTCAGCCGTCGCGAAGTGCGAGGCTGAGTACTTGATTTAGAATTAAGGAGATACTTCATGCAGAGTAAATATAGTGATTACCAGTTACGGCTGGAATTAATGGAGGCTTTAGCGGATTTGCGATTTGTGGAACCGACGCCAATTCAGCACCAGGTGCTGCCATTGCTTTTAAAAGGACGCAACTTGATTGCCCAAGCGCCAACCGGAACCGGAAAAACCCATGCGTTTTTGTTGCCGCTTTTTGAGCAGTTAAATATTCATAAACAAAATATTCAAGCAGTTGTTTTGGCACCAACACGTGAGTTGGCGGAACAGATTTTTAAGCGTGCGGTTGAATTAGCCGATTATTTTCCTGATGCGATTGATATTCAGTTATTAATTGGCGGAACCGATCGGACTCGTGGTATTGAACGTTTGAAAAATAGTCAGCCACAAATTGTGATTGGAACTCCAGGGCGGGTTTTTGACTTGATTAAAGAGGGAGCGCTAGACGCTACTCATGTTACTATGGTTGTTTTAGATGAAGCTGATATGATTTTTGATACCGGCTTTATTAGTGAGGTTGATGGGATTATTGGTCGGGTGCCGGAGACGGCGCAACTGGCGATTTTTTCGGCAACAATTCCGCAGGTCATTGAGCAATTCGCTCAGAAATATATGGCGGGTGCGGCACAGGTGGCGATTGATGCCAAGCAGAAGACGCCGGTTGCAATTGAGCATTTGGCGATTCCGGTGCGACGGAAGAGTCGCGAAGATTTGATTGTTGATATTACCGAGATGTGTCATCCTTATTTGGCGCTTATTTTTGCTAATACGCGTAAGCATGCAGATGCTTTGGCGGGCGAATTACGCGATCGCGGGATTCGCATCGGGGTTTTGCATGGTGATCTTTCCGCTCGTGAGCGGCGGCAGATGATTCGCCGGATTCGTGATTTGGAGTTTCAGTATGTGGTGGCGACCGATATTGCGGCGCGCGGGATTGATATTGAGGGTATTAGTCATATTATTAATTATGAGTTGCCGGATGATTTGGCGTTTTATATTCATCGGGTTGGTCGAACCGCTCGTGGTAGTAATGAGGGGATGGCAATTTCTTTGATTACGCCGGAGCAAGAGGTTGCGGTGAATCAGTTGCGTGAGCGCGGGATTGATATTAATTATGTAGAGATTAAAAATGCAGAATTTGTACCGGTTGCCAGCCGTAATAAGCGGATGCGGGTGAATCGGATTGATGATGAGACCTTGAAGGCGTCGCATCAGGCGCATGCGCGTAAGGCGAAGAAAGTGAAGCCTGGTTATAAGAAGAAGCTTGAACGGGAAGTGAAGGCTGCAGTTGGCAAGGCGAAGCGCCAGCAGCAGAAGCGGAATAACAAGAAGCGGTAGTTAGGATGTAATGAGGGGTGATGTTGCATGGAACGAGCAATTGAGTGCCGGTATAATGGTCATATATTGCGGGGAATGCTGCATTTGCCTGAGGCAGCAGCATTAAAGAATGTGCCGGCAGTAATTATTTTTCATAGTTTGTTGAATGATGCCAGAGGGAGTCATCGAACTTTGGTGAAGATGAGTCGCGAGTTGGCGGCACGAGGAATTGCTTGCGTGCGTTTTGATTTTTTGGATTTTGGCGATAGTGATGATTTTGCTAATTATGCTGATTTGCAGGAAGTTCTCGGGCAGGCTATGGCAATTCTTGAGCATACGGAGAAGTATCCTTGGTTAAATGGTGTATATTTATGTGGATGCGGTGCCAGTGGATTGGTTGCTGCATCGCTAGCTAATGCTGTACCGGAACGTGTGAAAAAGCTATTGTTATACGGGCCTACAAAATTGAAGTTGCCACGGTTCCGGTTGAAGGATAAATTAGAACCGGAGTTGTTGGCAGAGGCCAGTACTTTGCTTGATGTTGAGCAGCCTTATGGCGGGCCGGTGTACTTGTGTTTGACGCAGGCTGATGAGCTTGGTAACCGACTTTCAGAGCAGGTATTAACGGATTATTACCAACAAAATATAAAGGAAATTGATCATGTTCATCAGTTTGAGCATCTTCAAAATGATGAACGGGTGCAACAAATGGTTTTTGTCAATATGGCAGAGTTTATCCTAAAGAAATAGAGAGGAAGTTGACTTATGAGTAAGGATTTGATTATAGGATCGCATGTGTCAATGAGTGGCAAGGAAATGCTGCTTGGTTCGGTTGAAGAGGCGTTAAGCTATGATGCCAATACGTTTATGATTTATACCGGTGCGCCGCAAAATACGCGTCGTAAAAAAGTTGAAGAGTTGAATATCGAAGCCGGGCGTACCAGAATGGCAGAGGCCGGGATTGATATTAACAATATCGTGGTGCATGCGCCATACATTATTAACTTAGCGAATACAGTAAAACCGGAGACTTTTGAGTTGGCAGTTGAATTTTTGACATCAGAAATTGCCCGCAGTGAAGCTATTGGGGCAACCCAGATTGTATTGCATCCAGGCAGTCATGTGAATGAGGGTGCTGATGTTGGGATTAAGCAAATTATTAAAGGCTTGAATGAAGTTTTGCATGGTAATGAGAAACTGACAATTGCTCTGGAAACGATGGCTGGTAAGGGTAGTGAGTGTGCCCGCACTTTTGAAGAGTTGGCAGAAATTATTAATGGTGTTACGCATAATGACCGTCTTTCAGTATGTTTTGATACTTGTCATGTACATGATGCTGGCTATGATATCGTTAATAATTTTGATGGTGTGTTAGCTGATTTCGACCGCTTGATTGGTAAGGAACGTATCTCGGTTTTACATATTAATGATAGTAAAAATCCGATGGGCGCACATAAAGACCGCCACGAAAATATTGGCTTAGGTTATATTGGTTTTGATGCCTTGAACTATATTGTGCATCATCAAGATTTACCAAATATTCCGCGGATTTTAGAGACGCCTTATGTTGTTGATGAAGCGACTGGCAAGAAGTCATTTCCACCGTATAAATTTGAAATTGCGATGTTACGTTCGGGGAAAAACGATTCGAATTTAATTAGCGATATTATATCTTATTACAAAAAATAATTGAGTTTAAAAAGCACCGCTTGCAGCAAGCGGTGCTTTTCTATTTTTATTTGACATAACAGTTGTTGATGATACACTAAAAATAGAAGGGAGTTGGCGGTAATGATCGGGTGTGAAGAATGTTATAGTGAACAATCCAGAATTACTCCGCTTTTGGGTGCCAGAGCATGTTTGGAGCAACATGAACAATATATTTGTGGAACGTGCGGGCGGTGTATCTGTATTGCTAAAGATACGAAGCGAGGATTGCAGCGGTGGCATTTTCCATTTCAATCATTGAAAAATGCTATACTTTATTTGCGAACTGCAGATGTGACTCATAAAAGCAGTTGTGGTATTTATCAAATTCAGGATCAAAATGGCCGGCTGGCTTATAAGGTTTTTCCATCGGATAAAGCGTTGACATCCTACCTGAATAAGCATAAAACCAAGCAATGTATCAGTATGCAGGCGGTTTATAGGAATGGTGCGTATCGGGAGTTTCCCAATACGCAAATCAGAAAATTAAAGCAGCAAGAAGTTGAGAAGTATTTATTGGAACGGGAGATGGCTGAAAAATGAAGTCAAGATTCGAAGCGGTAAATGGTTATTTTAATGGTTGGGTGAGTGGCAATAAGGAGCAGATTCTAGCAACTTTGGCTGATACTATCTATATCGAAGAATGTTACGGTCCGTGTTATCGCGGCAAAGAACAAGTTGCGGTTTGGTTGGAGCGCTGGTTTGCTAAGGGCACTGTAGATAGTTGGGTTATCACCGATGAGTGGTTTGCCGAAGTCGAGCAAACATACTTCTGCAAATGGGCGTTTACTTGCACATATAAAGGCAATACTGATAGCTTTTCTGGGGTGAGTAAGGTAACCTTTGCTGATAATAAAATTGCCACCTTAGAAGAGTTTCAGAGTACATTGACGCATAAATATCCTTTTGGAGAATAGGAAACCCGCTTATTGTTTAGCAATAAGCGGGTTTTACATTTACTTCATATTGTTTAAAGTAATCATTCTGTTAGCGGATATATGTGGATTTGTATATCGCTTTCGCTTGGGGGAAATATTTTCAATAGTAATTGCGTTTTCCGGGCACCATTGCAAACAAGCCATACATTGCTCGCAATGATGGTGCCATTGCACTTGTTCTTCAATACTTATATTTTGCACCGGACAAATGTTTTGGCAAGTTGTACATTTTGTACAAGCGTCACTAACTTTAAATTGAGCGTCCATCATTTGAAAGTTATTTTGAATGATGGTTGTTTTTTTATTGTATAACTTAGAGATAATATTAATGGGTTTATCTCGAGTCACGTGTCTATTTTTAATAGCGATGATTATTGTTTCTAGCTTTTTATCAGCTTTTTTTAAGAGTCGATCTTGATATTTTTTAGGATATGCTGAGTATTCGCGATAATAATTTCCGGGCATTTTTATTGAAAATGTTTGGCTTGGCTTTTGGGGTAAAATCGTTTCAATATCCTTAAAAGCGTAACCGGAATTACCGGAATAAGTAGCAATTAAAATGATAGTTGCATTGGCTAGTAATGTATTTGCTTGGTGAAGCATTTTTTTAACATATACCGGAGGGCGGATGTAATAAACTGGGTAGAGAAGAATCAGTGTCTTACCGTTAATTGCTTCATGGGGAATATCAGCAAGTTTATGCATAGGCAGTAAGCTTGCATCAGAAAAAGCTTTTTGTATCTGCTCTGCAATATAAAGGGTGTTTCCGGTTCCGGAAAAATAAAATAGAATCATACTTAAGCACCTTTCCTAACAACAAAAGAAATCCAGTTATTGTTTATTTCATAAGTGATTGAAGAGAAGCCAAGAGATTGCAATAGTTCACTGAATGTATCGGGGTCTTTCCATTCAGGTGTGTGGTATTCAATTTTGTCAATCTCACAAACAATTAAAATTGTGCCATCCGGTTTCAGAACGCGATTGATTTCTGAGAGTCCGGTTTTAATATCATCCCAATACATATGGGTTTGAAAGGCAGTGACGATTTCAAACAGGTTATCATTGTAAGGCAAGTCTGCAACATCAGCAGTATCAATAGTCATGATACCACGATCAACAAATTCACGGTTTTTATCGATTGAAAAATTGACAGCATCTTCAGAAATATCAATACCATATAAAGTGAGGGTTTCATTATTATGGGCCAGATAGTTCAAGGTTTCACCGCCGCCAATGCCAATATCCAATAGCTGAGTTCCGTCTTGGATCTGAATTTTGCTTAAACCCCATTGTGTCATATCCTGAAACGTATTATTCCAGATATTAAAGAGCGCATAACCAACCAATCCGGTTGGATTTTTCATTTGTCCCAAAAAGTAATTAAAGCCTAAAGCACTTAATGATGCCACCACAACAGCAACCACTCCAATTTTCAATATTTTCTTTTTCATGAGTGAACCTCCTTTAATAGTTTTGAAATATTTTTATTTATATTTCAAAACTATAATAGCATGCACTTTAGGGGAAGGCAATAGTTTTTGTAATATATTGAATTTTATTTCAAAATTTAATATAATAATATCAGGTGATTATGGTGAATAAATTTGAAGCAAGAACCCAAAAAAAGCAAACTGCTATTATTGCTGCCAGCATTCAACTATTTGGTAAGTATGGGTATAAAAAAACCAATATTAAAATGATTGCTCAGGAAGCAAATGTTTCACAGGTATCAATTTATAATTATTTTGAAAATAAAGAGAATCTTGTACTGGCTTGTGTAAAGTTTTTGATGCAAGATATATTGGATAAAAGTAAAGTTATTTTAAGTGAGCCTATTTCATTTGAAGAAAAGTTAAATAAAGTTATGCAGCTCTGCAACGGTGATTTTAATGCAATCATTCAAGAACATTTTTCAAGCACACTGAATGATGATAGTGGATTTTTACAATTATTGGTTGAGACGAGTTCAGTCTATAAATCAGAGATTTATAAACTTTATATCCAAGCCGGTAAAGATGAGGGTTGGATTAATAAAGATTTAGCCACTGAATCTATTTTAGAGTTTATTAATGCAATGAATGCTGCGGGTGCAACTTATACCGGAGATAATAGCGAGCAACTTTTTAGTGACTTTCAGCAAATTTTATTTTATGGCATTCATAAAGTATAGAAGAAAATATCCCGCGTACTGTTTATCAGTCCGCGGGATATCAGTTTTACCTAAAAGATTTGGGCTTATATTTTTAAATTTTTTCGATAAATTTATTGTTGATTGGAGTAATTAATGGTATAATATTATAGAAACTGACTTGGAAGAGAACTCCGTAGTTATCCTCAGGGTGGCCTGAAGATAAGGGGTTTTTCTGTTTTTTGGAGGCATATTATATGAACAATGACCGCTCATTTTTAGGGAAGAAACCAATAGGCCCGTTGTTAGCACAAATGGCCGCACCAATGGTTGTCGGCTTTATGGTACAAGCATTTTATAATCTGGCAGATACTTTTTTTGTTGGTAAGACAGTCGGTCCGGTTGCTATCGGAGCATTAGGGATTGCCTTTCCGCTACAAATGATTTTAATGTCAATCGGCCAATTAGTTGGTTCGGGATCGGCAACGCAGGTATCGATTCATATTGGTCGAAAAGATATTAAACCAATCCGTTCAATTACCGGCTCATCATTTATTTTTACCATTATCCTGTCAACTACCGCGGTTTTGATAAGTTTATTGTCACTTGACATTTTGTTGCCGCTTTTTGGTTCAACACCAGAATTCTTGCCATACGCAAAAGAATTTATGTTATATAGTTTTATCGGTATTCCATTCTTTGCATTATCAATGTTCTGTGGAATGTCGCTGCGAGCTGAAGGAAAACCAAAAGTGCAAATGATTAATATGCTTGTCAGTGCAGTTATTAATATTGCTTTAGACTGGCTCTTTGTATGGCAGTTCAACATGGGTGTTGCCGGCGCTGCGATTGCAACCAGTACTGCGCAAATCATCTCATGTATCGTTGCAATGGTCTTCTTATTCTCGCCAAAATCATTAACCCGGCCAAAAATGCCGCAATCATTCAAACAATTTTATACCGTTTCTTTTGAAAGTTTAAAACTAGGGTTGCCGCTGTTTTTCTCAACAGCAGCAACCTCAGCCGTAGCAATCGTGGCAAATAACGTATTGCGATTCTATGGAACACCTACTGACATTTCAGTTTATGCGACGATCTCCAAAATAAACAGTTTTGCGATGATGCCGGTGTTTGGCATTAATAACGGTATGCAGCCAATCATCGGTTATAACTTTGGTTCGCGTCAATTCGACCGCGTCCACAAAGTATATAACATGGCCTTGCGTACTACATTTATCTTCCTGATATGTGTCGTTGCCATCGTCCAATTCTTCCCAGAACAAATTATCGGCATCTTCGTTGATTCCAGCGACACCGCCTTCATTCAGGACGGCGTCCTGCCATTGCGGCTGTTCTTCTCTTTGACAATGTTCACCGCAATGCAAAGTACCTCAATGATTGCTTTGCAATCATTGGGACAAAAGGTTTCAGCGATGCTGATTTCACTCTCGCAACAAGTCATCTTATTTATCCCGATGGTGCTTATCATATCATTTATTCTAGCTAACATCTTCGGCAGTGCAAGCGGCACATACGGGGTTTGGATTTCATTCCCGCTGGCCGGATTTATCGCCGGGGTATTCGCGTTCTTCTTTACGCAAAACAAATTACGTGATTTATCGAAGCTACAAATAAAAGAAGCTGGCCGTGAGCAAGAGCTTGAAACCACAGTTTAGGAGAAAATAAAAAAAGCGGTGAGTCCTGCATAGGGGGACTCGCCGCTTTTCAACTATTTATGGGTATGAACGTAGGCAAGGTGTCGGGTAATACGTAATGGGTTTGGTTCATCCGGAAAAGAAAAAGGATTCAAAGGTTGTTCCTTGAAGCGGCGAACCACTTCATAAGCATCAGCAACCAGTTCTTTTGCCGAAATCATGCCATACATTTTAGGCGGGATGATATAAAAGGGAACACGCTCAGCTAATCCGGTTTCTTGAATCAGCGTTGGGATGACCATTTTTAGATGCGGGCAACACATGACAATGTCATAGTCCGCGAATTTGGTTTTATTGGTGCCGTGTTCATAGTAGTCAATCTGAACTTCATTATCCATGTTCAGTTGTATTAATTCTTTGCTGGTGCGAGCTGCTAAATGACTTGATGAAAAGCCGCCGCCGCACATAATTACGATTCGTAACATAAGTATCACATTCCTTATCTGATACTTTAATTATAGCTGCTTTTGATAGGGGCAGCAACTTTAATTTTATGTTCATTCGTGGCATTTTTCGTGATATAATGAAGAAAGCAGAATAAAATAAAAAAGATTACGGGAAGCGGGAAAGTAAATGAATCCAGATCCAATAATACTGAAAATAGATATAAATGACTACACGCCAATGATGCAACAATATATTTCGATTAAAAGAGAGAACTTGGATAGTTTTGTATTTTTCCGGCTTGGTGATTTTTATGAAATGTTTTTTGATGATGCCCTTGATGCCAGCCGTATTTTAGAAATTGCCTTGACTGGTCGTGATGCAGGTAGCAAAGATCGGGTGCCAATGTGCGGTGTGCCATATCATGCTGCCAATAATTATATTGAACGCTTGGTAGCTGGTGGCTACAAGGTAGCTATTGTTGAGCAAGTTGAGGAGCCGACGGCGGGCAAGGGAATTGTGCGCCGCGAAGTGGTGCAGGTGGTAACTCCGGGAACGATTATGGAAAGCAACGGGCTTTCCGAGAAAGAGAATAATTATATTGGTACTGTTTCAGTTTATCCAGATCAACTGATGCTTGGTTTTTGTGATTTAACTACCGGGGAGCTTGGCCTGATGGCGTTGCCTTTAGAGGATATTCATATTTATAACCAAATTATTACTTTAGGGGTGCGGGAATTAATTGTAGCGCCGGAGTTATTGCAAAACGATTTTTATCGTCGTTTACGTGAACAATATAATATTGTATTGTCGGTTGAGGAAAGCAGTGAAGTTAGTAAAGAGATGCGTGCGAAGATGCAGCAAGTCAGTGATGTTCGCGGTCAATTGACGTTAGCGCGGTTGCTGAATTATTTGGAGCGGACGCAGAAGCGGAGTCTTGAGCATATTCAGCAAGCAGCAATTTATGAAACGGATTCTTATTTACAGATGGACGCGCATTCACAGGCAGCACTTGAGCTGACCAAGACGTTGCGCGGAAATGCTAAGACCGGGTCGTTGTTATGGCTGCTTGACCAGACGAAGACGGCTATGGGCGGTCGGATGTTGAAGAAGTGGCTGGAGCGACCGCTTATTGATAAAGCGGAGATTGAGCATCGTCATGACTTCGTAGCATGTTTACAGAGCGAATATTTTATTAAAGAAGAAATTAAGGAATCGCTTAAGTTTGTTTATGACCTTGAGCGGCTTTTAGGGCGGATTGTTTATGAAAATGCCAGCGGTAAAGAGTTAGCGCAGTTGCGTCAGTCTTTGCGCCAGTTGCCGGTTATTCGTGAATTGATTTTGCGTTTACCATATAATCGTGCGCATGATTTAGCAAACGGGATTGATACTTTTGATGAGTTGTTAGCAACGCTTGAACAAGGAATTGTTGATAATCCGCCACCGGGAATCAAGGATGGCGGTATTATTGCCGATGGTTTTAATGATGAACTTGATCAGTTGCGTGATGCGCGTAAGAATGGGAAGACTTGGCTTGCTGAGCTTGAGGCCGCGGAGCGGGTGCGAACCGGTATCAAGACCTTAAAGATTGGTTATAACCGCGTTTTTGGTTACTATTTGGAAGCGACCAAGGCGGCGCTTGCAAATATTGATGAGGATTTAATCAGTCACTATGACCGCAAACAGACTTTGGCGAATGCGGAGCGTTATATTACTCCGGAACTGAAGGAGAAGGAGAGTTTGATTCTCGGTGCTGAGGAGCGTATGAGTTTGCTTGAGTATGAGATTTTTGTGGCAATTCGGCAGCAGGTAAAGGGGTATACGCAGAAATTGCAACAGGCCGCGGATAGTATTGCGACTGTTGATGTGCTGGCTTCATTTGCAACTGTGAGTGAGATGTACAATTATGTTCGTGCTGATATTATTGATGGTCATGAGCTGGCAATTGTCGATGGCCGTCATCCGGTTGTTGAGCGGGTTATGGAAGATGCTGAATATGTAGCGAATGATTGCAAGATGAATAACACCACCGATATTCTTCTGATTACCGGACCGAATATGGCCGGTAAGAGTACTTATATGCGCCAATTAGCTGATATTGTAATTATGAATCAGATTGGTTGCTTTGTACCAGCTACGAAAGCTGAACTACCGATTTTTGAGAGCATTTTTACTCGTATTGGTGCCAGTGATGATTTATTCAGCGGTCAAAGTACTTTCATGGTTGAAATGATGGAAGTAAATATGGCGTTGAAGCATGCGACTAAGAAGAGTTTGATTTTATTTGATGAGATTGGCCGCGGAACGGCAACTTATGATGGTATGGCTTTAGCACAATCGATTTTGGAGTATATTCATCATCATATTGGCGCAAAGACATTATTTTCGACGCATTATCATGAGTTGACGGTGCTCGAAGAGCAGCTGCCAAGACTGCACAATGTGCACGTCAGTGCGATTGAAGAAAATGATCAATTGGTATTCTTGCACAAAGTGAAAGATGGCAGTGTTGATCGTAGTTATGGGGTGCATGTGGCGCAGTTAGCGCACTTGCCGAACGAAGTGATTCAGCGGGCGCAAACAATTTTAGGCTCGCTCGAAGCCCAACGTGGTGACAGCAAGCAGCTTGATTTGTTTGCCGCGCCGGAGAATGAAACGGTGACAGTGACTGCAATTGATGCCGATACTCAGGCAGTTCTTGATGAACTTGCCGGTTTGGATATTAATCAACTAACGCCGCTTGATGCTTTAAATGCGCTTGGTTCGGTGTTAGGCAAGTTGAAATAAAAGTGTAAAAAGTCCTGGCTTGACCGGGACTTTTTTTAATTCTCACAAATAAAAAAGCAAATAGCTTGATATCAAGATAAAATTCCTTTATACTGAACAAGAAAGAATTTTTTAAGAGGAGTGATGATGTCCGATGTTTGGAGTTATCGCAATGGAAAGTATTGTATGGATAGCAATTATACTTGTATTATTTGCTGGAATTATTGTACTGAATGTGAAGTTTAAAAAGAATATTGCCTTTGCTTGGCGGGTTGTTATTTCAACCTTGATTGGTTTGGCAGCGGGAATTATTTATCAAGTGATGTTTAGTGGGTATAGTGCAGATACGTCAGCGCTCATTACCTCGCAAGTGACTCAGGTTACAACGCTTATCGGAGATGGCTTTATAGCACTTCTTCGCATGTTAGTTGTACCGTTAGTATTTATTGCTATATTAAATGTAATTGTTAATCAAAAAGAACAAGCGAATTTGGGGAAAATGACGATTCGCACAGTAAGTTTATTTGTAATTACAGTTGCTGTTGCAGCACTTATCGGTATTGGTCTAGCGATGGCGTTCAACCTTGGTTCAGGTATGACTTTACCGGTTGGAACAGAAGGATGGGCTGGTAAAGAGTACAAAGGTATTGTGGACACTATTATTGGCTTATTGCCTCGTAATCCGATTGCCGCTATGGCTGAAGGTAATGTTATTGCCGTGGTTATTTTTGCAGCATTCATTGGTATTGCAACAAATAAAGTTGATAAAAAATATCCAGAGTTAATTGCTCCGGTCAAAACACTAATTACTGCCGGATTTAAAATTATGACTCGTTTAACCGGTATGATTATTCAATTAATTCCTTATGGTGTATTTGCTTTGATGTTCAATTTAGCTGCTACTCAAGGATTTAGTACATTCCAGGAAATTGCTACTTACTTTGTAGTTATGCTTATTGGTTTGGTATTATTGTTTGCCGTGCATATGATTATTTTAATCAGCCGCGGTATCAATCCGGTTAAATTTGTTTTAAATGCAGCGCCAGCTTTATTGGTAGCATTTACTTCAAGTTCAAGTTTTGGTACTTTACCAGTCACAATTGAAACTTTAGAAGACCGTATGGGTGTAAGCACTGGAGTAGCGAACTTTTCGGCAAGCCTTGGTTCAACCATGGGGATGAATGCATGTGCCGGATTATTCCCGGCAGTATTGGCAGTTATGATTGCTAACATGAGCGGTGTTGCTATTGATTTACCATTTATCTTCTTGATGCTGGTTGTTATTGTTATCGGATCATTTGGGATTGCCGGCATTCCGGGAACTGCTTCAATTGCGGCAACAGTTGTACTTGGCGGTTTAGGCTTACCATTCGCACCGGTTGCACTTATCTGGCCAATTGACCCAATTATTGATATGGGACGTACAATGGTGAATGTAAATGGTGCAATGGTCATTTCAACTGTTGTTGATAAATCAATGGGCTTAATGGATCAAGAAAAATTCAATGAGCCAAATAAACAAAAAGATAATGAAGTAGGCGCAGAAGCGTAATCTTACTTTTTGAGAAAATTGAATGAGCCGGCAGGTAAGCTGCCGGCTCATTTTTTTAATTTTAAGAATACACATAAAATACGAAATATTCACTGAATATACATTGAATTCAATTTACTGGTTTGCTACTATTATTTGAAAGCAAAAAATAGGAGTGAATCTATGAAAAAGTTAATGATTGGTTTTAGTGTTTTGGTTGTTATAACTGGAATGCTGATGCCGAATTTTAGTGTGTTTGCAGCAAGCGAAGCAAACAGTCAGGAAGTAAATAGTGAGTCTATTGATGAAATTTTAGCAGCAAAGAATAATCTGAAAGCTACTAGTAGTTGTGACGAATACATTGCCAGTGCTGAGTGGTTGATTCGCGGTCGGGAAATTTCTTTAAGTTTGACGCCGACTGCGTGCGGTATCACGACAACTGATTATGATGCGGCTTTTGCTGAAGTTATCGCTAAATTTGGTGAAGATATTCGTTTCTATAATGAAGCAGCTTTAAAAGATCAATATATTTGCCATGCGGTATTTGCCGGTGCCGGTAAACTGCCATGGAATATTGAGCCTTTCCGGCCACAGGTCGGGCAGATGGAAATGGTGATGGCACAGTGCAATCCCAGCAATAATAATTTAGTTGTGGCTCATCCGGCAATTACACTTGAAAAAGGCACAACGCTATCAGAAAATGAACTACTAACTAATGTTCAGGCTTCAGTACTAAATGGGGTTACAATGACTGCGGATATGAGTGGGTTGGATACTGACACAGTTGGTGACTACCAAGTATGGATTAGTGCTGCAAATGCAACCAGCGCCCCGGTGCTGGTGACCGTTGAGGACACGGTCGCACCGGTATTGGCGGTTGCCAATACGACGCGCAATTATTCAATTGCTGCAGTTCCCGACGCGGCAACGTTCTTAGCTGAATTGAATGCGTCAAGCAACGAAGCAGATGCAATTATTAGTTCTGATTTTGCAACCGCAGTTGACTTGCAAACGCCGGGAACCTATCAAGTCTCAATAACTGCTGTTGATACTTCTGGAAATGTATCAACACCGGTTTATGTGCAGGTAACTCTAAAAGGAGTGCCGGTAATCAGCGTGCAAAGTTCAGTGCTAGAATATCCGCTTGGCACGATAAAGTCCGAAACAGAATTCTATGCTGACTTAGGCGTAAGTGTTGATGATGGAAGTCCTCTGACTTCAAATTTTGCTGCAATCGATTTTTCAGTAACCGGAACGTATAAGGTGGTATTGCATGCTACCGACACCCTTGGCGGAAGTGCCGCACCGGTATCAGTGACGGTAACAATTGCCGGAACTGCTACAAGTACTGAGGAAACAGGCAATACTAGCACCTTACCGATTACCGGGCAGGATATGCTGTTATCGGCTTCAATTGGCATGATGCTGTTGACTGTCGGCAGCTGTTCTTGGTTTGTTGGCAGAAAGCTGATGAAATAGCAAAACCCGCACCCGATTCCGGGTGCGGGTTTTCATGTTGACGCTTAAGAAAAAATTGCCTATAATGAAAAAAACGAGGTGTAGTATATGGCAGAAGTGAAAATTGATTGGGTACAAGAAGATGAACTGGCGGCAGTCATGGAGATGGTTAAGTCAGCAGTTGCCTGGATGCAAGCTGGTGGCAGCAAGCAGTGGGATGAGACCTATCCTAATGTTGAGGTTATGAGTAATGATATTGCCAAGCAACAGTTACTAGGTGTTTATTGCGATGGTGTTTTGGCTGGATTTGCAGCCGTTGATTACACACCGCATAAGGAATATTATACGGTGAACTGGCAATGTGAAACAGATCCGATTTTAATTGTTCATCGTATTGTTGTTGATCCTAATATGCATGGCATGGGACTCGCTCAACGTTTACTTGGTGCGGTTAAGGACTATGCGATTGCTCAAGGGGCAACTGCAATTCATACTGATACGCATCATGGTAATGCTTCAATGGCAGGTGTGTTTAAGAAGTGCGGTTATGTACAAGGAGCGCCAATAATTTTAGGCCATAAAAAGGAACTGGGAAATTATTATACTTACGAGTTGGTTTTATAAAACAGGAAAAGGAGTCGTTAACAAGAACGACTCCTTTTTCTTCATTATGTGGATTTTGTGAATAATCAAAATATTTCATTCACATTGTTGGCAAATTATGACATAATAGAGATATCTAAGTTGAAAAGAGGGTATAGTATGGGAACAAAAAATCCTATGAATGGAAATGAGGATGTAACTGCAGTTACACCAGAACAAAATAGCGCTGATTCAACTGCTACTGTTGATTCGGTAAATGAGGGGCAAGTTGTTGTTGATACACCGATTGGTCCGGTAATTATGCAAGGTGAAGCAACCAGTAACGCTCCGGTTGAACCAACACCGCAGACGCCAACTGAACCGGCAACGCCGGCAGTTGAACAGCCAGCTTCGGCTGCTGCTGAACCAGTTCAACCTGCTGCTAGCGAGCCGGTAACACCGGTGGAACCAGTGCAGCCGACTCCGGCGAATGGTGGCAACGGTAGTGTACCGCCAGCAGATAATCAGCCACCGGTTGGTGGGCAACAGCCGGGAATGGGGATGAACAATCAGCCGCCGAAAAAGAGTAAGGCGCCATTGTTTATCATTTTAGGTGTTGTCGGTGCGATAATTTTAGCTGCAATTGTTGGTGTAGTGTTATTTTTATCAATGGCACGTACGGAGATTAATCCGTTTGATTATGCTGATTTCGAAATTGTTGGTGTCAGCGGTGGTGCAAGCGTTGATGAAGAAATCAACAATTACACTGATGATAAAAACATTAATGAATTAATGGATGCACTTTACTTTAGTATTGATAATGACTACAATTTGAAAAATGGTGATGTAGTAACTATCACTGTTGATCCTGAAGATCCAGCATTCGACCAATTTGGTTTTACGCCAACGCAAACTACGCTTACTATCAGTGTTGAAGATTTAGCTGAGATTCCAGCTACATGGGAAGACGTTCCGGAAAAAGACAAAATTATGGCGTTCAGCGATGAACCGATCAACGATTTAAAAGAAGAAGCAACTAAGCACTTCAAAAATTTAGGTCAAAGCCAATTTGGTGAAGATATTGATTTGACAGTTGATACTAAATTAGTTGCTGTTGCATATAAACCAGGCAACGAGTCATTATGCAACCCTAATCAAGTAAATTCACTTTTAGAAAACTGCGGAACTGCAGTTATGCTTTATGACTATAAAATGAGTGTACCATCACCATATTATATTACCGGCAGCGATAGCGGCAGTATTGTTGTTTCAGTTACCGGCATCACCGCAAAAGACGGGAAATTACAAGATGGTTATGATGAATATATAAATTATTCATTGAAAACATATCCGGATAATCTTGATGCTGCGAAGAAGTATTTAGAAGAAAAAGGTTATGTAATTGTATATCAATAATTGAAAAAATCCGCTTCGATTTTAAAAATCGGAGCGGATGAAAGCGGCATCTTTTCTGAAGATGCCGCTTTTTCTTTCGTCTAAAAGGTCAGTAGACATAAAGAGAAATGCAGTTTTATGTATTTTCTGTGTACGAATCATCAAAAAAGTTCACGGAAAAAACATTGAATTGGCGGGTGGGGTTCGATAGAATTAAATCGCTAAATGAAAGCTTGATTGGGAGAAAAATTTAAGTTTTCTTTTTACTATAGCACAATGAACATATATTCCCCCCACGTATTTTTTGTTGTGCTATAGTAGAAAATAACTTACTGCGGTATTCCATATAAATGATGAGGGGGAATCATTGATTATTCGGCGATGGCAGTGAAAGCATTTGTAATGATATTTTATTATTACTGGTATGAATTTAGATTGCAACAAATAGCAATATAAAATATGGGGGATTTTTTCTTGTATACTTAAATGTATGGTATTATAACTTCCGTTTTATAATTTGACTACTTTGTTGTTGATGACTAAGAATTTTCTAACAATGACATACAAAGGAGAAGAGTCAATGCGTAAGATATTATTGGCGGTAGTTGCCGGTTTGGTTGTTATCAGTACCTTGATCGGAGTTTCAGTATTATTGAATTATAATAGCTACTATATTGTAAATGATGCCGGCTATACCTATGATGAAAATGGGGAAGCCGTTGTTTTTGCTGCAAAAGCTGAGTATAATCCTCTAAGTTTAGATAATAAAGCAGTACTGATTGATGGCAACAAGGTTGCAAATATTGATGCTGCTAAAACTTTGTTTTTAGAAGACGGTAAAATGCAGACGCTTAATAAAAGTGTGGTCATTGTTAATAAGAACCAATTAGATGAGGTTCCGACGAAGTCATACTATAATGGTAATCCGCAAATTGGTTATTCAATTGAGAATGCAGCCGGGGAAGTGTTGCATCAAGTTCCTCAAGGGACAATTGTTAAACTCGCCGAAGGTCGCTATCTTATTTTAGACCGGGTTTCATTAACTAATGATAATGGATATTCTAAACAACTGGGCGATAATATTTTAGTTGCTGTTGATGAGAATAAGATGGTACGGCTTTATCATGAACAGTCATATGATGAAACGGTCAGCGAACAAATGTACATTAGTATGGAAAATAATCGCTGTCGTTTTGAGTTAAGCTCAGAAATGTTAGTTTGTGATGATGCTAATGAATCAATTGATTTACGTGCTATTAAAGTTGAATTGGATGATGATGCTCAGGTTCGTGAGCCGTTAAGTAGTGAAAATAAAACAACTGAAAATAATAATAAATCCTCAAATAATAATACTAATAATGATAGCGGAAGTTCAAACGCTGATACTAACAGTCAAGAACAAGCAAGTCAAGATGATGTTGATAAAATAAATGATCTTATTGAAACGATTAATGAAGCAAGCAATATGCAGAATTTTATTGTACCGGTTGTTTCGGTTCAAGCAAAAACAACTGAAAATGCTATTTATGGACAAGCATCGATTATTGATACTAACAGTCGCCTTACCAAGCTTTCAGCAGAATTGTATGATGAGAGCGGCAATTTAATCGCGCAAAAAGATCTAGATTATAAAAATGAGCATGTTGATTTTGATTTTACAGCATTAGATTATCTGAAAAAATATGAACTAGTGGTTAGCGGTTCATATACCAATGCTGAAAATAAACAACAGGCAGTAACCTTCTATCGAAAAACGTTATATACGGAGGCATTACAATTAAATGGTGAGGTTGTTGGCAGAACCGCTGACTCACTGACAATTAAACTTTCAGCCGATACCATTCCTAATGGTTTAGAACAACTGGTTTTACAATATCGGACAAACTCTGGTCTAAGTTCAACACCACAAACGGTGAGTGTAAATGTGAATGACTTAAAAGCTAGCGGTAGTACCGAAGTAACCCTTTCTGGTTTAAATTCAAATGAGAGTTACATCGTTGAAATGAACCAATTAATCATTAACGGTCAAAATTTAACTAGCAGCAGCTGGTACCTGGTTGCTTCAACTTTGAAACAGTTACCGGAAGTGAAGGATCTTGAGATTAAATATGATGGTGCCAGTAATTTACTAAGTATCGTTGCTAAATCAATTACTGACCCTGATGAAGCAATAACGAGTATTCGTTATGTAAGTTACCTAAAAGCCGAGTATGAGGCTTTGGGACGTGAAGCAACCGAATATGCCAGTGCAACAATGAGCGGCAGCCAAAAGTATTCTTCAGTGCAAGTTTATCGTACCGAAAATATGGTGGAAGGCGAGTATATTGTCGTCGGCTATGTTATTGGTAATGATGGTGAAAAAGATTTTGAATTAGTGACCGAACCATCGAACTCTATTATTATCGGTATCAAGCAAGCGCCAAGCGGAGTTATCCAGCTTGACGAGGCTGGAGCGAGCTGGATTCGGGTAAATTATGAAATATTCGATGTCGACGACACGATTATTTCAAATGTCTGGAATTATCCGGTTTTGCAAATATATAATGTTGATGGCGCTGGAAATATTGTTGGTAACCCGGTTCAAACTATTCGTATACCGGACAGCGTGTTGTCATCAGCAACGAAAGCTGGCAGCGTTGAGTTTACTGAGTTAAAGAGCTTAACTAGTTATAAAGCGGTAATCCGCACTTCATATTCTCTTGGCGGCGATAGTCCGGATATGGTTGACCAAATCATTGCAACCTCAGCTGAGATGCGGACAACAAAAGTAGCAACTTTGAATGCAACGATTACTTTAACTGCGTCTCATCTTGACTCTGCTGATGTGAATGTTCAGTTTTCAGTTGCTGATGTCGCGATTGATGATTTACAATTGCGCCAAGCAAAATTGCAGGTGTACGCAGCTGATGGTTTAACTGCCATCGGTGAGCCAATTGTTCTGGATGATGATATTCCATCTTTAGTAAGCAGTTTGGGAGCTGCTTATAATCTACCGGGATTATCACCAAATACGGATTATAAAGTAAAAGTTATTGAGGTTCGTGATGCCGGTAATAACAACATACCGATTGTTGGTGAATTGAGCTTTAAAACTTTAAAGCGACAGCCGATAGCTGATCAGGTATTGCTTAATTATGATGCGGATGCCGCAGAGCTTGGAGCTTTAGCTTCAAATAGTGCGACTGGCGGTGCAATCACTGATGTTGATGTTGCAGCAAATAAGATTATCTATAATATTTATCGTGCTGATGATAGAGCGACAGTATTAAAAACAATAACTGTTAATGGTAGTTCGATTTCTGATTATGCAGTATTTAATTTGCTCAATGCAGAACTTGGCCGCGGATATGAATATGTTGTTGAAGCTGTAGTCGTATGGAATGATAATTATAATGAGCATAGTTTTAGTCTGTTTTCAGATTCGATTCGGGTAGAAAAAGAGAGCCCTAAGGCTGAGTATATGTTTTTGACTAAAACCGCAACCGAGGTTTCGGTTTTAGTTCGGGTTTCTGATCCGGAATCAACAATTTATAACAATTCTATGGTAGTAAAGAGTAATGGCAGTTCTTATCCGGTAGCAGTTGGTGATACGGTGCTTTCAATTCCGGTAACGAATAGTTTGCAGACACTCGTTACTGAAGGTGATTATCGCATCGTTGATACGGATGCTCCGACTCATGCAACCTTTACACAAGCATATCTTGCAGCTGATACTCAATTGACGCCATCACTTAGCAGTGTGTTGACATATAACGATAAGGCAATGGTTAGTACTTTCAGTGCTGGTAGCAGTACGGCACAATATACTTTACTTTCTGAATATGAGTTGTTTAAAAAAGATGCAGCTGTTAGTTCTTATCAGCAAATACAGAGTGGTGCCAATAGCTTTAATGCGGTGAGTATGAGTTTGCCGTTGGATGATATCTGGATGGATAACAGCTATGATTTAACATCGAAAACAACATTGCATTATGTTGAAAACTATTTTGACTTTAATAATTTCAGTGGCAGCTTTTATATTAGCAGCGATGATTATACTAAATATGTAGCAAGTACAGGCGGTAAGGTTGCGATGAACAGCAGTTTGTTGCAAAGTGCAGTCTATCAAGTAAGCGGCGGTACTTACAATCCGGCAAATGGTAACATTACCGGAGTTAAGTTGCAAAATGCTGCAACTGGTAAATATATGAATATTACACCACAGCTTGTTGATAGCAGTGAAGTTGCCGGCGTGTTTAACTTCATTCGTCAAAGCAATGGTGCTTATGTTGCCCAGATTAATAATCGCTATATTGATTTTACAACTGGTGCAACGACAACCCTCGATGCTGCAACTAAAGTGATGTTTTATAGTGTTGCTCAAACTTCTATAAGTGAGGAACACGCAATGGTAACTCCGGCATTGAATAAACCGGTTATCAGCGGGACTAATCTGCAAGTGTATGATAAGAGTGTAAAACTAGATATTAGCGGAACTGATGTTGATAAAACTTTAGTGAAGGTTGACAGTAATGGCAATAAATTATATCTAGAAGCTTATCTGCCGGGCGGAACCACGCCGGTTACTTCAGTGCAGATAAATAATTTTCCGGTAAACGGTGTGACTTTATCAGGTCTGTCACCTGATGTGGAATATGAAATCCGCATTGTTGGGACTTATGATTTATTAGCAGGTGATGGTCCAGTTGAAGAAATTTTCTATAACGAAACCGTTCGTACTGAGCGCTCAATGCCGGTAATGAATTCTACCGGTTATACTTGGGTACTTAGTTGTGGATCAAGAACTACGAGTGCGAGTGTTAATTATACTGATGAAAGTAACGTATTAACCGATATTGAGTATGTTTGGTATGAAGATACCGGTATTACCTATACACCAAGTGACTTAATAGCTATGGATAGCCAGTTATCAGCAAAAACGCCGGTAACTACATATTCTAATATGGGGACAACTTTCAGTATGGCTATGTTTGAAAATAGTATTCAGCAGTATCGTACTAATGGCTCAACTTCAAAAACCTATATTGTAGCAGCGTATATGAATACCAGCTTGCCTCAGGCACCAAGATTCTTAGCCAATGTTAATAAAGTAACGGTTACGCCGCCAACAATGTCATATACCTTGTTAAACACTGCCTTTTCGACAAATTCGGCGTCATTTCAGTTTACTTTCAATGATCCAAATGGATATTTAACTTGTGCTATGCCAAAACAGTTCTCATATCGCTTAAAAGATGCAAATGGGACAATTATTGAAAGTGGTTCATTCAGCAGTTCCAAAACCAGTGATTCATGGTCAAAAGAATTTACTGGCTTGAGTCCTAAAACGACATATACTTTTGAAATCGTTTCACAATACGATAATCTTGATGGCAACGGTGTACGTGCATGGATACCGAGACAAACAGTTACTACTTTGGATGAATATGTAAAAGCAAATTCACCAGTTATGATTTACGACAGCAGCAACAAAACGGCAACGACAAATGTTGGTGGTCTGAACCAAGGTTCCAGTCAGATAAGAAATATTAAAATGGAGCTTTATTACTGGAAGGACTATGGTACATCTACTGAGGAAAAGATTTTAGTAACAACTAATCCGGTGACAGTTCCCGGGTCTTACCCGGCAACTGTCAGCTCGAATTTTAATTTAAGCGGACAGCCGGAAGGTATTTACTTTACGAAATTCGTTGTCGAATATTATATTCCGGATACTATGGAAACCAGAACATATGAGTCAACTTCTATTGCTGTTTATCATACTAATGCAGCACGCTCATTGATGTCGTTGCAGCGAAATAATGCAGTGCTAACGATGAATACCGATACTAGTGAGTTAACAGATGACAGTTATCAAGTTGTACTTTTAAATGACCAAAGTGAAGTTTTGGAGCAACGTGAGGTTGCAAAAGAAGACTTAGCTGAAGTTGCCATGAATCTTGAAGAACCATCTGTCGCTTATGCAGTAAATATTGTTGATGGACAAAAGAATATTGTTGCCCAGGCACAATATGACAACCAATTAAATGTTGTTTACGCAAGCAATAATGATGATGGCACAATTCGTATTGAGTCACCGGCATTAAATGGTGCAGATAGTGAACTCACGATTACAGCTGAAAGAACTGACTTATCAGTTATTGAACAGATTCAAAGTCTGTTTGGTGCGAACTTCAGTGAAACCGTTCAAGCACCTAAGGCGAAATTGAGTGAGGGAATTGTAGTTAACGGAACTACCGAAGGCACTAAATTGATAATTATTGATAATAAAACTGGGCAGAGCCTGGATGTTATTACTTTAGATTAGAAAGGAGCAGAACAACTATGAAAACAAAAAAAATATTTTTAGTATTAATCAGTGCCGTAGTAATTGTTGCTGCTCTGATTGGCTGGGGCTCATTTCAGAGTATCCGCCTGGATGCGTATTACCTCGAGGGCGAGGGTGTAGCGCTGAACAGCGACTACGAAACGATTCAATTCCAAAATCAGGATTTGCTGTATCGCAGCTGGAATAATGAGCAGCTTATTGAAACCAGCAGTGAAGAGCAGCTCACACTACCGGAAAGTGCTATGCTTTTCTATGAAAATGGTGATGTATTCTTTACCCAAGAGGTTACTAATATTGATACAGCCGGTATCAGTAATATGCTGACGCCCCGTGTGGTTTATCAGAATTCAGGGAATCATCGCTACGCCCCTAGCGATAATTCCGGTGCTTCTATAGATGAAAACAATATCGTAAAAATTGCTAACCGTCAGTATTTTCTGGCAGCTGATGCGAAGATTATTGTTGATGGTACCGAAATGGGGACCGTTAGTAATCCTGAACTGTTGATTGATAAGAGCGGAAGTGTAACCGTATTTGCTGATAAGAAGAAGCAACGCTTTATAGGTCATTTAGTGTTATGGATTAATGACCACTTGGCGTTTGATGTCAGCAATGAGGTGTATCTTGTTGATGGCGCAGTTATTGATTTAAGTAAGTTTGGCGGTACTGACAACTTGAAACTAGTTGTTGAGAGTAAAGCAAATGCTTCATCAGAGAATAACAGTAGTTCAAATAACAGTCAAGGCAGCGGCAGCGCGAACCAAACGGTGAGCGGTACGACTACAAGTGGCAGCAGTGCATCAGTACAAATTCCTGAAATTGATGATTGGTCAGTGATTATGAAGAAGCTGGAAGAATTGAATGCCAATATGGCAAGAAAGATTCCTACAGTGCAATTTGATTATGTTGACGCCGGGGTAACCAGCGTCGCAACTAAGTTAACAATTTATGATATTGATCATACCTTAGTTGGACCGATTAGTGTTGAGGTTTTAGATTTAGCTAATAACAGCGTGGTGCAGACGCTTTATCATAATAGTAATGAAAGCATTTTGAATGTTACAAATTTGGCTAGCAATCATGATTATCAGTTGCGTTTAAGTTATCAGTTTGATTTAGGTGATAATAGTGGGATACAGACGATTCGCGTACTGAGTCCTGAGTTGAGTACTCAGTCAGTCCGGGCTTTATACAATGTAGATTTAGCACGTTCAAGTGATATGACGCTTACAGTAGCCACTGATGTGAAAATCGAAGGTATCAGTAAGGCGACTTTAGTAGTTAGTGAAAAATCATTATTTGGTCAGAGTTTTGAAGTAGCAGTGAATGCAAGCCGTTTAGCAGATATTGGTGAGCAGATTACTATTCGTGGATTGAAGCCGCAAACGGCGTATCAATTCCAATTAAAAATTGAATTAACTAATGGTGAAGAAATGTTATTGAATCAATCTGCGCAATATTATACGATGCCGACAACAAGAATGAGTGGACTGCAGTCGGTGCGGGCAGCAGGACAAGCGATTCGTGTTGAATATGATTGGCAGTCTGATGATTACGAGATGTTGGATGCAAATGTTGTTCTTACTGAGAATCGTTGGTTTGGCGGAGCAATCGATGCAGTTATTACGGATAAGCGTGATGGCTCAATTACACTTGTCCCGGAAACATCCGCAGAAGAGCAGGATTATAAAGCAGAGCTACAAATTGTAGCAGCAGATAGAGCAAGCGGCGCTATTGAAACCTTTACATACCCGCTCGATTCGACATTTACTTTTAAACAGCCGGCATCACTGGTGCTGATTGAAGAAAAAGTTGATAGCGATGTAGTTGGAAGCAGTAGCAATTCGATTACTGCGATAAATAATTTTCTTCTTGAGTTTCGTTTCGAAAATCAAGAAGATATAAGTAATTTTAAAGTGATTCTTGAACGCAGCAACAAAAATGATGTTGCCGATGATCGTGAATGGCAGTCGTTTTTTGAGGGCGAACTTGAACAGCGCGATGCTGATATTTGGCAGTTTGAGACGCGGATAACGGCATTGAGTGTTGAGCAGTTTGATTTTCGGGTTGCTGTTTACGATGAAGCGAACCAGTTGTTATTTTACACTTACCTAGATTAGGATTTCCTCTGGCATATTGAATGTGGCAGTGAGAACGAAAGGATGAAAAAAATATGGATATGAATTTAGTAGTTGGGCTGAGTGTTCTTGGCGCTGCGTTAGCAATTGGTTTAGCAGTTTTAGGCGCGAGTATCGGTCAAGGAATTGCTGTGAGTAAGGCGACCGAGGCAGTCGGTAAAAACCCGAGTGCCAAACCGGAAGTTATGAATATGTTGTTCATTGGCTTATTGACAATGATTGTATTGATATTGTTTGCTTTAGCAATTGCAATTGTATTGATTTTCCTTAATCCGTTTATACATTAATACCGAAGGGATATGAATTAATCATGAAAATTATATTGATTGGCATTGTCCTTTGCGTTTTAATTGTTTTCGGCTTTATTGAGATGATTACTTTTCTTAAAAAGCAGATTCAAAAGCGGTTTGTTGTTTTGTTTGACTCATTGCATGATGAGAATTTTATTCGTCAGGAGCAATTGCAGTTACAAGTAGAGCATTATAAGGCTTTAAATACGCAACTTGGCGATGAACTTGAAGCTCAGCGAACAAAAACCGCACAAATGTCGGAACGCTTTGCTTTTGAAATAAAAACAGCAAGAGAAACTTATGTCATTGAGCGCTCAGCTATTGAGGCTAAATTTACCGAACAAGTTTTAGCAATTAAGGCTGATGCAAACACAAAAGAAGTTGCGTCAACAGAGTCTAAAAATGATATAAATGTTGACACAACGTTAATTGAAAAGTTATATACGGATGTGTTACAAAAAAATAAGGCTGAAGAGCCACGTTTCTTACAACATGCTATTAATGAGTTTAGTGTGGTTATGGAGCAATATAAGGTGCGTTGTGCTTTACCATACAGAGTTATTTTGCGAATATTCGATATGTATTCACATCAAGAACTTGAATCGTTTGCAGAATCATTTGCAACTTTTTATAAACGACTCAGAACCTTTAAAGTAAAACGAATTATTCAGAATCGTTTTCTTTCAGAAGAACAACAGTTAAAGGCAATGTATGATGACGAACTGTTAGCAAATCTGGATGCTGAATTTATTCAGTTCCTCTTTTACATGTTAACAAAATATTCTTACCGACAAATGATTGCGTTATACAGTAACTTCGTAAAATGCTACAATATTTATTTTTATACCGGTATTATTGAAATTACAGTTGCTGATAGCGAGGCTGAAGAAACTTTTTCGGCATTGTGGAGTGAAACTTATCCCCAATACCGAATTAAAACAACTATCGACCGCAATATGCTGGGCGGTATTGTGATTCGTCACGAAAATATAAGTATAGATTTATCCTATGAAGCTTTAGTCAATGGATATATCAGAGAAATGAAAGAGGTGGTGAATGCATGAATAAGCAAATAAACTTTGATGCAGATAAATTTGAACTTCCGGTTGATCTGGAATACATAAAAAATTATGGCCGTGTCGAGCGTGTTGCTGATGGAATTATTTTTTGTTCCGGACTTGAAGCAGCGAGATTGCATGAAGTTGTCATCATTAATCAACAATATAATGGTTTAGTGCTTGACTTAGGTGAAGAATTTCTGGGTGTCGGACTTTTTGAAGATACAAACGATATTTGCGAAGGAATGGAAGTTGTCTCAACCAAAACAATTTTTAGTTCTCCGGTTGGAGATGAACTTTTAGGTAAAGTAATTAACTCGTTGAGTACACCAATGGATGGTTCTTCATTAGGTGAAACCGGTAAAAGTTATCCGGCATTCAATGTTGTACCACCAATTATGACTATTGATGGTGTTTCACGGCCATTGATTACCGGTTTATCAATTATTGATGCAATCACCCCAATTGGTCGTGGTCAACGGCAACTTATTTTAGGAAACCGACAGACCGGAAAAACCCAAATTGCAATTGATACGATTATCAATCAACGCGGTCAAGATGTTCGTTGTATTTATGTGGCTATTGGCCAAAAGTTGTCTTATGTTGCAGATGTTGCCCATACTTTAAAAACATATGGTGCGCTTGAGTATACAACAATAGTCAGTGCTGCGGCAAACAGCAGTTTAACAATGCAGTACTTAGCACCATACACTGGTATGGCGCTTGCCGAATTCTGGCGCGATCAAGGAAAAGATGTCTTGATTGTATTTGATAATTTAAGTAAACATGCTGATGCTTACAGAGCAATTACATTACTGTTCCGTCGTCCACCGGGGCGTGAAGCATATCCTGGTGATATCTTCTACATCCATTCAAGCTTATTGGAACGCGCGGTTCAATTGAATGAAGCGAATGGCGGCGGTTCAATTACAGCTTTGCCGATTGTCGAAACGCTTTCGGATGATATTACCTCTTATGTTCCGACCAATGTTATTTCAATTACTGATGGGCAGCTATTTTTGCGTTCTGATCTATTTAACAGCGGTCAAAAACCGGCAGTTGATATTGGTTTATCAGTATCTCGGGTTGGTGGCGATGCACAGCACCCAATAGTGCGTAAGCTTAGCAAGAATTTAACTTTGATCTTATCACAATTTGATGAACTAAAAGAATTCTTGGCATTTGATAACTCTTTAGATGAAGAAAGCTTGAAAACTATTACTAATGGGCAGATATTATTGGAAATATTCAAACAGCCGATTGTAACTCCCAACGCTTTAGCGCAACTGGTATTATTGCTTTTTACTTTCCAAGAAGGGTTCTTCATTGATGTTCCGATTGAACAAGTACATGCATTTAAAACAGTATTACTTGAAAAAAGTCTGATCGATACTGATTTTAGTGCACTCAGCCAGCGATTACCAGAATTAAGCGAACTTGATGAAGCGGCTATTGTCGTTTGTACACAATTGATTGTGCAAACCAAGGAGGCGTTTTTGTGGGCGCAGGATTAATTCAAGAACTAACTAAAAAAATTAATGCTTTAAATACAACCAAGAAAATTGTACGGGTAACGGAGCTCTCAACATTAAGTAAGCTTGGCGGTTACCGTCAGCGGGCTGAAAGCGCAGTAGCTTATTACACAACAATTTTGAAAAGTTTACAGCAGCTTTCAAATACTATTAGTTTTGGTGCTGGTGAAGGTACGGAAGAAAATATCGCGATTCTCATGGTAACGTCGAATCGCGGTCTCTGTGGTGCCTATAACCTAGAAGTATTCAAGCAAATTGATAAACTATTAACGACATTACCGACGGACGCCAATAAAGAGTTTATTGTTATTGGCAATCAGGGCCAGCGTTATTTAGAAAGAAAAGAACAAACAATTATTCAGACCATCAACGAGCCGCTTGAAGCAATTAACTTAGAGCAGGCAACAATTCTTACAACAGAGCTTATTCGCAATATTCGTAGTGGTCGTTTTGATAGTATTTATGTAGTGTTTACGCAGTATTTAAATGCTGTACAGTCGCAAGCACAATTTACCAAAATTTATCCCGATTTACCGGAGGCGGAAGTAGCAACAGTTACTGATGAATTAAGTGGTGTGCTTGACTTTGAAGAACAAGATGATGAGTTGGAGTACCAACTTTTAGAAAACTATCTGTGTGGTTTAATATACAGTATGCTGCTTTATTCAGTTGCCAGTGAGTATTGTGCGCGGCGGATTGCCATGAAAGCAGCAAATGAAAATACCAGTGAGCGATTGGATGAATCAATTGCATTACGTAAAAAAAGCCGGTTGCAGCAAGCAACAGGCGAACTTATTGATATTATAACTGGAGCTCAGATTATTAAGGAGGAAAAAGAATGACGATAAGCCAAAAAGAACAAGGTGTCATTATCGCAATCAGCGGGTTTGTTTTGGAAATTGAATTCGGCAACGAGTATCTTCCTGAAATCGGCCATGCCTTAGAATACCAAACTTATCAAGGAACGTATGTTGCCGAAGTTGTGCAACATTCAGGAATCAGTACGGTAAAGGCGATTGCTGTTGGTGAAGTCAGTGGACTTCGTCGCGGTGATAAAGTTGTAAATTTAAAACGTTCAATTGAGGTGCCGGTAGGCACGGAAGTATTAGGACGAATGATGAATGTGTATGGTGAGCCAATTGATGGTAAGCCGGCGCCACTTGCTGAAACAAAGTGGTCAATTTTCCGTGATTCACCGGACTTTACCCAACTCTCTATTGAGAAAGAAATTATGCTTACCGGAATTAAAGTTGTCGACGTTATGTGTCCGATTTTAAAAGGTGGCAAGGCTGGACTGTTTGGTGGTGCCGGTGTAGGGAAAACCGTATTAATGCAAGAGCTGATTAATAATGTTGGATTACAAGGCGGTTATTCAGTATTTGCTGGAGTCGGTGAACGGATTCGTGAAGGAATCGGCCTCTATAAAGAACTTGAAGAGAGTGGTGTGCTGCCACAAACAGCGGTTGTATTAGGACAAATGAATGAATCACCGGGAGTACGGATGCGGGCAGCAATGACCGGATTAACAATTGCTGAGTACTTCCGTGATGTTAACAAGAAGGATGTTTTATTCTTTGTTGATAATGTGTTCCGATTTGTTCAAGCGGGATCAGAAGTTGCCGCTTTGTTAGGCAAGATTCCGATTACTGGTGGCTATCAAGCGACCCTGAGTAAAGAAATCGGTGCTTTTCAAGAGCGTATTGCTTCAACTGAGGATGGTTCAATTACTTCAATTCAGGCAGTATTCTTACCTGCTGATGACGTAGATGATCCATCAGCAGCAGCAACATTCAGTCACTTGGATTCAACAATCGTTTTGGAAAGAAGTATTGCTTCATTAGGTATTTTCCCGGCAATCAATCCATTAGCATCTTCGTCTCGGGCTCTCAACCCACACTTTGTTGGCGAGCGTCATTATAATATTGCCAATAGTGTTAAAGCAACCTTACAACGGTATACTGAGTTACAAGAAATTATCAATGTGCTTGGTATGGAAGAGCTTAGCGATGATGATAAAAACATTGTAAACCGTGCCCGTAAAATCCGTAACTATTTCTCGCAACCATTTGCAGTTTCTGAAAAATTCACCGGTAAAGCGGGAGTCTTTATGCAATTAGAAGATACCTTAACCAGTATTGAAATGATTCTTGATGGACGTTGTGATCAGTTTTCAGAGCAAGAGTTCTTGTATATTGGTAGTGTTGAAGAATTATTCCAAAATAATGAAGAAGTAGGTGCGTAACGTGTATTTAGAAATCGTTTCGCCCTCAGGGGTTCTATACCAAAAAGATGTGAAGGGCTTTGTTATTGACACGAATACTGGTCAGCGTACCGTTCTGGAACGGCACGCTGACTTCCTGAGCTTCTTTGAATTTTCTAAAATCAGCATTCTTAGTGACAGCGGTGATGAAGATTTATTTGCGGCGCTTGGTTATGTTCATATTCATGAAAATCGTGCCCATGTTATTGCCCAGTTAACTTCTAATGATGAAAATCATATTTGGCAAATATATCAAAAAGTCAAACGACTGCGTTTAAGTGAGAAGGATGATGAAGAACATGAATGATTATATTATTTCAGAGTTGTTGGCCGGAGTGCTCTTTATCTTGCTTGCACCACTAATATCATGGCTGTTGCTTAAACTAATTGAACGATGGTTGCAAAAAACGCCGTTTTCCCTGCAACGAATTCAATTTGCAAATAAGGTGCAATATAGCTGGCATCTGGATGCCGCAACACTTACTCACTTATGCCTGTTTATTACTTTTCAATGGCTTGCCGGTATTCTTGTAGTTTTTGACTTCATGATACCAGCAACATATTGGCTGGGAACAGCGATATTATTGATTTTGCAATTGAAGGATTACTGGTTGAAGCGAGTGTCAGAGTATCAGGATCGTACAACTTTGTACATCATTATTATTTTTCTTTACATCCTGCTTTATGGTGGCCAATTTGCATTATGGTTTGCAATCAGCAATAATATTTTTTTCCTGCCGCTTGCCATCGCAGAAGTTATTTTTGCGGCTGTCATTTGGATTAGTTTACATCAACTCCTGTTTTATGGCATCCGCAAGCAATTATTTATGTAAAGAGAAAAAGAGTTATCCTGAGGATAACTCTTTTTTAATTTTCTCCCAAAGCTTTTTCGGTATTAACGAAATGTACTTTGGCGATATGATTCAGGATTTCTTTGCCGTTTTGAGCAACCAGCATGCGAATTTGTTCATCTACCTTAGCATTCGCACCCTTTAAAAGTTGAACTCCAACCTCAGCCGACAATTTATCCATGGCCTGTAAATAGGTGTAGCGGGCTAGAATTGAAGCAGCTGCTACCGCCGGATGCATGTTTTCAGCCTTGGTTTCGAAGGTCAGACCGGTTAATGGCTGCATTCCCGCCAGATACTCATAATATTTGCGCTCATTAACGAACTGGTCAACAAGAATCAAATCTACTGGCGCAGTAATACGGCCTTTTAAATCGCTCAGCGCATGATTATGGAGAATAGCTTTCATCTTGTTGGCGTTCACGCCCTGTGCCTGATAAAGGTTGTACTTTTCATTTGGCATAATAGCAATTTTATAAGGAATCTCTTGCATCAAGTTTGGCGCGATGCTGCGAATGTAGTCATCGGTCAACTGCTTGCTGTCAAGCAAGCGATACTGAGCAACAATGGCTTGTTGCTCATGCCCGATGTAGGCCGCGGCCGCAGTCAGCGGCCCGAAATAATCGCCGACGCCGGATTCATCCGAACCGATCGCCTGCAAGTGCCGGTACTTACCGGCGCTGTGGCCATCAGACTTTGCAGGTACTGGCTTAGCCGTACTACTGGCTGACTCTGGCAGGAAGCCTTGCCAGAGCTTGGCTTCCTGCGTTTCGCCCGCGCCCTGAAAGACAACTTTCAGCGATTCATAGGCGGTAATAACACAGTTATCGGTGCGAGCGCGAAAGACCGCGTAGGGCGGCGTTTTCGCGTCAATTTGTTCACTATAAAAAAAATGCATTTTTTCGATAACTTCATTTGTAGCAAGTAGAGTGATTGGCACGTTGCGGCACATCCTTTCCTTAATAGTATAGCAGAAATCAGGGGAGCTGGTATAGCAATTTCCACGAAGAATTGCGGAAAGTTATTGCAATTTGAATTGTGAGTGTTATAATTATTAACAATATTAAGGAGGTATGCAAGATGAATCAAGTATTATCAGTCATCGAAGCACGCAGTTCATTGCGGCGTTATGCTGACAAGCCAATCAGTCCGGAGGATAAGCAGGCAATTTTACATAGTGCATTGCGTGCACCAACAGCCGGAAATATGATGCTTTACTCAATTATTGACGTCACCGATCAGGCAAAGAAGGATTTTTTGGTGAAAAGCTGTGATAACCAACCATTCATCGCTAAAGCGCCGATGGTTTTAGTTTTTGTTTTGGATTTCAGTAAGTGGTATGAATACTATCGCGTATCAGGTGTCCCACAATGGTGCGCAGAACAAGACAAAGCTATGCACTACCCACAAGAAGGCGAGTTCCTGTTGGCGGCGAACGATGCCATCATCGCTGCCCAAAACGCAGTCATCGCCGCTGAAAGCTTGGGCATTGGTTCATGCTACATTGGTGATATCATGGAACATTATGAGGCTCACCGTGATTTATTCAAATTACCGGAATTAGCGTTTCCGGTGACGATGTTAACCTTTGGTCATTACCCTGAGGATATGGAGCGCGTGAAACGAGACCGTTATGATGCCAAATATGTTGTCTTCGAAAATGAATATCAGGAACTTACGGATGCAGAGCTGGTGGAAATGAACACTGCTAAGAAGTATCCGGAAAAAGAAGATAACTTCGGTTTATGGATGTATAAACGTAAAAATGGTACTGATTTCATGGATGAAATGAGCCGTTCAGTTAAAGCTGGAATTGATGCTTGGAATAGTTATGGAAAAAAATAGTATAAAAATTTTTATAAATAGTTATTTTTACTTTTCAGGTTGCTATAATAAGTGAGTATCTTAGAAGTAGCAACAGCAAAGATACATCGATGATAATTTATATGTTAAAATTATCATTTTCCTCATTTTTCATCTTATGATAGATATCCCCCTTAAGAATCTTTGATGAAAAACTTTATTTTAATGCGTTGTCCATGCGCAAAAACCCTAGAAAAACCATCAGTCCGTTCAACTGATGGTTTTTTATTTTTCCTTAATTCAAAAAAATGCACTCAATCAATTAATAATTGCATGTAATTAGGGTAAGTATCTTTTGGAAGTCCGAGCAGAGATTCCAATGAGTGCGCTGTTGCTAAAGTAGTATTAGATTGCTCAAAATTATTTAATTTAGTGTATGCAATACTTTTGTTATATAAGGTGTAAATAGATAAGTGCAGTGCAATTCCATATAGATTTGATTCAAAGTAATCGGTACAATACTGGAGTGCTAATTCATATTTTTGGTTTTGGATAAGCAACGTTGTTAATGAAAAATAGAGTTGTTGGATAATTATATTTGCTTCTTTATAAAATCTGTATTTTTTTGCGTGATAAATTGCGTCTATCCCGATTTCTATCGAATTATCAAGTTGACCGAATAATATTACATAGCAAATTAAATTTAATTCATAGAGATGCCATTCTTCCATGATGAATAGGTTATCCCAAATTTTGTGAAGCTGATTTAATAATTTCTTTGGGACAACAAATGTATGATGTTTCATGACATATAAGTGACAGTCAATTATTGTTAGAAACTCAGCAAAAACCGGATCATTTAGTTGATTATGATATAAAGTGCATAATTCTTTGGCAGTTATTGCAACTTCAATTTTTCCGGTATTTGATAGCTCTTGTAATAAATTTAAGAGGATAACTTTTGGGTTCTTTTCTATCCCGTTGGAAATATAGAAAAACTCATTCGGGGTGATATTCAGTTTATCCAAAATATTAATAAAATTTTGTGTTGAAGGCATCGAGATATTGTTCTCGATTCTTGCAATTTGCGACTGACTAAGTAATGCTTTTGAAACTTCTGTCTGAGTTATATTTTTGCCCTTGCGAATGCTTTTTAGTTGTTTGCCAAGTTCTTCAAAGGATTCATTATAGTTTTTCTTCATAATAACGCCTCACAGGTATGTATATATTCATATTATAGCTATTGTGATAGTAAAATGCATAGAATTTGCAGTATGAATATTATTTGTGCATTATCAACAAAACTATGTATATATGTATTTTTTTACAAAACATTGTATATTCAGAGTATGATAGGACATAACTATGCCGAGTCAAGTATCACAAAACTCATAAAACTCACTCAAATATTACTGCAATTGTTTTAGAGTTAGTGTAGACTCAGAATTAGGAGAATATTAATAATATCATTGATTAATCTGGGGGGATTATATGTATAAAATATTATTTGTTGATGATGATATAAAATTCCAAAGTGTTATTGCTGAGGTACTGCGACTTGAAGGATACGAGGTTGATCTCGCTTCAAATGTTGCTGATGGATTAAGTTTGTTTAAAGATAAACGATATGATTTAGTACTTAGTGACATCATGATGGATATGATTGATGGATTGCAGTTTTTGGCAATTCTACAAAAATTGGATTCAAGAGTAAAAGTTATTTTGCTGACTGGTTCTGATGAAGAAGACGATGAGGTTCGTGGCTTAGAGTTGCGCGCCAGTGATTTTATTAAAAAGCCGGTTTCAATACGGGTCTTATTAACTAGAATTAACCGAGCACTTCATAAAGGTGCATTCACTGAAGAAGTTGAGTATTTAGAAAGTAGATCGCAAAAATTAAAGGTCAATTTTTCTGAAAGAAAAGTGTTTAAAAGCGAACAAGAAATTCAATTAACCCGTTTAGAATTCGATGTGTTAATCATTTTCTTGTTGAATAAAAACACTGTGCTTCCAAGAGAAGAAATTATTTCTAAAATCTGGAAAGGAAATGAATTTTCAGTTGATCCTAGGAACGTTGACCAAGTCATTAAACAGCTTCGACGCAAATTAGAGTTATTTAGTATTTATTCGGTTCGTGGTATTGGTTATGAATGGTCGGAATAAGAAAAAAATAAATTGGCGCATGCTGTTTAATGTTATTGGCTGTTTGTATATTATTATTGTTATTGCTTTGGCTTTTTTAATATATAATATTCCTTCTTTATATACTCAATTAGAACAGAATGAAGTCAATGAAATCCGGTCACAACTGAATGAAAGATTAGCAGTTGATCAAAGCATTGTTGCACAAGAAATTGAAAAATTCGCAAGTGAGTACAAGCTAGATATTGTTGTTAAACAAGAGGCAGCAGTTATCTTTTCGAATATGGCTGAAACAAGTTTTTCAAAGCTTAAAGCTGAAACCGATAATGACTATTTGAGTTATCATGGTGCCTTTGAGGTGAAAAATGGTAATGGTATTTATCAGGTATGGTTAGCGATTCATAAGATGAGCAGTCAAGTTTTCTTTGAGATTATCATGAGTATTCTTATGACTGGAATTGTAATTCTTAGTGTAATTATGATAGTTTTGGTTGTGATTTTATTCCGCCAACTTATATTGCCAATTCGTCGGCTTCAAAAAAACATTATGAACTTAAAAGAATATCGTTTTGATGAGTTACAGAGCAGCAGTGAAATGGAGTATGATGCATTATCAGAAGATTTAAGTATATTTAGTGAAGATTTATTAGGGAAAATGTCTAAGATTGATGATAACTATTCTAGTTTGGAGCGAGAACTTCAAGAACAAAAAGAACGTACAGTTTATCAAAAACGATTGGCAACTGCGATTATTCATAATCTAAAGACTCCAATAAATATTGCGATGATTCAGAATGAACGTCTCCAAGGTTATCTTAATCCTAATGATGAACTTGAGTTGAAAATACTTCAAGACTTAGCAGATATTGATGATCAACTTATGAATGAAATAAGTGAAGCTTTATTAGTGATGAATGAAGAAGAAATAGTTGATAACAATGCAACGGTCATCAATGTGGTAGCAGTAGCAAAGGATATGCTAAAGCTATTTGCAACTTTATTTGAAAAACGCCATCTAACTGTTTCTTTAGATGCCCCAAAAGAAATTTATGGATATTTTCAACCGCTTGAATTAAAGCAGGTTTTTCATAATATTATTTCCAATGCTTGTCAGTATGCTGATGAGTACGGAGAATTTGAACTTAGCATGTTTGCCGAAAATGGTTTTTTAGTTATTGAGGCCTACAATGATAAAGAGAACACTGAGAATATTGATTTCGAACAAGTATTTGATTTGTTTTATCATATAAACGATGAGGATATCAATTTTGGAAGCGGTATAGGAATGTATACAATAAAGAGTATGGTGTCCGGACATGGTGGCAGTGCGACATTTGAAAAGAAAGATAATGGTGTTTTACTCACAATTATATTGCCTATTGAAGAGGTGAGAAAAGATGCGTAAAACTATCATAACTATTATTTTTTCATTTTCCATACTGTGTTTGCTAAATGTAAAAACATTTGCAGTTACTCCGGAATTTTATGAATCTCAAGATGAGGCTATAGCTAATACTATTCAAAAATTGGAAAGTAGTTCATACCGACCAGGAACATACCCGATAAAGATTTATTATAATCAAAATGGTTTAGCACTTGAAGAAACAATTTATATTACTGTTGAAGGTCCATTTACCTTTATTACCGGAAATAATGCTATTGATGCTACTGGAGTAACTATAAGTATTACAGATGCAAAAAGATATCAAATATATGATTGGATAAAGGCTACTGACGCCCATGCATGGCGTATTGATACTCTTGAGGAGTTACCGATAGATGGAGTCGATACAAGTAAGTTAAGGTTTGAAGTGGGAACATACGAGATTTCATTTAATGCGTTAGGTATTTCAACTAGCGTACCAATAACCTTAATTGAAAGTTCAGCCTTGGTAAATAACACAGAAAGTGGCTGGTATGATCAAAATTTGTTTTTAAATTCTGAGAATGAGTTTGAACTATTTGATTCTTTTGGATTTACGATATTGAAAATTGGCGTAGTCATTATGTTGGTTATTCCAATAATTTTTCTGTTCTTGCAATTTTTTTGGTCTTTACGTACAATGGCTAATTTAAAAAAAGTCATGCATAAGCGAACGCATCATAAATCTCACAATTCAAACCAATAATATACAGAATAAGGAATATTAATAGGCTATGATTTATTTATAATCTATATTTAAGGGGGATTTTCCTATGAAAAAAATAGTAAAAATTAGTTGCCTTTTATTAGTGGCAACGCTTGTAGTAGTATCGCAAATGAATTTAAATGTTTTTGCGATTAACTTCAGTAATGAGAATGAACAAACAGATATTCAAGCAAGTGAAAATAATACTGAAGATAATAAAGTAGAAACAACTGATGATACTGCTGAAGACGAAAGCAATAGTGCCTCAGTAGAAGATGCACCGCTGATGACAAAGCTTTCGCCGTTTTTGATTGGTCTTGCTAGCTTTGATGGTTATGATTTAAATGGCGATAATAACTTGAGTTATTCTGCCAGTCAAGCTTTCGGGACAACTTCGGGAAAATCATTGAATGTTAGCGCAGTTTTTCCAGATAGTACAACACCGAATAAACAAATTATTGTAGCATTAACCAAAGATTTTAAGTTTGATAATATCGAGGGCTTTAAAACAGGCACAACTGTTTTTGATGCTTCAACTTTGCCGGATCAACTAAAAGGAGTAGTTTTAAATGCTACTTACTTTAAAAATACCGATGCAATACCAGCAATTAATAGTACAATATCGGATCTTTCGGGATATGTTGTTTATGATGTTATAGCATCTGCAAGTAAAGTAGACTTACAGTTTACCGTTAGCATGGTTGGAACTTATTTGCTAAATAACGGAAATATGGATTTAGTTAATCCGATTTCAGTGCGCTCAGTAATGGATAATGTTGCGATTGATGAAGAGGTTGTCGAAAATATCCGTTTTACTTCGCCACTTGCACCAAAATTCTGGGGTGCAAGTTCGGTTTCATATATGTATGCTGATCAAGTAGACAATATTTACACCAATAAAGATATGTACTTCTATACAACTGGGCTTAATAATCAAGACTCTTATGGTATATTATATGAACAATGGACAGTTAAATATTCATATCCAAAACAGTTAACGCTAGAAAATGTATATATGAATAATAGCACTAATAATATAACTACTATAGTTGATGAAAGTAATCCAACTTTAAATTATGTTACTATTACAGCAAAAGATTTTTTAACAACTGGAAAAAATTTCTACTTTACATTTACTTCTGATGGTCTTGGTGTAGCGGGAGAAACTTACAAAGTAACTCCTGTTAAAGTTAATGGCTATAATTCGTATGTTAAGCCGTATGGTGCAGCTGAATTTGGAACTAATGCTGGGTTATACACATTTACTATCAATATTCAAGAATCATATAAAAATAAAGCAGAGGTTTTCCCACGGACAACAAAAGTATCGTTGCAAAATGCAGATAGCGGAGCTATCTTATTGGGAACATTGCCAATTAGAAATACCCAAGCAGATTCTGTAACCGATCAGAGTTTAAAAGTTGATTTTGATACTACAATGATAGGAGTTACCAGTGTTTATATGCGTAGTGGAATAAAAGCGTATAATATTACAGGAATTACTACGGATGGACGAGTATTTATTTTTCCGGATGTTCTTAGTTCCGCACCGGATAAAATGTTATCTTTATTTGCTAATGCAGATATAACTCCAAACAAAGAAGAATATATTGCTTCTTTGTCATGGGATGAGGTAAGAATACCAGGAAATTTCATCTCTGTGGCAACAAATGAATCAGCAGCTTCCGCAGCTTATTCTCAGGCAATGTTTTATGGTGATATTTTGCCAAGTGCAGAAAGTGGTAAGAGCGTTAAATCTGTGTTTACTATAACAAATGATGGTGATTTTTCAGGCAGTAATGCTCAATCTGCTAATATAACTTCCAGTTTTAGTAGTAGTGGTGAATTCCGCCCTAATAGCTCTACTACATCAGTAACACTACTTGGTGGTGAAACTAAAACTGTTTCAGGAAACTTTTCTTATAATCATGATAACTATAATTTCTGGACTTCTAGTATGAAAGGGTTTAACTTCTATCTACGTGAATTAGATGGAATATATATCGATGCTTCATCACTAAAGATCACAGATAGTGATGGAACAGTATTTTCCAGCACAGATGGCAATGCTATTATTTCAGATTTTATTGATAATAGTGGTGTTAAGGTTTATAAAATTTATATTCCGACAGCAAGATTTGATTTCAATAGCAATCTTAAAAAAATAGGATATAATTTTGATATTAAAGCTTTATCAACGTCTCCAAGTATTATTGAAAGTATGTCTAATATTATACAGGAATTACTTTAGCAGAACCACTAAATGACAAAATATCAATAACTGGAAATAGTGGACAAACAATTGAAAATAAATATGAACTAAGCAGTAACCGTAGTAGTTCTCAAAACCTTATGTCGGGCTTAGCATCTGCACAATTAATTGTTAAACCGAACATTGCGTTTAATGTAGCAACAGCTGCCAATCTAAACAACGGTTCTTGGACAACATATGATTATGTCAGCGGGAAAACAATTATTGATTTAAACCCTTATGGTGAAGCTAAATATAAATTATCAGTTTCGAATAACTCAGGACAAAATATCAATGGCTATAAAGCAATTATCCCAATTCCTAAAGCAGGACAAAATGCCGGAAGCGACTTCCAACAACAGAATTTTGAATGGGATGTGCTTCTGAATAATCCAATTGATGTATCAAGCACGAATTACGCTTATACCGTTCGTTACAGTACAACGTATACAAATAATTTTGATGATGTTTCATGGAAAACATGGAATGAGATTACTGATAAAACAACCATTAAAGCGGTCCGGATTGTCACAACTGATGTAATTCCTGATGGTGGTCAAGATGAAATTACCTTCACCATTGATATGGATCCGGCAACTGCTGACACACAAGCTGGTGGAACCAACATTTATACAGCATTAATTAAGCGAGACTTAGGCGGTATTGTTGCCAATGTACCAAGTGAGCCGGTAGCGATTCGCTTAAAAACCGGAGTTATCAAAGGACAAGTGTTTAACGATACTGACCGGAATGGTTTGTTAAATGGGACAGAAACCGGACTCAATGGTGTTGTTGTTACCGCTTATGAAGCCGGAACAACAACGGTTCTGGAAACTAAAACGACCCAAACATTAAATGGTGTACCGGGAAGTTATGCCTTCTTAGGATTAGACAAGAACCAAAATGTGGATATTGTCTTTACGAATCCAACGAATGATGACTCAATTCGTTTTAGTGCGGTAACAAGCGGTGGTAGTACCCCAACCGCAAGTGCTACACATGATAAAGCAACAACATCAAACTTAACACCAAGTGCAGTCGGCTTTGATAGTATAGATGCCGGATTCATCACGCCAATTACGGTGACCTTCAATGGGAATACCGGGGTATCGAGTATAGCTTCAACTAAGAAATATCCGGGTGAAGCGGTTAGTCCGACACCAACAGCTACAAAAGTTGGACATACGTTCAATGGCTGGTTTACCGCAAGTACTGGTGGAAGTAAAGTAACCTTCCCTTATACAGTAGGAGCAGCTGATGTAACATTATATGCACAATACACAGCTAATAAATATGTACTAAGTTATGATGTTGCGACCAATGGCGCAACAAGTACAAAACCTGCTGATGAACAAGTAACATTCGATACATTAGCGACTAAACCAGCAGATGCAGTGAAAACCGGATATACATTTACTGGGTGGTTTACAGCTGCGACTGGTGGTACGCAATGGAACTTTGCGACCAGCAAAATGCCAGCGAATGCGGTGCAATTGTATGCGCAATTTACTATCAATAGTTATACCATGACATTTGATAATGATGGCGCGACAACTACTCAAACCGTTGTCTATGATACATTAGCAACTGAGCCAACAGCACCAACAAAAACCGGATTTACCTTTGCGGGTTGGTTTGATGCTCAAACTGGCGGAACGAAGTGGAACTTCGCAACTAACAAGATGCCAGCAAGCAACAAAACATTGTACGCACAATACACAAGAAACAATTACACACTGACATTTAACGATCAGGGGACAACAAGCACACAAACAGTTGCCTTTGATGCATTAGTAGTAGAACCAGCAACAGTACCAACTAAATCTGGTTATACATTCAGTGGTTGGTTTGATGCTGCAACTGCTGGTACAAAGTGGAACTTCGCGACTAGCAAGATGCCAGCGTCAAACAAAACATTATACGCACAGTTTACTGCTGACGACCAAACGATTACCTTTGATGTGAATGGTGGACTAGGAACAAGTAAACCAGCGAACTTAGTTCAACCAACTGATAGCAGTGTTGACTTAGATGCTGTAGCAATACCAACAAGAGCCGGCTATACTTTTGTCGGATGGTTCGACAGTGCTGACACACAACACAGTGGCACATTCACAATGCCGGTTGGCGGATTAAGCCTTAAAGCGAAATGGACAGCCGATGACCAAGTAATCAGTTTTAACACCAAAGGTGGAACAGGTGTTGCATCTATCACTGCGAAAACTGATACAACAGTTGATTTAGATACCGTAAGTACAACACGTCCTGGCTATCAATTTGATGGTTGGTATGTGGGTAGTACACAATATACTGGAGTTACTACCGTACCAGCTGGCGGACTTGCCTTAGAAGCACACTGGACGGCATTAGACCAAACCATCACTTTCGATGTGAATGGTGGTAACGCAACTACTCAGCCAGCTGACATCATCCAAGTAACCGACAGTACAGTTAACTTAAACACAGTCACTGCGCCAACATGGTTCGGACACAAGTTCTTAGGCTGGAAAGACGCGGCAGACACAAGTTACAGTGGTACAATCACTATGCCGGCAGGCGGATTAAACCTAATCGCCGACTGGCAAGATTTGATTGCTGATGGTGTTTGGCGAATTGAAGGGGACAATATTCGTATTTCGGTTAATGATTTAAAAACTATTGTTGCAAACGGGACTTTGGAAGATGAAATCCTTGCCCGTTCAAATGCGAAAGCATGGAATGATGCAACCCTTGAAGAGTTACACCCATTAATGGTTGATACGACAGAATTATTATCTAAAGCAACAGTTGGTACCTATCAGGTGAAAATAAGTCACGAGGAACAAAATCAAGTTGCGGCAACATTGTTTAATGAATTGGCAACATCAGAATTGAATACAACTATTAATGTAGAGGTTTTTGATAATACTGAAACAACTTTACCTGCTACTGGACAAAACTATATGGAATTGTTTGGCTTAGGAGTAGGAATAGTCAGTCTTGGGGGACTTGTAGTTCTAATTAAAAGATTTAAACTAAAAAAATAATATGAGTTGAGGAGAAGTCTTCTCCTCTCACTCTATAGGACAATAAGTATCCCCCCAATATTTATTGTTCTATAATGTGAATAAAAAAAGCCAGCTAAGCATAGACACTTAGCTGGCTTTTTTAGTATGCTAAATTATACGTTGACTTTTCAACCGGGAAGTTAAATTCTTCCCACAAAGCTATTCCACCAGATAATTCAACAACTTCGTATCCATTTTCCAACAAAATAATACTTGCCTGTTTAGCTAAACTGCAAGTTGGTCCCCAAGTAGATACAACAATTAACTTGTCCTTAGACAATTCGTTTAAACGTTGTGTTAATTCAATGACCGGTATTTCAATTGCGCCCATTGGTTTATTCTTTTTAAATTCCGCCGGAGCGATTCTAACATCAACATGTTGAATTTTATTTGGGGTGGAAGTTGCTAATTCAACAACTTCTGTTGGTGACAATTGTGATTCTACTACTGCATTTAAGTAGTTTATTCTATTTTCAATATTCATTATTATTTTCCTCCTAAATAAAGATAAGTGATAATCCGGCTATAATTAATAGACTTAATAAATTATAACCTTGATTAATAAGAATGATTTTCCAGTTCTTGCCATCAAATACAGCAAGCTTAACACTTGAAAATATAATGACTGACGCTAGCATAAGTAATTTATATAGCATTAAAATTGGTAAATTTAATAGAATACCTACTAAACAAAATGTAGCCATCCATTCACTGAAAAAAGCTAAAAAGATTCGTTTGGGAACAAATATTTTCTTGATGTCATCATCCGAAAATCCCATTTCTTTTTGCCATACTTTCCCCCAAATAAGACTATACCAAATGCAGCCTAAAGCAAATGAAGCTACTGTACCTATAATAGCAGTTAAAAAATATCCAGTATCCAAAACAAAACACCTCCTAATATATTTTGTACTTAATCTGTACATAAGAAATATACCATGAGGCATTAGTAATTATTTATTCATTTTTGCTTTCTTAACTGACTATACAGTAAATGCGGTAAATTAATAGTAAGTGGTGGATCAGTTGGAACTTTTTTCCTTAATGTTAAAGTAGTTTTATAAGATTTATTGTGCTCAAAAATAAACGGTTGATTAATAAATGCACGATATTCATCTTTTAGGAAAAAATAGTTTAAGGGGTTATTTGTTTTTGGAATCCCACAGGACATCAAAAAAAACCGACCATCAGGGATGTTATCAAAAACGATTGTTTTACTCTTTTTTAAGACTTTTCCTAAAACCGGAGTGTGATTTGGAATCATTCGTTTAAATAAACCAACAAAACATAATCCTTCAAAAGCCCTGGGTAATTGAATGTTAACTTCAAGATTATTCTTAGTAGAGGTATTTGTTAGAGAATATTCGTAAGTATTTTGTTCATCAATTTCTGCTTTTTTAATAAATGCAAATAGATTAGGAACCTGTAACTGATATTTTTTTGGAGATAGTCCGGTTTTTCGTTTAAAGTTATTTGTAAAAGTTCCGGTACTTAAATAGCCCACATCTAAATGTGCTTTAAGAACACTTTTGTGTGCATCCATATTTTTGAAACTATAAAATACTTTAGCTGAAGCAATGTATTCAACGGCACTTACTCCATTATAAGCAACAAAAATCCTACTGAAGTGAGATTGTGTATAACCAAATTTTTTACATAGTTCATTAACAGTTACAGTTTGGTAGTTTTGATGAATATATGCCAGAACTTCTTGCATAAATGTGTTCATTATTGATATCCTCCTCAAGCAAGCTATTCTTATATCATACTTAGTATTATTGCTGGTAGCAAGGTAGCTTTTGTGAAAATAGTGTAAGAAAGATATAAAATACCGCTGCCCGTAGGCAGCGGTATTTTATGGCGCAAGCATGTTGCGGCAAGCGGATACAATGTTTTTAAAATCATTAAGAGAGAAGTCGAGAATCATTTTAGATTGGTCACGCCAAGCTTCGATAATGTTTTCCTTGCCATAGAGGAGTGCCAGGATAATGGCCCGGTTCAGATAGCAAAGCCCGGTTTGTTGATTACCTTTTTGGATATGTGAGAGGAACAAATGATAGTAGACACCATGGAGGAACTTTGACTGTTCGTTATTAATAGAAAAATTAAGAACTCGGTCACACCATGAGAGTGCGACGTCCGGTTCATTGTTGATGTTAGCCAGAAGGGCGATATTGAGGATGAATTTAATTTGAATTTCCGCTGTTTCATAGAGCTCATCATATGCATTAAGATCTTTGATTGCCCGTTCACCAATTTTTAAAGCGGTTTTGTATGGTAATATTGTGAATACTGAGGTCAGTAATCGTAATTCAAAGTAATACCATTTATCCATTTTTTGCAAATCAAGCCAGATTTCTTCAAGTAATGCTTTTGGTGCGAATGGATCATGGCTAATATTATATACGCGCCATGCTTCACTAAGGATATGTAATTGTTTAAAGGCTTTATTGCCGGTTTGCTTATAGTAATGACTAGTCAGACGTTGGATTTTTTTGAATCGTTTTTCATCAAAACCGTCATTGAAACCGCGCATCAGATATAGAATCTGATTGATCGGGGTTTCGTGATAGTTATTGGTAATATAATTGAGCTCATCCAAGCTTACATTAATTTGACTGGCAATATGAACACAGTTTTCGTATGAAGTATGTGTTTTTCCGGCTTCAATATTAGTTAAGGTTGGTTGAGTAAACTTATCACTGCAGGTTTGCTTTTGTGATATGCCTTTATTTTTTCTAATTTGACGAATAGTGCTGCCTAAGCGCTCATGAAAAACATCTTTTTCTTGCGGCATAAAAAATCCCCCCGATTTTTTAGATTATTATACTTAATGTATCAAGTATAAGGCTAATTGAATGCTATGATAAAAAATATAAATATATTTATATTTTAAAACAGAATCGCACTTCTTGCAAATAATATATTAATGATTTCTTACACATAATATTTATTGAAAACATAGTTGGTTATTGATATTTCATGCACATTTTATCTGTGCTATAATATAAGGTGAATAAAGAAGCAGAGGATGAACGATAATGATTCGACCACAGGCAATGGATGCCTTAGATTTTGAAGCAGTGCGTGAACAATTTATGACGCATGCAACCAGCAGTGCAACCCGTGACTATATTGCTCGGTTAGTGCCACAAACTGATTTAACAACTATACAAATAATGCAGGCGCAGACAGATGAGAGTTTACGGCTTTTTTATCGTTACCAGCGTCCGCGTTTCAATCATCTATTTCCGGTGCATGACTTGCTGCATTTTGTTGCTGCCGATGGTATTTTAGAAATAGAGACATTGATGGAACTGGCTTTTTTATTAGAGAATGCTAAGCAGGTTCATCAGTATTTAGAAATGATTGAACAGCCAAATGAATATCCGCATCTTTGGGCAACGCTGAATCATGTTTATTATGAGCGGGCAGTTGTTGATAAAATTTGGTCAGTCATCAGCGAAGATGGCAAAATCAAGGATAGTGCGAGCTCGGAGTTGCGGCGGATTCGCCGGGCGCAAAGCGAAGCGGAGCGCTTAATTCGGAAGACAATGGCGACGATTATGCAGAAATATGCGAGTCAATTGATGGAGCAGATTTATACTTTGCGGAATGACCGTTTTGTAGTGCCGGTGCGCAGCGAGTACAAAAATAGTTTTCCGGGAATTATTCACGGTGAGTCGGCTACACGAACTACGGTTTATATTGAGCCGCAAGAAATTGTTGTAATAAATAATACGCTGAGTGATTTATATGTGCAAGAACGCGAAGAAATTCAAAAGATTTTATTTGAGCTTTCACAATTGGTAAAAGAACATGCGCCAAGTGTAGCTCACAATGCTGAGCGTTTTATTGAACTAGATTTTTTATTTGCTAAAGCAGCATATGCAGCAGAGTTCGATGCGACAATGCCAGATCTTAATATCGATAATGTTATTGATATTAAGCAAGGGCGTCACCCCTTGATTGATGCAAAGTATGTTATTGCCAATGATGTACGTATTGGTAAAGAGTATCAAACAATTGTTATTACCGGACCAAATACCGGTGGGAAAACCGTTGTGCTGAAAATGCTGGGATTGTTTACTATCATGGCTCAACTGGGATTGCATATTCCTGCGCGTGAAGGCAGTCAATTAGCAGTCTTCGAACAGATTTTTACTGAGATTGGCGACGAACAGTCAATTGAACAGAATTTAAGTACCTTTTCGGCTCACATGCAGCATGTCGTTGGTATTCTTAATGATGTTGATGAGAAATCGCTAGTACTTTTTGATGAGCTTGGCAGCGGTACTGACCCCAAAGAAGGTGCGGCGCTGGCAATTGGTATTTTAGAATATGTATATCAGCGCGGTGCAATTACAGTTGCAACGACCCATTACCCGGAATTAAAGATTTATGCCTATGAATCGGAGCATGTCATGAACGCATCAGTCATTTTTGATGTCGAGAAATTGATGCCGACATACCAACTTGAGCTTGGCATGCCGGGCCATTCAAATGCGTTTGATATCGCCGGAAGATTAGGGTTGCAGGCAGATGTTTTAACGACCGCCCGCCGTTATATTGACGAGCGTGAGGAAAATATTGACCAGGTCATTCGTCGTTTTGAAGAAGAAGCACGTAAATTTGTTGAGGTACGGACCGAGCTTGCAGCGACGAAGGCGAAGGCTGAGGAGCTGGAAGCACAGTTGCATGCTGAGTATGACCGCTTGGATGTGCAGAAGGAACGAGTTTTGGATCAGGCACGTCGTGAGGCGAATAAATTTGTTGAAGATGCTCAGAAACAAAGCGAGGCGATCATCCGCGAAATCAAGGAGGAACGCCACCAGTTAAAGGATCATGAATTGGTATCAGCGCGAACCCGGTTAAAGGGTTTAAAACATGAGACTAAAAATGTTGAGCAGGAGCGCGGTCAAAAACAGAATAATTATGCTGTTGGCGATGTGGTATATGTGAAGACGTTGCAGAGTAATGGTTCGATTATTGAACAACTTAAGAATGATCAATGGTTAGTAAAGGTTGGTTCGTTTCAAACGAAAGTGAAGACTGATGATTTGCGTTTCTTGAAGGCTAAGGAGCAGAAGAAGCAGGAGCAAAATGTTCGACGCAAAATCAGCAGCCGTGCCGGAATTCAGCTTGATTTGCGAGGTGAGCGCTTGGCTGATGCACTTGATAAACTTGAGAAGTATTTGGATCAAGCACAACTTGCCGGTTATGACCAAGTGGCAATTATTCATGGACATGGTACCGGGGCATTACGAACCGGTGTGCAAGAATATTTGAAACAATCACCGATTGTGAAAAACTTTCGCTTTGGTGGTGAGGGTGAGGGCGGTGTTGGCGCTACCATTGCTACCTTGAAATAGAAAATGATATTTATTGCAAATTTGTAGTGATTACATCTTGATGTGAAGATAAAAAGATGCTAATTGTTAGACACCCATTTTTGGATATGGTATCATGAATATATAAATTAATTATAAGGGAGAAATTAAATCATGGCTGTACATGTTATTGAAACTAAAGAACAATTTGAAGACAAAATTAAATCAGGAAAATACCTTGTTGACTTCTACGCAACTTGGTGTGGACCATGTCAAATGCTTTTACCAGTATTAGACGAAATTGCACCACAATTAGAAGCTGACAACGTTGAAATTTTAAAAATCAATGTTGACGAATTACAAGATGTAGCTGGTGAATATGGCGTAATGAGCGTGCCAACTTTATTCGTTGTAAATAACGGTGAAACAGTAGCTCAAGATGCTGGCTTCAAACCTGGTGATACTTTGGTTGAATGGGTAAAAGCTAACTAATCAGAGTAACAATTGAATTATTAAGGCTAAGCCTTTAGGAAAAAGTCGCGGACTATCAAGTCCGCGGCTTTTTGTTTTGGATTTTGTCACAAAAAATCTTTATTTTGTCTTTAAGTTGGGTGTGATAGAATGGAATAATGAGGTGAATTCAATGCGAGTTTTGGTTATTGAGGATAGTTTTGAGGTGCAGGAGACGATGCGCCATTTTTTGAGTAAGAGTGGTTTTGCGGTTGATTGTGCTGATAATGGCGAGGATGGTATTGAGTTGGCAACGGTGACGGAATATGATGTTATTTTGCTGGATCTGAATTTACCGGATATTGATGGTTTTGAGGTTTGCGAGCAGTTGCGTGATGCCGGGATTGATACGCCTATTATTATGGTGACAGCGCGTAGTGAGGTGGCTGATCGAACTTATGGTTTGAATGTCGGCGCTGATGATTATTTGGTGAAGCCTTTTAGTATGGAGGAGTTGGTAGCGCGGATTCGGGCGATTTTGCGTCGGGTTCGTAATCGGGCAGAGGCTAATATTGTGCTTGGTGATATGGAGATTTTGCCGGATTTAGTGCAGGTTGTTGTAGCAGGAGTAGATTTCCCGTTGACGCCAAAGGAGTATGAGATTTTATATTATTTGGCTTTGGAGTCGCCAAAGGTTTGTTCGTTAGAAGCAATTATTGAGCATGTTTGGGATGATAGCGGTAATCCTTTTTCCAATGCGGCGCGGGTACATGTCATGAATTTGCGCAATAAGCTGAATGCTGCGTCGGCAAGTGTGCAGTTAAAGACGGTGAAGGGTAAGGGATATGCTTTATGTATAGTTTAAAGAAGCGAATACAGATTGCTTTTATTGTGTTTGGGATTATCATTAGCATTTTGAGTATTCTGGGATTTTATTTGATTTTTCGGATTTCAGTTGAAAATATTTTGACCAATTCAAGTCAAAATGTGGTTATCACTTATAATGGCGGAACGCAGATGTTTTTTTCCAATCGCATAAATACTGAACAAGAATATTTCACTGCTTTTTGGTTGAAGTATAATGTTTTAATTATTGGTATGTTATTACTGATAAATGGAATTAGTATTGGCATTAGTTTTTTTGCTGCGCGGATGTTGGTGCAGCCACTGAACCAAGTTTCCGGACAGATTGCTGATGCTAATTTCAATCCGGATGGCTATGAGTATCCTGCGGAGATTGAGCCATTGGTTGATGCGGTTTTTGCTAATTATCAGGAACTTTATCGGAACTATTATGATAGTGAACAGTTTCAGAGTTATGCTGCACATGAGTTGCGGAATGAGTTATTGGCGCTAATTGGTATGGTAGAAAGTGGGACAAAGTCTGCCGCAGTGGAACATATCCAACTATTGAATCAGACTATTGATGATTTGCTGATTTTGTCGCAATTAAAAGGAAAGCAAATGGATGCTTCAGCAGATGTTGCTTTGGTCGTTGCTGAGGTGATTGATAGCTTCAGTGATAAGCTGAATATTTATTTTGACTTGGATGAGTTTGATGAACCACTGGTTGTTGCTGGAAAAGCTTCGTGGATTTATCGGGCGGTATTTAATTTACTGGAGAATGCTTTACGCTTTGGAGAGCAAGGCGGACCGGCAGTTGTTGGCGTTTACCAACAGGAGGATGCGATTGTGATTGTGGTCAGCAATCGAATTGCAGCTGATAATGAGGTGCCCCCGCAGCAGATTTGGGATGCTCGGTTTACCACTCATAGAAATGGTCATGGTATCGGGTTGCAGTTAGTGAAGCATGTTGCGGAGTTGCTGAATGGGTATGCTTATCATGAGGCGGTGCCGGGCAGAATGAGCTTTTTTATTGCTTTGCCCGCGGAAAAGCAATAAATCTTTATTTTACCTTTAACTAGGATTTGCTAAAGTGGAGTCAGGAGGAATACGATGAATATATTTTTAATCTTTATTATTAATTGTGGTGCATTGCTATTGTTGGGCGGAGCATATTATGTATTTGTTTCGATTGATAATGATGATGTGCGGGCGCAATTAGCGGGTGCAGATTCGTCGAAGCGTAAGCAGATAAAAAATATTGAATTTATTCTTCTATGCGGATGTCTATTTATGATGACTGGCAGCGTTTGTTTAGCATTTATCTTGAGTTAGGAGGTAGAAAATGAAAGCTATTATACAGGGTGAACTTTTCTGCGATGAAGCGGGAATTGTTGGCTTATTAGTTAAACAGGAAGCCAATAAACAAGAATTATTAAAACAATGCATGCATCAATATGCTGAGCAATTGGGAAAATCATTTGTACTTAGCAGTACCGGTTTGGATTTGATGCAGGATGAAACTGTCTTGCAAAATATGCGGTATCGCTTGCAGCAAGCGGGAAGTAAAGTTGATTGGCTGGCACAAATTGATACTATGCTGGGTTTGGCAGGTTTTGTGAAATCACATCATCAAAAACTGGTCAGAGACTGCTCAGTTTTTGAACAGCAGATGTTGCGGTTGGTTTATGCAATGTTAACTAATCCGGGAGTTGTTGTTATTACCGATTATTTTATTTTAAGTCAATTGGAAAATAAACAGTTAAGACAAATGCTAACAATATTTCAAGAAACATGTGGCACTCATTTTGTCATTGTTCTGGATGATCCGCAAAGTGCAGTATTGGTTGATAAGTTCTATGTTTGGAATGATTTTACGACCATATTGGTAAAAAAGAATGAATGGAGTGAGCGACATGCACAATTTTTGGCGAAAAGTTAAGCATCAACCATTGAAAGTTGGTATTGTTTGTTTGTTGATTGTGGTGGCATCTGGGATGCTTGTTGGCGGGAATGTTATGGCATTTCAGGTTTCAAACAGTCCTGAAAATGTATCAAGCAATAATATTGAAGGAGAAACTATACTAGATGATACATTGAAAAATGGGCAGTACTACTTCAGTAATAATTTTGATACTAATTCAGACACTGGAGTATATTTAAGTGTTTTAGTGAATGCTAGAACTGGTGAGGCATTAAATCGCTTTTTGAAAGATGGGGAATATAAAGGGAATGGTCTGCTAGGTGCATCAAGAATTTCTATACCATCAGTAGAATATAACGATAGCACGGTTCCGTTATTACCAATTAATCTATTCAATGAATTTTATATTCCTGGTAAGTTATTAGAAGGTCAGTTACCAGTTGAGGAGAATGAAATTATGGTTAGTAAGGTTGCTGCTGAACAGTATAGCTGGCAGATTGGCGATGTTGTAAAATTTGATGCTAATGGAGATGTTGAGTATAGCATTAGCGGAATTTGGGGAGAAGAAAACGCGGCGGTTAAGCATAGTGAAAAAGAATTTTTAGATAAGTATGTTAATTTAGCATTTATTGTTACAGTACGCGATATTGCTTTAGCTCAAACCTATACTATTGATGAACTTCCTGATGATGCTACTATTGTCATTGAAAACAAAGAAACTGGGGAACCAATGTATTTGCATCCTCAAAATGATACAGTCGATTTCTATAATGATATTACTGGAAAAGGTATACATTTTACTAAGATTGATAAAAATACATATGTAATTGCTACAACTGAAACAACACATAATTACTGGACAATTTACATTGATAATCCTGAACATGCACAACAGTTTTATCTAGATTTAAAAAATATTATTAATAATAATTAGGAGAAAACCGTGGACTTCATGTCTGCGGTTTTTTGTCTGAAGTTTTATGAAAATAATGAAAAGTGGGGCTTTCTTATTGAATAATATCTTTGACTTGGTATAATTATTATTAAGGCTTTCAGGGCCATTTTTTTGTAGCTAATGCTCCCTGGTTTTAATATTATGGCAGTGGCATTAAAATAAAGTTATTTACGCGGCTCGGCGTGAATTTGTGCTATAATTGAGAAAGAGAATTCTGAAATATAGAGGAGTTAAATTGTGTATGGAACGGTTACAAAAAGTAATTGCAAATAAGGGATATTGTTCTAGGCGGAATGCTGAGGTTTTAATTAGTGATGGCCGGGTTGCGGTAAATGGTGTTATCGTTACTGAGCTGGGTGTGAAGGTTGGTCCTAATGATGAAATCAGTATTGATGGCGTGAAACTTGAGGGTGATGATAAGGTTTATTTCGTGGTTAATAAACCGCGTGGTGTTATTAGTGCAGCGAGTGATGAACGTGGCCGCAAGGTTGTGACCGATTTAATTCCGGTGGATGAAGTGCCGGAGCGGATTTATCCGATTGGTCGGCTTGATTATGATACGACTGGTGTTATTTTGTTAACCAATGATGGCGAGTTTGCCAATATGATGATGCACCCGACCGGAGAAATCGACAAAACTTATGTTGCTAAAGTAAATGGTGTAGTGAAGCCGAATGCGATTCATAAATTACGTCGCGGCGTGGTGCTTGACGATGGCAAAAAAACGGCACCTGCAGAAGTATATATTGTTTCAACCGATAAGGGTCGCGATCTTTCAACTATTCAAATTACCATCCACGAAGGACGTTACCATCAGGTGAAAAAAATGTGTGAAGCAGTTGGCTATCCAGTAAAGAGTTTACGTCGCAGTCAGTATGGCTGTGTTGAGCTTGGTGATTTACCGACTGGCGGCTGGCGGCGATTGAAACCGCATGAGGTGAAAACCTTGCGGACAATGAGTCAGGCACAGAAAGGGCGATAACAATGTTAGTTGTTTATGCGAGCAAAACCGGAAATATTGGCCGGTTTGTGAAGAAGTTGCCGGATACGATGACAACTTTGCAGATTAAAACCGGTGAAGAAAAAATTGATGAGCCATGTGTGTTGCTTACCTATACAACCGGTATTGGTGAGACACCAAAAGAGGTAGCCGCTTTTTGTGCCCAGAATCATCAGCATATTGTTGGTGTTGTTGGCAGCGGGAACCGTAATTGGGGCGATGCCTATTGCAAAGCGGCAGAAAGTTTGTCGGCTGAGTATGGCTTCCCAGTACTTTACAAGTTTGAACTTTCGGGCCGGATTAACGATTTAGATGCATTCATCAGTGTTGTTGATGAAATAGCTGATACAATTTAATGTAATGGAGAAAAAGGGGGCAAGTTTCGCGGTGAGGCCGCGAAGCTTGCCAATATTTATAAGGAGTGGGCAATTTTGAGATATCTCGAGCTAAATAATGAGGTTTTACAAAAAAAGAATGGCTTTTTCCAACTGGAAAAGGACCAAGAAGCAGTTGTTGAGTTCAACAAAGAAGTTGAAGAGAAGATGATGAAGTTCGCGAGCAGTGTTGAGCGGATGCATTATTTAATTGATAATATGTATTATGAAGATTTTTTTGAAAAGTATACAGAAGCCCAGATTGAAGCGATTACTAAGCTTGCTTTTGATTATAAGTTTCAGTTTCAGTCATTTATGGCGATTTCAAAATTTTTCAAAGATTATGCTTTGAAAACGAATGATAAGCAACAATATCTTGAGTATTATGAGGATCGGGTTATTGCCACTAGTTTACATTTGGCACAGGGTGATTTTGATCAAGCTTGTAAATATGTGCAAGTTATGATTGAACAGCGCTATCAGCCAGCGACACCGACTTTCTTGAATGCCGGTCGTGCTCGTCGTGGTGAATTGGTATCATGTTTCTTGCTTGAGATGGATGATAGCTTAAATTCAATTGGGTTCAATATTAACACGGCAATGCAATTGTCAAAAATTGGCGGCGGTGTGGCCTTGAATCTTTCAAAATTGCGTTCTCGCGGGGAGTCAATTAAAGAGGTTGCTCATGCGGCTAAAGGTGTAGTACCGGTTATGAAGTTACTTGAAGATTCATTTAACTATGCTGACCAAATGGGGCAACGTAAAGGTGCCGGTGCGGTGTACTTAAATATTTTCCATTGGGATGTTGATGAGTTCCTCGATACTAAGAAAATCAATGCTGATGAGAAGAGTCGGATTCAGACTTTGTCATTAGGGTTAATTGTTCCCGATAAATTCTTTGAACTTGCTGAAAAGAATGAAGATTTTTATGTGTTTGCACCATTAAGTGTTGAAAAAGCCTTTGGTGTGGCGCTTGATGATATGGATATTGATACGATGTATGATGAAATGGTTGCTCACCCTGATGTGGTGAAAAAGTTGATGAATGCGCGTCAGATGCTGACTCGCATTGCCAGCACACAATTCGAGTCTGGATATCCATATATTGTTTATAAGTCAACAGCTAATAAAGCCAATCCATTAAAAGGTATCGGTCAAATTAAGATGTCTAACTTATGTACCGAGATTTTCCAATTACAAACAACTTCAGTCATTGGCGATTATGGTCAGCCTGACGAAATCGGTTACGATATTTGCTGTAATCTTGGTTCATTGAATATTACCAATGTTATGGAAAATAAAGCGATTCGCGATAGCGTTCATGCCGGTATTGATGCACTTACAGCCGTAAGCAATATGTCACATATTGAAAATGCACCGGGAGTTCAGCATGCTAATGATGATTTCCATTCAGTAGGACTTGGAGCAATGAACCTACATGGATTCCTTGCTAAAAACCGAGTTTCTTATGAAAGTGTGGAAGCAAAAGATTTCGTTCGTACTTTCTTTATGATGATTAATTTCCATTCACTGGAACGCAGTATGGAAATCGCTAAACAAAGCGGGAAACGTTTTAAAGGTTTTGAACAATCAGAGTATGCCAATGGCAATTACTTTGCTAAATATGAAGCAACTGACTTCAGTCCGCAAACTGACTTTGTAAAAGAATTGTTTGCTGGCATTGATATTCCAACTATTGAAGATTGGAAAACATTGAAAGCTCAAGTGCAAAAACATGGTATTTATCACTCATACAGAATGGCAATTGCACCAACGCAAAGTATTAGTTATATTCAAAACTCAACACCATCAATCATGCCGATTGTTGATCATGTTGAAGTACGTACATACGGAAATTCAACAACTTATTACCCAATGCCATATTTATCAGTAGAGAACTATTTCTACTATAAATCATCATATAATATGAACATGATGAATGTTATTGACTTAGTTGCTGAAATTCAAGAACATGTTGACCAAGGAATCAGTACGATTCTTTATGTAACTAATGAAACCAGCACGCGTGATTTATCACGTCTTTATATCTATGCGCATAAAAAAGGACTAAAAAGTCTTTACTATACTAGAACTAAAAACCTGAGTGTAGATGAGTGTATTTCTTGCGCCGTGTAATAATAAGTGCGAAACGCTTTCTTTTATTGAAAAACACAAGAAAAATTTATCGTCATGTATGTCAAGATACAATCCTCAAAATTTTCCTTGGTTTTCCTTCAAAAGCGAAGCGTTTGCATCTTATTATTCATTTAATAGAAAAAAACAGATATAATTTTTAAGGAGGAAAAAATATGGCATTTTCAGCAGTAAACTGGAATCGTATGGATGATGACTATACAAAAATATTCTGGGATCAGAATGTGCGTCAGTTTTGGGTAGATGAAGAAATTCCTTTAGCTGATGATAAGTTAACGTGGATGACGTTAACCGAGGAGGAGAAACGTGCTTATGAACATGTATTAGGTGGATTAACTTTGCTTGATACTGAACAAGGCAGCAATGGTATGCCGCTTATTTCACGGGCAGTCACTTCACAACATCAAAAGGGTGTTCTTGGCTTCATGGGAGCTATGGAACATATGCATGCTAAAAGTTATAGTAGTATTTATTCAACACTTTCTTCAATGGAACGAATTGATGAAATTTTTGACTGGGTATTAAAAAATGAATTTCTGCAAGATAAGATTACTTTTATTCATGATAAATATGCTGCTATTAATAATGATAAGAGCTTATATTTGGCAATGGCGACAAGTGTATTCTTGGAGACATTCCTGTTTTACTCAGGATTCTTCTATCCGTTATATTTAGCGGGGCAAGGAAAACTTATCAATAGTGGCGAGATTATTAACTTAATTATTCGTGATGAATCAGTACATGGTGTTTATGTTGGATTATTGGCACAAGATGTTTTCAAACGTTTGACTGATAAAGAACAAGTTGAAGCAGAACGTGAAGTGGTTCAAATTCTTGAGCATTTACAAGGAATCGAACAACATTATACTACTGAGGTTTATAGCCAAATCGGTTTGATTGATCAGGTTATGGACTTCACTAAATATAATGGTGACAAAGCAATGATGAACTTAGGATTTGATGCCTTCTTCAATGTTACCGAAGATGATATCAACCCGATTGTTATCAATGGTTTGCGTACTGATACTAAAAACCATGACTTTTTCTCTACTAAAGGTAACGGATATATTAAAACGACCCGAGTTGAAGCATTAAAGGATGAAGATTTTATTTTCTAGGAGGCGATGAGCTTGACAGTTTATTATCACGAAGTTATTAAAAGAGATGGTTTGCGTGAGCGATTTGATGTTATTAAAATCGTTAATGCGATTCAGAAGGCCGCGTGGGCGACCGGAACTGAGCTGGACTACGAAGTGGTGCAGCAAAAGATTACTGCGCCAATTGAGCGGGCAGTGACTGAGCGGGCAATGCAAGTTGAAGAGATTCAAGATATGGTTGAAGTTGCTTTGATGCAGGAGTATCCTAAAGTTGCTAAAGCATATATTTTGTATCGCGATACGCGTAATCGTGAGCGGGCGAAACGTGAAGCAGCTCGTGAGCAAAATAGATAGAAATTGGGAAAAGAGCAGTCCGCCGGACTGCTCTTTTCTTCTTTTTTCACAACGAACATTTTTGTTAGAAGTCTCATATGCAGTGATAATTGTGTTACAATTGGACTCAGGTGATTACATGAAGTTTATCAGAAATACATTTGTTTTCCTACTAGTTATTATTGTTTCCGGCGCCTTGATGGCGGTTTGGAGCTTTTATGAATATACCCAGGTTAAAGTGACGAGAGTGAGCTTGGCTGACTTTGCTGTGCCGGAAAGTTTTCGTGGCAAGAAGATTGTTTTTGCTGCTGATTTTCAATATGATACCTTGACTAATGGCAGTAATACCGAGATGTTGCAGAAAGTTGTTGATATGATGAATGCTGAGCAACCGGATATTATTTTGCTTGGCGGCGATTATATTAATTATGCGCAGTATATTGATGAGACTTTTGCTATACTTGGGCAGTTGCGAGCACCGCTTGGTATTTATGCAGTGACCGGCAATCATGATCAGGCGCGCTTGGAACGGCTGTATGCAGCATTTGATGAATATAACATCCAGAATGTTGATAATGCCGGCTTCTGGATTAATCAGGGTGATGATCGCATTCGTATTGGCGGTGTTGAAGATTGGTATTTTGGCGCTCCCGATGCCGATTTGGCGATTGGTGATGCGGCGCCAAATGATTTTATGATTATGCTGGCGCATAATCCGGATTATTTCGAAGAGTTGACTGTTGAGCAGCACCAGCATATTGATTTAACGCTTGCTGGCCATTTACACGCTGGTCAAGTTACCGCATTTGGCTTATTTGCACCAATTATACCTAGTAGCTATGGTGACAAGTATTTGTATGGTATGAAAAACTATGATGGCAATAATATTTATATTACTTCCGGACTCGGTGGTAATGTCGGTCCGATGCAAGTACGTTTCTTTGCGCAACCAGAAATTGTAGTGTTTGATTTATAGGTGAAAGCAGAAAAAGACTCCGTTTTAGACGGAGCCTTTTTTGTTTTAGTTTATAGTTTTTTCTCAAAATCAGTCAAGACTTCTTGTAAGCGGAGTTTGTCTACTTCAGAGAGAAATGGATAGTGATAGTTAACGATAATTGAGTTTTCATTAATTTGGTGGTCGATAAGTTCGGTATCAGTAATGATGATATCCGCGTCGATAGGATAAGTGGTGAATTCTAAGTTGAAGGCAAAATGATTACTAAGATAGGTTTGTAGATAGCGAGTTTGGTGGTAGCCTTTCGCACATGTTGCATAAACTCGAATAGCACGGCGTACTTTATGGTGTTTTATAATTGGTAAGAGAATTTTTGTCAGTGAATATTTTATGTAGCTTTCTGAGGCAATGATATGCTGATAGTTTTCTTTAGGTAGAATTTTTTTTGCTAGTTGATAGATAGATTTTGTGCATTGTTTTATTTCAACTTGATATTCATCGATAAAGTCTTTATATTGCTCCATATTTTCAAAATAGCTGATATTTACTGTGTAGTTGACAACGAAAAAATAGACACAGAGCAAACTTGCTTTAATAAATTTAGTGATTTCTTCTTGTGGCAGATCAAAATATTGACAGCAAAGTTCCAAGGTTTTATCAACTAGTTGAATACCAGCAGTATTAGAACGATAGTTGTAGTTAATAACTGAGTCAGCAATAGAAGCGGTTTGTTCAAAGAAGGCCAAAGAAATGACTGAGGCGAGGATACTGATTGATTCATTATAGCAGATTTCTTCGGGGAGCTGACTTTTACGTAAAAACTCAGTTAATGTTTGAATCGAAAAACTATAAATACCGACTTCATCACAGAGCGGATACATAGTGCTGGACTGATGCATCGGTGCATAGTGTTTACCAAACATGCGATACTTATGAATTGCAAGTAATTTTACCAGTGACTGGCGGTTGTATTCAAGCATTTGAAAGTGCATAATTTTCTCGACGCTGCTGAGCAGAGTAATGATGCTATCTTGATTAATTGGAAAATATTGCCAGAAGTGTTCCTCATCAAAGTCATCAAAAAAGAAATAATAAAAGAAACGAATTTGTTCTTCGTTGCCAATCAATGTAAATGGCGGCGAACTAATTTTCAATTCAAAGGTTGCCAAAATTTCTTTAATCATTTTTAAGTGCCGATAAAAAGTTGATTTACTGATGAAATGCTTGTCAATAAAACTCACCGGATTGATTGAAGGTTTTGCTAATAGTTCGGTAATGAATAGAAACGGAATAGAGGTTTGTAAAAAATGGAACAAAACTTTATTGGGATTAAAGTAAGCTGCATAACTTAGTGAAAATGATATGCCATTCTGATGGTTGACAAAGGTTATATCCGGCCAAGAAAAAAATTCCGCCTGTAAGGCAGATAAATCTTTAGCGACGGTGCGCGCATCTAAATCGAGACGTGTAGCAATCTCGGCAATTGTCCAAGTTTGCCGATCACGTAAAAAAAGTTCCATTATTGTATATCGCCGCAATGCATGTTTATCTAAAAAATGTTTCATGGCTTCCCCCAGAATGAAATTGTTAAGTAGCTGTGATATTTCCCCAAGAAAACCATTATGTAAATCATAACTCAACTTTTTCGTCTTCCATATAGAATTAATTAATGACTAAAGTATAATTCGTTTTGAGTACGTATTCAAGCAAAATAAACTTCAAAAAATGTGATTTTTCAAGCATTTTTTGGGAAGATTTTTTGAACTAGTTAGATATACTTTATCTATAAATAAATATATATGCGGGGGAATCACAAATGCAGACTAAAAAATATTATAAATTTGTTGCGGCCTTTTTTGCAGTGCTCTTTATTTTTATGGGCATAAATATGGTAAAAAACAATAATGTGCAAGCTAAGAGTGTTAATTCTATTATTGATAACATTTATATTACTCATGAAAACGGCGGCACTGAAAGTCCTTGGTCACGATATGAACAGGCTCGAGTGAACATGGATTGGTCAATTCCGAATAACACAGTAAAAGCTGGTGATACAGCGACATTTACACTGCCGAGCTTGCTAAAGTTAACAAAGAATTTATCCTTTCCATTACTAGATGACAATGGTATTGCACCAAACAACGTTGTTGGTACGGTTTTTGTAAATCAAGTAACTGGTATTGTAACGGTAACTTTTACTGATTATGTTGAAACGCATTCCAACGTACAGGGAACAATGTGGTTTTTATCAGGCTTTAAAACATTTGAAATGATTGATGAGAATACCTTCCCGTTTATATTCACTGATAGTGATGGTGTTACTTTTGAACAAGATATTGAATTTAAAGGAACTGGTGAAAACCCAAATGAAGTGCTTTTTAAGTATGGTGGTTTTGATTATCCTGAAAGTCCGAATAAAATTCATTGGTACACGCGGGTAAATGTTGCTCACAATACAATACCAAAAGCGGTGCTAACCGATACTGTTGGTGCATACCATGAATTAGTTATTGATTCATTGATTGTTTATAAAGTTGATTATTCAATTCAAAATGGTAAGGTCGTTATAAAAAACCATGTAGATGTTACGGCTAGTTTAGCTATAACTCAAAATGCTGGAGGTTTTACGATTGACTTCGGTAATATAAACGGCGAAGGGTACTTGCTGAGTTATGATACTCAACTAACGAGTACTGTTCCAGCCGGGACCTATATTGAAAATACTGTTACTTTACAAGGTGAAGGTACGGAAGTATATAGTTCGCGAAATACTACCCGAGTTTCTGAAGGTGGTGGCGACGGTTTCGGTGTAACCGGCGGCATCAGTCTGTTGAAGACTGATAGCACAACCGGTGAGAAACTCGCCGGTGCAGAGTTTGAGGTTATTCGTGTAAGTGACGGAGAAAAAGTGGGCACGATAGTGACCGATGAAGACGGTAAAGGTTCAATTTCTGATTTAACCTTTGATACTTATGAATTGATAGAAGTCAAGGCACCGGTAGGTTATCAGCTTGATGATACGCCATATGAGATTACAATTACTGCTGATGATTTGGTAGCTGTTACTAGAGAAAATGCCCCGTTGCCGCAAGTGTTCAATACAACTGATAATAATACAACGGGGAACAACACGTTACCAACTACTGGTTTAAGTACTACTGAGTTTATTATTGGTGGTGCGATAATTATGGTATTAAGTCTGGGAGTATTATTCGTTAGAAAACAAAATAACTTATCTTGATAGCCCCCTTGGAAAGATAGTTTTTGTTGAATGATATAGATTTGATATATAGAAAGTGGAAACGAGTCCGGAATTGTACCGGACTCGTTTCTGTTTTTCCTAAAAATTGTGGTATAATTTATTCATGGAGGCGGTAAAGCAGTGTGCGGTAGATTTCATTCTTTGACTCAAGAGCAACTGAATACTTTTTTTGCCCTTGCCGGCACGACGCTTTCGCAGATTAAAGTTGGTGAGGTTTTTCCGACTGAATTTGCTTTGGTAAAGACGAAGTTTGGTTTTGCAGAGATGCAATGGGGTATTCCTAAGTGGCAGGGAACTGGTGTGATAATTAATGCCCGTCAGGAGACGGTTTTGGATAAACCATTTTTTCGTGAAGATATGCTGCATCGCCGTTGTGTGGTTTATATGCCATATTTTTATGAGTGGCAGGATCATAAGGTGAAGAATGCTGTGCATCGTGATGGTCAGCCGACACTGAAAGTGGCGGGACTGTACCGTATGGTTGATGGTGAGCCGCGGTTTGTGATTATTACTCAGGAAGCGACACCGGAATTTATGGTGTTGCATAATCGTTTGCCATTGATGCTTGAAGACGATGAAGTGCAGGATTATTTACATGGTGATGATGTGGCGCGCTTGACGATGTCGAAGACAACGGTTAATGTTGTATGGTTGCCGGATGAGGATTGAGAATGTTTGGTGAAAAGGGCGGACCTGTTGGTCTGTACTTTTCGCTTTGGGGTTTATAGAGAAAAGGTATGTGAGGTGAGGGTTATGGTGAGTGAACGACATTTTTGGGCGGTGGCGCTTTGTGCATATCAGCGCAAGTATGATGGTGTTGCTGATAAGGATTTGACATGGCAGCAGCGGTTATATCAAAAAGCTTGGGATGATGCGAATGATTTTTTGGTGCAAGAGGGGTGGCAGGTTGATGAACAATTGAGTTCGAGTTTAAAGACTGGACTTGCTTATGTCACTTATGTTGATGCCGATAAGCAACATATTATCATTGGTTATCGCGGGTCGGTGAATGCTATTGATTGGTTTCAAAATATTTTTGGTGATACCGGGATGAGTGCTTTGCAGGGGATGACGATTGAGTCGCGTCAGTCGTTGATTGACCGGGTATTGCCTGCTGGCCGCGAGGTTGGTTTTCAGGAACCATTTCCGGCAGCTAGTGAGCATGCAGCTATAGTGCGCGCACAATACCCGCATGCTACGCTTGGCGTTTGCGGGCATTCGCGTGGCGGTGCCCAGGCAGTTTATGTGGCGATGGATTTAGGTGTCCGCGCGGTGGTGTTTAATCCGGCGCCATTGCCAAAATCAATTGATTTTGGTGCTAAGCTGGATCATCAGCAGGCCATCAGTTGTTTTTATGTTGCCGATGATATTACCCACCAGGTGATGGTGCCGGAACAAAAGTTTCCGTTTATTGATTCTTACATTGTATATGGCAAACAATTGTTTAGCGCTTTGTATAATCCGCCAAGTACTGACGCTGCTGCCTCGGTAAATCTGCTTTTGGATAATCATAGTATGAAGATGTTTGTATTCGATCAAGCCGGACAGGTGATTACTCCTGATCGGGCGACTACCATTCAACTTGAAAAGATTGCTGATTTAGTGGCGTTGAAAAACAATATTCAAGATTTGGAGAGCCAGTTTATTAAGTCAAGCAGCCGCATTAAGGCTTATGCAGCAACTAAGTTGAAAACAGTTGAGGATTTAAAAATAAAGTATTTATCGCAATTACATGATAAAATAAAGGTAGAAGTCGAAACCTTTGTTGATGAGCAGATTGCTGAATTAAGAAAGTATCAATTAAATAGCCAGTTGTTTGAACACATTTTTTTGCAGCTGGATCGATTATATACAGCAATCACGCGTGAATTATAGGAGGGGAACCAAATGGCAAATACAATAACTTCACGTCTTAATGATATTATCAGTCAGATAGAAAGCATACAACAACATGCGTATTCGCAAGATGTACGCAGCATCTGCCATGAGCTGATTGTTTCAGTCAGCAACTTACAAGCACAAATTAACGTGGTAGAATCAAATGAGGCACAAAATCAAGTTATGGCGCTTGAGCAAGAGTTGAAAGACTTTATAGACAAGCACCACCGTGTTAAGGCCGAAGAAAAATAATACAGGTTCTGTGCTGCACAGAACCTGTATTGCCATTAAAACGAAAGACTATCCCATAAAATTACACTTCTTTTATATATCGATTTTGTTATACTAAAGAAGTATTAATTTCAATTGGGGGTCTTTTTTATGCAAAAAATTATACGTATTTTCAGTGCAATTGCATTGAGTTCTTTATTGATATTTATGTCATTTGCTCAAACAGTACAAGCGGCAGAGGTGACTGAAACTCAGGAACTTGTTCCTTTAGTACCTGATCAACAGTTACGGGCAGCAATCAATACTATCGGAACAGCTATGCTGCCAGCAACCTGGCCGGCTTATGAAGAAATTACCGAAGAAAAGTTTGATTTAATTAATAATTTAGGATATTTTTATTTAGATTTGCGCGGAAAGTCAGTTGAAAATTTGGAAGGGATTCAATATCTAAATGTTTCAAATGGAGCTCTGATGCTTGATAACAGTGGTATTACTGATTATTCACCATTGCTTGCGATGAAGCAATTACGTGCCTTATCAATTACTACAAATACAATGTCAGCTGAAGATGTCGGTAAAATTGGCCAGATTCAGGGATTAGGTGAACTTATTTTAAGCACGAATCAAGATGTTGATTTGAAAGATTTTGAGTCACAAACAGAGTTGTATTATCTTGAAGTCATTGGCTTTGAAGATAGAATTACGGTTAGTAATCTTGAAACCCTGGCGCAATTCCCTAAACTATGGCAGTTTGATATTGCGTATGCGACTAATACCGATATTTCCGGACTCAAGGACTTGCAAGAAATAAAAAATATTGGTTTATTATCTGTGCCGGTTAGTGATTTATCAGTACTGGAAAGCTTACCAAAACTAGAATATATTATGTTATATGATAGTTTTGTAAGTGAAGTATCTGATATTATTCAAAGTAAACTTGATGCAGTTTTTGCAATGGATCCAAATATTAATACTAACAATTGGTATGATGGTGCGCAACAAAATAGTGTAATGGCAATCAGTAATCAAAGCATGGAAACGAATGCAAGTTTACAACTGCAAGTTCCAATTACTATCCATACTGGCGGTATTTTTGAACAACTTAGTTCCACATACCGATGGACGTTACTGACGGATGAAACTGCGTTTGCAGCAACTGTAACCAGTTCTAATCCGGATGTTGTTCAAGCAAACACCACAAATAACACCGACATTCAGCTTACCAGCGGTAAAAACGGCGGCAACGCTACAATTACGTATTCACTGCCTTCGGGTGTATCATTTACTTTCGACGTAACAGTTACCAGCCTGGTTCCGGTTGTTAGCGGTCACGATGTCATTTATCAAGTTGGCGAAGCGAAAAGTGAGGCAGACTTTATTCAAGATGCAGCTATTACAGTTGATAGAACAGCAACGTTAACAACAGATTTTAACAGTGTTGTAAATATGCAACAAGCTGGTACATACCAAGTGATGGTAACTGCAACAGACACTAGCGGCAGTTCAGAGCCGCTGCCAATCCAAGTAACTGTTGTGGGACAGGCAACGGCAACTAATGACAATACCAATCCGTTGCCGGTTACTGGACAAAACATAGGCAGTTTCGTTTTAATAGGCAGCTTCTTGCTCATTATCAGCAGTGGTATTATTATATTTAGAAGAAAATAAAAAAACCGGGGCACTTTAGTGCCCCGGTTTTCAAATTTATATAAGAACCATCTCACCGGCATCGAGAATATGCGGGTGCTGACCAATCTCAACCATATGCCGTGCCCAAATATGCGGATCCTGCTGAATAATCGGGAAAGTATTATAATGAACCGGCACAACCTTTTGCGCCTCAATCCATTCTGCTGCCTGCACGGCATCATCAATGCCCATCGTATAATTATCGCCAATCGGTAGAAAAGCAAGATCTAAATCATAACGATTCAGCAACTGCATGTCGCTGAATAATGCAGTATCACCGGCATGATAAATAGCTTTAGTCCCTGATTCAAACACAATCCCGGCTGCTAAGCCAAGATAATGGATATTGCCGTTCTTGTCATTAATAGAGCTTGAATGAATCGCCGGCACTAGGGTTACCTTACCAAAATCAAACTGATAGCCACCGCCAATATTCAAACCATGTGTATCAACTTCAAAATGCTGTTCAATAAAATCAGCTATTTCAACCATACAAACAATAAGCGCACCATCACGATCAGCAAGCTCAATAGTATCACCAAAATGATCATTATGACCATGAGTCAAAAGAATAGCATCAAGTTTAGGAATATCGTCAAGTGTACCTTTGAATAACGGATTTCCGCTTAGAAAGGGATCTATAATAATATGTTTGTCGCCATCTTCAAGCAACACTGCTGAATGTCCTAAATAAGTTACTTTCATGTTCATCAACTCCTAAGATAAATTATATCATATTCACAATTGCTCCGCATATTTAAGGAGAAAAAAAGAACCAGAGGCACGGCGAGCGTGACTCTGGTTCTATCTTTAATCATTGTAAATTAATCTGAAACGATATGCGAGGCCGGCTAAAATACCACCAATAGTCGGGAATACCAAGAATAGCCATAATTGACTGAGCGCCTGCATATTGAAGAGTGCCGGTCCGAAACTACGAGCCGGATTCACTGATACACCGGTAATTTGAATCCCAACAATGTGAATAAATACTAGTGTAAGCCCGATACCAAGACCGGCAAACTTGAAGTTCGCATTTTTATGGGTAGCACCAAGAACAACGAATACAAAAATGAAAGTCGCTATTGTTTCAAAAATAATAGCAGCCGTCATCGTATAACCACCATTGTAGTTGGCACCGAAGCCATTTTGACCAAGACCAATTGCCGCTAAGTCATATGATGGACTGCCGCTGGCAATTAAGTACAATACACCTGATGCAATTGCCGCACCAATAAATTGGGCTACAATATAGAAAAGTGCATCTTTTGTTTCAATTCGCTTCGCGAACCAAGCTCCGATGGTTACTGCCGGATTAATGTGACAACCCGACACCGGCCCGATTGCATAAGCCATCCCAACAATTGTTAACCCAAATGCAAATGCGATGCCTAATTGACCGACAAAGTTACCGGCTAATACGGCGGCTCCACAACCAAAAAGGACTAAAGTAAATGTTCCAATTAATTCTGCAAGATATTTCTTCATAAAATCCTCTCCTTACATGTATAATGATAAGTTTTTTTGGTGATGATAGCAAGTGACTTGCATAAATTACATATTTTTAATATTGTGTGTAAAGTGAGTTGTTAAAAAGACAAGAGTTCGGCTCTTGTCTTTTTTTAAGTTTTATCAATCAACCGGAATACAGATTTGACAAAGGTGGATATCTACAAGCGCGCGCGGGTATCGTTCAAGAATTGGTCGGGTGCTGTCAAGATTAAGCTTGGCACTAGCAATGTTTTCCCAAACTGCTTGCATTGCTTCAACAGTATGTTCAAGCGTCATGACTGCATATTTACCACCCGCCAAAGTAGTTTGTTCTATTTCAGGATAATTAGCCGTAACAATGATTGCCGCATCATAGCGACAATTTTCCGGTGCGGTTGTAGTAGGATTATCATGAATAATGCCTAAAATAACGGCGTCTTTATTAAATAAATTTTGGTCGGTTGCCCAGTTTTTGATTTTTGTCATCACAGTAACATTGTTTGCTCCATAAGGACCAATCTGGCGATAATAGGCAATAGCCATAGGTTCAAAGTTTTCAATAGTTATGTTCATATTTACAACTCCTTCAAATTAGTTGTAATGCATTACTCTTTGACGATATCATGATATAAAATTTTTTGCATTCATTTTTTTATAAAAATAAGAACCCACCGGATGACGAGCATCCGGTGGGTTCACTCTAATATTAGACTAGTAAACAGAATCAAGTTTTTCTTGCAATAACTGGAAAAACAATCCGACATGATAACCATCGGCTAAGCCATGGTGAACTTGAATAGATACCAGCATTAACTTATTACCGTTAGTATCGGCATGGATTTTCCCTATTGTTATCCTGGGCACACTATCAACTTCAACGATTTGAATCGGGTGAGAAATGCTGGTAAAGTCGACCCATGGAATCGTTGAAAAAAATACCACATTATTTCTTGGCTCAACTGCTAATGAAAAATGCTCTTTGGCACGATCAATTCGAGTCTTTGCATGTTCGATAAACGTCTTTTTATCATCAACAAAGTCAATACTACAAAACCCAAATAGATTATTTTTATCTAAAACCGTACAGTTTGGATGAGTAACTGAGCATTCAAAAACTTCATCATCAATAATTCGTAATCTAAACGCTTTTATTTCATTAAGGGTTTGCATGATTACAAAGAGCAGCGAACAAAATATCGATTCATTGTTCTGTTTTGTCACATTGTATATATTTGTAACATTAACGGTTGCACTCATAGAAAAATGGGGATTGGCAAACTGCTTAAAAAAATCAAAATGTGCTTTCCGTTCCCAAGTTGCTAAATCTATCTTTTCCATCTACCTATTTCCTCCTTTAAGTCTTTTCTCTATCTTACCATATCTTAACTAAGGGTGGAATGAGCAACCACCTATGTTTCTGATGGAATACTAAAATTATAAAAAAGAGCTAGTCATGGTTAGCTCTTTTTTATTAGGGTTTATTCATAAAAAGTATAGGTGTAGATATTTATTTGGTAAAAAACTCCAAGTATTTGGGCTTTTTTCATATATGTCTTTTAGTATAATGTTTAAAGAAGGTAATGAAAAAGTTGCCAAAAAATGTGAATGTTGAATCACTAAAAATGGGGGAAATAATATGCCTATTAAATTATTAACTGCGTTGCTGACTATGACTTTTATAACTTTTAATATGGGAGCAGAGGTTTTAGCTACAGATGCGAATCCTAATCCTGTTGAGGTAAGCAATGAGCGTGCGGGTAAGGGAACAACTAGAAATAGTGGTACGGTAAATCAAATCGATAATTTCAGTAATGGTACGGTCTATATGTATTTAAAAAAGGGTGAAAAGATAAGTATAAGCACTCAGTATAATGGATACAACGGATATAAAGATACCTATACTTGGTTTTATCAATTCGATGTTCCTAGCGGTAGTAATTTGTCGAAACCGAAAACTACAGTTACTCATACTCGTGCCCAAGTCAATACCCAGAAAATTTTGTACGATTTAGTTGGTACAAATGCTAATCAAGTAGTTGTTGATGTTGAGGGTATTTATGCTTTGAATATTGAGCGGGCTGCCGGAGAGGACCCTATTTATAATTTGAAGATAGACATAAGGGATACGTCTAATAAAGTAGTTTCCGGTAGAATTTGGTCAGAAGATTTAATTACCTATCCAACTTGGTCAGATATCAATAATAATACTGAAAATATGGCCTTATGGTATCAAAGTGTGGATGGGTATATTTATAAAGCTGAATATAATAATATAAATGGAATGTGGAGCCGCTTTTATAGTGATGGCATTGGTGTAACAACTGACACACCGGGAAATGAAAAGTGTTTGCCACTCTATGGATCCGTTCGGAAAGGCGAAACTGTAAATAATGTAGCCTATAAACCTTCTTACGCTAATGATTGTAAAAACAGTGTTGAGAAGAATAAAATTTTTATTGATGCACCTGCTATGGATATTCCTACTGGTGAATTTTCTCTGCCAAATGGTGAGATGACGTGGTTAAACCCGCAACTAAAGAAAATAGATGTTTCAAAAATAACTTTTACGCCTGATTCGGATCTCAAACATTCAGGTGAGTTTCAAATTACTATAGATAATTTTCAAGGTCAATTTGAGTTTGTTATAGATGTTAATCCTAACGATGGGGAAATATCAGTTACTAAAGGAGACATTGTTAAACAGTTAATTTTTAAATATGGAGAGCCGACAACATTTTATTGGGATGGTAATGATGCAAATGGAAAAAAAGTTACTGTTAATAATAAAGTAGTTGCTCGTGCTGAGGTTAAAAAGGCTGGAGAAATTCATTTTATTCTTGATGATGTTGAAGTCTTGGGTGGAGGAATGAGTTTTACTCGTTTGAATGGACACGAAAGTTCTCAAAGTAATGTTGTTTATTGGGATGACAGCATTATAAAAAATATGTTGAATACACCAACAGGTTGTGATATTCCAATTAATCAAGCTATTACAAACTTAACGGGGGATATATCATATATTAAAGATAGAAAGTGGCAATTTGATAATGTAAATGTATGCTCATATAATTTAAACCCTGCGCCAACTGCAAATATTGAGTCATTTGGTGATGGTAATTATATAGATACATGGTCATATGAGAAACTGAATAATGTGAATGGTGAGTATATAATTGAACCTCGATTAGCTACACCGATATTAAGTGGTAGTAAAGCAACCAGTGCAGCTAGTGTCGCTGGTGGTGATACAATTTCTTATACTTTAACCTATGCAAATATCGGCAATTTAGATGCAGAAAATGTTATTGTCCGAGATAGTCTTTCTGACAGCGAGTTTAATGGAAGTACAATAAGCAATCTTAAGATAGATGGTGTAGCCAATTCTGGAGATATTCGTTCAGGAATCAATATTGGTACTCTTGAAGCGCAATCTACAGTAACGATTACATTTGATGTTCGTTTTGCTAATCCGCTCCCTGCCGGTAATGGATTATTGAACAATACAGCCTCGATTAAAAGTGACACAACTCCGGAAGTGCCGACAAATGAGGTAGAGATTCCAACTAATGCAGCACCAATTATTCAGGGAGAGAAGATTGCAACTGACGCAAACGATAATGGCGTTGTCGAAGCTGGCGAAGTCATTCAATATACAATCATCTATACGAATAGTGGTAATTTAAGCGCTAAAAATGTACTTGTTCAAGACGGATTGGATGATAGTGAATTTAATGGAAGTACCATTAGTAACACGAAAGTAAATGGTGTAGCCACAAATGCAGATATACAAACAGGCATTACTATTGATGAGTTACATGTTGGAGAAACAGTGACTATTACATTCGATGTTTTATTGCAAAACCCGTTACCTGCTGGGGATGGATTACTTGCTAACACTGCTACTGCAAAGGTTCCAGGAATCCCTGAGGTGCCAACTAATACTGTTGAACTATCAACCGATGCCGCACCACATTTAGTTGGTGAAAAAACAGCAGTTGATGAGAATAATGATGGGAAGATTGCCGGTGGCGAGACGGTTCAGTACACAATTAAATATACTAATTTCGGAAATCTTGCAGCGAATAATATCGTGATTCAGGATCCACTTATTGATGCTGAGTTTTTAGGAACTAGCACAAGCAACTTAACAGTAAATGGACTACCTGTATCAGGAGATATCAAGAGCGGAGTAAACGTAGGTACACTTGCACCGGGAGCATCGGTGGAAATTACTTTTGATGTATTATTCCCTAGCCCACTTGCAAATGGAGACGGTAAGATTTTTAATGTTGCAATTGCTAGTGGTGATAACATTTCTGATACTCCAACAAATATTGTTGAGATGCCAACTGATGCAGCACCTGAGCTTATTGGTATCAAACAAGCAGATGTATCGGCAACAAACAATGTCGTTTCAGCGGGAACAACAATAAATTATTCAATCCGCTATACCAATATAGGTAATATGGCAGCAACGGGAGTAATAATTAGTGATACGTTAAGTGACTCTGAATTCATCGGTGCAACAATTGAGAACACAACAATTAATGGTGTTGCTACAACAAGTGACATCCGGACAGGTATTGATGTTGGAGATATTTCTTCGGGAGAGGTAGTAACAATCACCTTTAATATAAGATTTTCAACGCCACTTGGGGCAGGCGATGGTGTTGTTAAGAATACGGCATCGGCGCAAGGAACAAATATGAAGGAAGTGCAAACCAACGAAGTAATACTTCCGACGGATGCCGCACCACAACTTATTGGCAGTAAGTCAATAAATGTACCAAGAGTGGATGGAACAGTGGTTGCCGGCGATGTAGTCAGCTATACAGTAAAGTATACTAATATTGGTAATCTTACAGCTGAGAATGTTGTAATTACTGATAGCTTAGGTGATTCAGAATTTGAGAATGCAAGAATAGTTAATACTAGAATAAATGGCATTGAAACAAGTGAGCTTATTCAATCGGGTATTCATGTTGGTGCTATTGCTCCGCAGGCTAGTGTAGTTATTACTTTTGATGTGATCTTGGCTGATTCACTTCCGGAAGGTGACGGAAAATTATCAAATATTGCCCAAGCCGAGGGAACAAATGTAGAAATAACCGAAACCAATAAAGTTGAGGTAGTTATTACAGTAGACAGTGAAGAAGTAACCTTACCGGTTACAGGTAGTAACCCAATTGAAGCAATTATAATGGCAGTTCCGGTTATCTTGACTGGCGGATTGGTTATTGCTTGGTTGAGAAAGAAAAATAGTTATTAAAGGTAGCTGTTGAAGTAGTATGCCTGACTATAATTCTCCATCCAATATGAGTCGACGAGCATTGGGAATGCCTCGCCCCCGTGGTATCCCATACTAGAGTTCGCGTCTCATATTGGATGGAGAATTTGGTGTAAGTGATGCAATAATTTTATGGGAAAATAAGAAACCACCGGATGACGAGCATCCGGTGGTTTTTCCATTAAACATTTTTCATTTCTAAATCCAGTAACCATTGTTTGCGCCATAAGCCGCCACCATAGCCGGTTAGTTTGCCATTACTGCCGATAACCCGGTGGCATGGAATAATAATCGCGATGCGATTGTGACCATTGGCAGTGCCGACTGCGCGTACTGCTTTAGGATTATTCATCGCAGCTGCTTGTTCAGCGTAGCTGCGTGTGGTTCCGTAAGGAATAGTTTGCAGTTGGGCCCAGACTTGTTTTTGGAAGTCACTGCCAACAACATCAAGCGGCACGTCAAATGCTTGTCGCGTGCCGGCGAAATATTCTTCTATTTCGCGTTTTACTTGGCGCAGTAAGTCATTTTCGCCATAGAGGAGCTCAGATTTGAAGATGCGGCGGATATCCTTGAGCTCTGTCTCAAGCATGCGCCGATCGGAAAATTCTAACAGGCAAATGCCTTTGTCAGTGCTAGCGGCAATCATTGGTCCAAGCACGCTGGTGAAGCGCATCACGGTGATGACGTTTTTGTTTTTGCCGCTTGGAGTGTCGCCAATCAGATTTTTGTAGGCGCTATTAAAACCGCTTAGTGAGTTGTAGCCGGAATCAAAGGCCGAGTCAGTCACGCCCTTTCCGCTCATAATGTTGGTGAAGGCACCGTTGATGCGAATCATGCGTTGGTAGGCTTGGAAGCTGATGCCGTGGTTCTTTTTGAACCAGCGGCGTACATGGCTCGGTGACATGCCGCGTTCGATTAAATCACCATCGGTGATTTTCTTGGTTGGGTCACTCTCGATTTCATCAAGTAAATCCTGAATATAGTTTGGAACTTCGCCTAGTGGTTCTAGAGGGTGACAAACTTTACATGGTCGGTAGCCATTTTCTAATGCTTCCTTGGTGGTTGCGAAAAACTCAACATTTTCACGTTTAGGTTTTCGGGCGGTACAGCTGGGCCGACAGAAAATCCCGGTGGTTTTTACCCCAGTAATAAAAGTCCCTTCATAACTGCTGTCTTTATTTACGAGTGCACGATACATTTCTTCGTCACTTAATTTCATTTCAATCACTTCCTTGTGTTGCTATTATACCGCGTTATTTGTTATGACGACAACCGAAAAATTGACAAGTATTTTTTGTAGTTCTTGCTAAACCAATAAAGTCATGGTATAGTTTTCTTAGAAAGAGTGGTGTATTGATGCCGATTGTTCTGTAAGGAATGTATGATAATTATGTAGATAAAGCAGCGACGATGCTTTGTTTTTTGCATGAGAAAATCACCCTACAGATTAAACGACGTCAATATTATATTTATAATTGTGTCGTCTGTAGTGCAGTGTTATACTGCGCTTTTTTTGCTGTTTATGGGTGATTGGATTAGTTATTTAATAAAAGGAGTTAAGATTAAAATGAGTAATAAAATTACAATTAGAAATGAAAAAGCAACAGACAATAAACAAGTTGAAGCAATTATTAGAAAATGCTTTTGGAATTTATATATACCGGGAGCAAATGAGCATTATTTGGCTCATATTATGCGCGGGCATGAAGATTTTATTCCGGAACTGGATTTCGTTATTGAACTTGATGGCGAAATCATCGGTAATATTATGTATACAAGAGCAAAACTGGTTAATGAAAATGGCAAAGAAAAAGATATTCTAACCTTTGGACCGGTTTGTATATTACCAGAGCATCAACGTAAAGGATATGGTAAAAAGCTTATTGAGTATTCGTTTAAACGGGCAATAGAACTTGGCTACGATCTAGTTGTTATTTTTGGTAATCCGGGTAACTATGTTTGCCATGGCTTTAAGAGCAGTAAAAAATATAATGTTAGTCTTGAAGATGGTATTTATCCTACAGCAATGCTAGTAAAAGAACTCAAAGCAAATGCTTTAGAAGCGGGTAAATGGGTTTATCATGAAAGCTCAGTATTCAGCATTGATGAGCAGGCAGCGGTCGTTTTTGATGATGCTTTGGAACCTATGGAGAAAAAACATATGCCATCTCAGGAAGAGTTCTATATTTATAGTCACTCGACAATTGAGTAAGTTGCTTGGATATTCTCCGAATACACTTGGCAAATGAATACGAATAACGTATAATATAAGGAAGAAATGCAGAGATGAAAGAGTAGTAGTTTGCAGAAAATGATGTTGAGAGAGTTGGGCCGTGGCTGAGAGTCCCGATCGTTGTTGGCAGATGAATTCGCTTTTGGAGCAGTTTATTGTAAAAGTTGGCGATTTTCCAATTAAAAATAAACCGGTTGCTTGCCGTTATAAGCTTTGAGTGTCCGGGAATAAGTCCCGGGAATCTGGGTGGTACCGCGGAGAATGTTTCGTCCCAATACGCAAGTATGTGCGTATTGGGACGTTTTTTTATTTTAGCTAAAGCAAAACGCTCGCAATTTTTGAAAATCGAATAAAATTAGTCAATCACGTATGTTTGGATACGCTCAATCCTAATTTTATTCAATTTCCTGCGATTTCAAGCGTTTTCATTCAGCTAAATGCAATGTTAGGAGAGATTTTATATGAAAGAGCAGTTGCTGACAATAAAACAAGAAGCGCTGGATTTGATTGCTGAGGCTAAAGATGTAGCGGCAATGAATGATATTCGGGTCAAGTATTTGGGTAAGAAAGGTCCGATTCAAGAAGTTATGGGTAAGATGCGCGATATGAGCGTTGAAGAAAAAAAGGAAACCGGGGCAGCGGTGAACGAAGTGAAGCAAGAGCTGGCGGCGGTTATCGAAAGTCGGATGGCAGAGCTTGAAGCGGCAGAGGTTGAGGCGCGTTTGGCAGCGGAGAAGATTGATATCAGTTTGCCGGCTCAAGCGCGTGTTATGGGTGGAAAGCATCCATTAACAGCAATTGTCGATGAAAGTGTTGCTTTCTTCCGCAGTATGGGTTATGAGGTAGGTGTTGGTCCGGAAATTGAGACTGATTACTACAATTTTGAGGCGCTGAATTTGCCGAAGAATCACCCGGCGCGGGATATGCAAGATACTTTTTATATTGATATGCATCGTTTGTTGCGTACGCATACATCTGGGGTGCAGTCACGGACATTTGAGGCGCGCTCTATGCAAGATTTGCCGATTCAAATTTTGGCACCAGGGAAAGTATATCGTCGTGATGATGATGATGCCACCCATTCACATCAGTTTATGCAATTGGAAGGTATTATGATTGGCCGTGATATTTCACTTGCACATTTGAAAGCGACCTTGCAAGAGTTCGTTCATTATATGTTTGGTCCGGAACGGGAAATCCGTTTGCGGCCATCATATTTCCCGTTTACTGAGCCATCAATGGAAGTTGATGTGACTTGTGCTAAGTGTGGCGGTTCCGGTTGCTCGATTTGTAAGCAGACCGGGTGGATTGAAATACTCGGTGCTGGTATGTGCCACCCGAATATTTTGACGATTGCCGGATTTGATCCGGAAATTGTCAGTGGTTTTGCCTTCGGCATCGGCGTTGAGCGAATCGCTATGTTGAAGTATGGTGTTGAAGATATTCGTAACTTTTATGTGAATGATATGCGTTTTGTGACGCAGTTTAAAGATTGGGGTGACAAGTAATGCTGGTTAGTCGTAATTGGTTAGGTAAATATGCAGATATTAAAAATGTGTCGACTGAGGAACTGGCGCGGGTGCTGTCGAATTATGGCGGGCTTGAGGTTGAAGAGACTTTTCCTTTAGTTAAAGCGCAGGGGCTTGTTGTCGGATATATTGAAAGCATGGAAAAACATCCTGATTCTGATAAGTTGAATGTTTGTCAGGTAATTACTGGTGAAGAAAGCTCGCAAATTGTTTGCGGAGCGCCGAATGTTGCTGCCGGTCAGCGGGTAATCGTGGCCCGGGTCGGTGCCACAATTCCCGGTTTGGCAATTGCTGAGCGGGAAATCCGTGGTGTGGCTTCTAATGGGATGATTTGTGCTTTGCAGGAACTTGGTATTGATGCTAAGTATGTTGATGAGGCATATCGTGACGGCATCTATGTTTTAGCAGAAGATGCACCGATTGGTATGGATGCATTGGAATATTTACATTTAAATGATGAGATTTTGGATATTTCATTGACGCCGGATCGCGCTGACGCGATGAGTTATCGCGGCTTAGCTTATGAGACGGCGGCTTCGTGCGATACGAGCATGAGTATGAAAGAGCCGGTTGTTGATGGTCATTTTTCAAGTCATGATTATATTAAGGATATTGAGATTGAAAGTGAGCATTGTTCGGCGTATACGGCGACGATTGTTCGTAATGTAACGATTGGGACTTCACCATATTGGATGCAGGCAGCTTTGATTGCTTCGGGTATGCGGCCGATTAATAGTGTTGTCGATGTTGCCAATTATGTGATGCTTGAATTAGGTGAGCCACTGCATACTTTTGATATGGATCGGATTTCCAGTGGTAAGATTGTTGTTCGCCAGGGACTTGAGGGTGAGAAATTTGTTACCCTTGATGATAATGAGCGGGAGATTACTCCGGATGACATCATGATTACTGATGGCAGTGACGCGATTGCGCTTGGTGGTGTTATGGGTGGTGCCAATACTGAAGTTACAAGTGAAACGAAAACGATTCTTATTGAGGCGGCTTTGTTTGATTCGACGAATATTCGTAAAACCGGACAGCGCTTGAATTTGCGTAGCGAAGCGAGCAGCCGGTTTGAGCGTGGCGTAGATCCAAACATTTTGGAAACGGCTTTAAAACGTGCAGCTGAGTTGTTGGTTGAGATTTCTGGCGGAGAGGCGGCGTACGACCAATATGTCGTTCGTCGCCAAGACTTCACTCCGAAAAGAATTGCGATTACCCTTGAGAAAATTCAAAAAACAATGGGGGTAGCGATTACTGGCGGTGAGGTTGCGGTTATTTTACGGCGTTTGCAGTTTGAATATCAACAAGATGGTGATCGTTTTGTTGTGGTGCAACCTAGTCGTCGTTTGGATATTGTTATTTGGCAAGATGTGGTTGAAGAGATTGCGCGTATTTATGGGTATGATCGAATTGAAGCACAATTGCCGGTTGAACAGTTAGTACCGGTGGTACCAAGTAAAATCGAGCAAATGACTACATTGGTACATACTGCGATGCAGGGTGCCGGTTTACAGGAAGTGATCACCTATTCATTGGTGAATAAAGCAGCTGCTGAATTAGGGACCCATCCTAAAGCTAAGTTGCAAGATGTGACTGGATTGATGATGCCACTTAGTGAGGAACGCGCGTATATGCGTTTGAATCTTTATGCTTCTTTGATTGAAACAGTGCGTTATAATCAAGCGCGTAATCAAGAACGTTTGGCAATTTATGAAGTGAGCTACATTTATGATGCTCATGATGATAATGAGTTATATTTAGGTTTAGCAATGACTGATGAAGCGGTTGAGCACTATCATCCGGTAGCGGCAAATGATTTCTATGCAGCAAAAGGTTGTGTTGAAGCTGTGGTTGCTCGTTTTGGTCAAGTAAGCAACTTGCGTTATGAACCAAGTACTTTGGATATTTTACATCCAGGTAAGAGTGCAGATGTATATTACAATGATACTTATATTGGTAGCTTTGGTGATGTTCATCCAAGTGTTGCAGCCGCTCATGACATTAACAAAACCGTAATAGTTCAGCTTTCGTTGAGTCAGTTGCTGGCAGCAAATAATGATAGTCTACATACAATTGACTATCATCCGGTTTCTAAGTTCCCGAATATTTCGCGTGACTTAGCGGTGAGTGTTGCCCGCACATTACCAGTCGGTGAAATAATTGCGGCAGCAACTACTGCCGGCGGCGAGTACCTGCTGAATGCAGAAGTTTTCGACGTATACGAAGGCGAGCATATTGAAGCTGATAAAAAATCAGTTGCCTTCCGTTGTCACTTCGGCAGTACCGAGAAAACCTTGACTTCAGAAGAAATTGATGCGGCAATTGCAGCGATTCTCGAGGCCTTGAAAAAAGAGCCGGTGAGTGCTGTACTCCGTGGTTAATGAAAATATGAAAAAGCCAGCTGATGAACAGCTGGTTTTTTTGAAGTTGATAAACCACTTTGAAAAGGCGAATAACTGAACAAATTTCAAAATCAGTTCAATATTCATCTATTCTTTGTTATTGATTATTGAAATCAATATCATTGGTGACTATGATTAATGGAGAAGGCAAGAAAATTACTTTAGTCTTCATAATTGCTGAAAGGAGTGATTGCTATGAGTAAATATAAAATTGGTGATATGGTTACTGTGTATTTTGGCGAAATTCCAATGATTGGAACTGTAGTCTTTTTAGATGAAGAGCAGCAAAAATATTTAGTAAGATTTAATCCACAACAACAAATGTATTATTCAGAAGATGAGTTACAACCATATCAGTAATTTAATTAGAGTTATTGTTTATCATGAGTATAATTCGGGAAATAGCTGCCGAATACTTCCGGCAACAAATTCAATAATAAATAGATTATCAGCAGGTGTATTTTTCTGTAGAAGATTTGGATTGCTTAAAAGCGCCAGCATGCCATTTATAAGATATTCAAGTTTAATATCATTTTCTCCACATCGAGTCAGTGTTCCCGACTCATAAATCTTATGCTTAAATGCGTCAATAAAAACTAAAGGATAATTGGTAGCAAACCGTACGTTGCCAGAGTTTAATATCGCAAACTCTTCTTTCGAGGGCGGATTTATGCGATCAAAAAGAAAACTTTTGGCAAATGCTTCTGGATTGGTGAAAAAAAGCGGATATGGATTATGTTTATTAACTATTTGGTATACTGTTTCTAATACCATCTCATCATATAATGCATAAATATCTGCATAATGAAGATAAAAGGTGCCTTTATTAATCTCAGCTTCTTTGGTAAGACTAGTAACAGTAATTTTATCAACTGTTTTATTGCTAATGGCTGTTAAAAAGGCTGCCTTAATTGCGCGTCTAGTTTTCAATACTCGTAAATCAATATTATTCATTATTCTCAACTCCTGATTTGAACCATGCTTATCATTTTCATTCTTATTATAACCCAAGCTGATACAAGGAACAAAAATATTTCTTATCTTGGTGGAATTAAAAAAAACAGCTGTTTATCAGCTGTTTTTTAGCAGTTATAAAAGAAAATAGTCAAATATTTACTTCCTGATTTTCATCAAACTGGCTTTAATCTTAGCAGCATCATTCCAATGAACGCTTTGATGGCGGGTGATGGGCAACAATAAAATACCTGCAATGTCCTTTTTGCCCCAAAAGTCTTGTAACCAGATTAAATCAGGATGCTCAGTAACGCCGCCTTCGCTGAGCACGCGCTCAGTTCCGCTGGCTGATACTGGCTGCTTCATATCTGATGCAGATAGCGTCTGCAATATTGCTCTGGTCTGTGTACAAACGGCGTTGCGGTATGCCAGTAAAGCTTCAATGTTCAGTGGCTCGCTGAAAGTAACCATCTCTTCCTTGGTCATAGCGTTACCGGTATCGCTCACATGCGTATTAATCTGTTTCTGCCAATCAGCATTAAAGACCTGTTCAGTTTCGCGAACCAGCAAATTCATAGTTAAATCTTCAATCCGAGTCATATGCCAGATATTCCATGCAATTGTATAGCTGTTTTTGAGCGGATGTTGTCTGTAATCATCATCTACTAGTCCATCACAAATCAAATCAGCATAGGTAAGCATTCGGCGATTACTGACAATACCAAAATGAACCGAAGCATGTAAATCCATACAAATCTGCATCGCCTCATCAAAACCATCAGCCTTGCGAATCAATTTTCGCATCCGTGCTTGTTTGGGATTCCAGTCACTGCCTTGAATCATAAAATCAGCCCCTTAATATCTTTATTATATCAATTTTTGGGAGAAAAAGAAGAGCAGTGCGGGCGAAAGCCCGCGCTGCTCAAAAAAAACAAGCGTATTTATTGATTAATTGTGAATTCTATATTATAGTTATTCTACAGACAAACGGGGGGGCGGCCGGACACACCAGTCATGGCGCGGCCCGGCCGGCTTGTCTGCTTTGTATTTTACAGTAAAAAAAACCGGCGGCGTGCCTATGTGACACGCCGCCGGTTTCAGTTTTTCTAAACAATTCGTTCGATGCGAGTTAATACGAAGTTGCCTTCTAAGTCTTCATATATAATTACATATACAAGGAACTCGATTGGCTCTTTGGCAACGATTGTTTGTTTACAGATAATTAAATGATTAGTTCCAGCCACCAATTGGGTTGCTGCATAGAGCATCGGTTTATAACCGGCACCATCCATATCAAGTAAATCGTTAAAAGCAGTAGATAATTTTTCCGGTAATTTGCACTCCGGAGTATCAAGAATTTTCCATGTTCCAACCATAATCTAACACCTCTCTAATATTTGATAGTAAAAAGTTATACAATAGTATTGATTTGTGTTAATGAAAATTTACCATCGAGATCTTCATAAATAATCACATAAACCAAATGTTCTACCGGATCTTTAGTAACAACTGTTTGTTTGCTGATAATCAAGTGATTAGTTCCGGCAACGAGTTGAGTCGCCGCGTAAAGCATTGGGGTATAACCAGCACCTAGCATACTGCCAAGTAAATCGGTATAGGCGCTGGCTAATTTTTGCGGCAATTTGCAATCTGGGTTATCTAATATTTTCCATGTTCCAACCACAATATCCCTCCTTTCTCACATTTTTGTCCTAAATTAATTGTAGCACGCTCTGAAAATCTTGCCACCGATACGATAATTTTTTTGATGAAACTAAAAAAGAGCCATGCCCGAGGCATGGCTCTTTTCAATAATTTACTGCTTTAAAGCTTCTTGTAAGTTTTTAAGATTCTCGCGCATTAAGGTGAAATAAGTTTGACCACCGTCAATTTCAGCTTGAGTAAGGGTTTCTAAGTTGTAGATTGGCAGGGTGCTAATACCTAACTCGCTCGCTAAGACATCAGCTTGCTTGTTGCTTACATTTTCTTCGGCAAGAATATATTTGGTATTGTGTGCTTTTAATTGTTCAGCAATTTCAACTAATTGCGCCGAAGAGAGTTCAGAATCTGCACTTAGTCCTGAAAGTGAGACTTGATGCAAATGATATTCATCAGCAAGGTAGCCATAGGCAGCATGGGTGACGAAGAAGGTGTCTTCAGCATATGGTGCCAGACCGGTAGTGAATTCATCATTTAAGGTTGCTAATTCAGCTTTTAGGGCTGCAAAGTTAGTTTCAAAAGTGGCTGCTTGTTCAGGAAGCTTACGTACTAGCTCATTCTTGATGTTTTCAGCCATTAATGTTGCTCGTACCGGATCAAGCCAGATGTGAGGATCAAATTCATGATCGTGTTCTCCGTCGTGATTAGCTTCGCTTTCGTCATGGCTATGGTCATGGTCACCTTCTATGGCAGCAACTCCGGCAGCAACATCAACGAATGCTAAATTCGGTGCAGCAGCTTTTAGTTTTTCGGTGATAGTATGGTAGTCACCGATGTCAATGTTGAGGAATAGGTCGGCATCATTGAGGTCGACCATTTCTTGTGGGGTTGGGTCGTAGGTGTGTGAGTCTGAGCCGTTGGCAAAGACGCTTTGTACATCTACGGCGTCACCACCAATGCGTTTGGTAAACTCGACGATTGGGTAGGCAGTGGTTTTTATGGTGAGCACATTGCTGTTATCCGGGGTTGTGCTTTGGCAGGCAGCAAGGGGAATAAGCGCTAAGCTAAGCGCAGCAATTACAGTGATAATTTTTTTCATATGGTCCTCCTAAGGATTTAAGTTGATTTTGTTGACATGTTTTTTATTGTCATGATAGAATGGGGTTATTAAAGACCTCTAAGGTCTATAATAACCAAAAAGGTTTACTCCAAAGCATCGGCTAGAGTTTTATCTTTCAAGTAGGTATACATGTGACTTTCGTAATCTTTCATGATTTTTTCGATTTCACAGTTGTCTTCACAGCCGCTAAAAAGTGGGATGTGGCCTTCAATTGCTTGAATAATATCAAGAAAAGTTATTGTGGTGCTGGATTTACGCAGTGAATAACCGCCTTGGGCACCTGGTGATGAATCAATTAATCCGGCTTTGGTTAGTTTGGTCAAGATTTTGGAGAGATAGGTTGGTGAAATGTTTTGCTGTTTAGCAAGATCAGAGACACCAATTTTATGATTTTTTTGTTCATGGTCAGTTCTGGCCAGGATGAGCATAGTGTGCAGGGCATAGGTTGTTGCCTTAGAAAAGTTCATTTTCTTCTTCCTCTCTATTAAAGGTATCTGATGTCTGTAATAGAATATCATTTCCATTTATTTTTGTCAAACATTTTGGCTTGATGCGAAATAGTTAATAGACAGGACGATATTTATGAAAATGTGATATAATATAAAAATGTTAAAGGGTGATATATGAATGTTTGAATTTAAGCATGTGAGTTTTACATATGAGAAGACTAAGGTATTAAATGATATTAGTTTCTCAATTGATAATGGTACTTTTGCGGTGATTGTCGGTGCTAATGGTTCCGGAAAATCTACTATTTTGAAGTGTTTGCTGAATTTGCTTCCGGCTGAATCCGGTGAGATCCTCATTCAAGGAACACCGATTAATCAATTTAATGATTGGGATCATATTGGTTATGTTGGCCAAAACAGCCATCAGTTTAATGCCAGTGTACCGGTAAGTGTTGAAGAGGTTGTCCAAATGGGACAAGTGAAGAAAATTCCGACAAAGACGGTAGAATATTGGCTTGATTATGTTGGGATGCTGCCATTTAAAAAGAGTCGCATCACTGATTTATCTGGTGGTCAGCAGCAAAAAGTATTTATTGCCCGGGCTTTGGTTGCGAATCCTAAGGCGTTGGTGTTAGATGAACCAACGGTAGGGTTGGATGCTAAGAGTACCCATGAGTTTTATAATTTGCTCGGTGATTTAAATCAAAAAGAGCAAAAAACGATTGTCGTAGTTAGTCATGATGTTCATATTATGGATCGTCATGTGACCGAGGTTATCGAGGTTCGTGACGGCATATGTTTTGCTGGTAGCCGTGAGGCGTATCAGGAGCATCATATCGAGTTTTGTGAAGTATGCGGGGATGAAGTATGATTTTTGAACAGATTTTAAAGTATGAATTTTTACAAAATGCGTATATTGCCGGAATTATTATTGCCGCAGTTGCCCCTTTGCTTGGGGTGTTTGTTGTTTCACGGCGGATGTCGTTGATTCCTGATGCGCTCAGTCATGTTTCGCTCTCGGGGATTGCACTGACGTTCTTCTTAGCAAGTATTGGCGTTTTGGCAGTTGATTTTTCACCAATCTTCTTGGCAATTGCCTTTAGTTTGCTGGCAGCTTTATTTTTATCATATGTTTCACGTTGGTATAAGCATTCTAAGGAAGTGACCATTGCCTTATTGATGAGCATGAGTCTTGGTATCAGTAGTATTTTTATTAGTATGACTAAAGGATTAAAGATTGATATCACTAGTTATTTATTCGGAAGTATCAATGCGATTTCCCGGGTTGAAGTCTGGGTTATTCTTGCTATCGGTGTTGCGGCGATTATTTTTGTCGTTTTGTTGTATCGGCCAATGCTGATGATTGCTTTTGATGATAATTATGCGAAAACCCGTGGGGTTAAGGTGAAGTGGTTGGATAATTTATTTTTCTTATTCCTTGCCTTAGTTGTTGCCGTTTCTATGCGCATTGTTGGGGTATTGTTAATCTCAGCACTGGTCACTTTGCCAATCGCCATTGCGATGCGAATGGCTAAGAGTTTCAAACAAACCTTGTGGATTGCTATTGTGGTTAGCGAAATTGGTGTTCTGCTGGGCTTGGTTGGTTCGTATTATTTGAATATTCCCAGCGGCGGAACGATTGTCGTGATTTTGGGATTGATTTTCCTGGTTGTTAGTGTGGTTTATCGAAAGAATGTCCGATTATAGAGGTGATTTGATGGAAATTCGTAAACTTGAATATAAGGATGCTAAGGCTCTGGTTGCGTTGATGTATGCAATGGATGAGCAAACTAAGTTTATGTTGTATGCTCCCGGTGAGCGGCGGATGACAGTGCGACAGATGGAAGAATCTATTGCCAATCAAAAACACAATGGTTCAGTAATGTTTGGTGCGTTCGCTGGTAAAGAATTATTAGGGTATATTCTTGGGCAGCGCAATACTTTATCAAGAACCAAGCATAAACTTTATATAGTAATTGGTATTGATCAGCAAGCGGCTGGCCGTGGACTAGGCACGCAATTGTTTGCAGCGCTGGAAGCTTGGGTGGCGACTCAGCAAGGAATTAGCCGGCTTGAATTAACGGTTATGAGTCACAATCAGGCGGCGATTGCTTTGTATCGCAAATTTGGCTTTGAAGTTGAAGGTGAGAGTCACTGCGGACTAATGGTTGATGGTCAATGTGTGAATGAATATTTTATGTATAAATTAGTATAGAAAGCGGAGGCAAAATGTATGTGGAATGAATTAAATGAGTATTTAGAAAAGTATAATGCCTTGACTCAGGCGATTAAATTATTGGCTTGGGATATTGAGACTGAGGCACCAAGAGATTCGATTGATAATACTTCGAAAACACTTGGGTTATTAAGTTCTGAGGCTTATGAAACGTTGATTAATCCTGAGGTTGAACATTTACTGGAAGTTATTAAGCCAGCCGAATTATCAGCTCGTGAGGCTGCTATTTTTCATGAATTACAGAAACAATATAAAAAGTTAAAAGTGATTCCTAAGCAAGAGTATCAAGCGTTTACTGAGCTGACAACTAAAGCGCAGCATGTATGGGCAGAAGCTCGTCAAAAGAATGATTTTGCTATGTTTGCGCCATATCTTGAAGAGATTGTTGCGACTCACAAACGATTTATTGGCTATCTAGGCTATACTGATCATCCTTATAATACTTTGCTTGATGACTACGAAGAAGGCATGACAGTTGAAGTGCTGGACGCTTTCTTTGCAGAAGTGAAGGCAGCAATTGTACCGCTGGTTGAAACTGCGGTTAAGGGTAATGAACAATTGGATGATAGTTTTATTTTTGTCGCTTATGATGTTGATAAACAACGTCAATTTTCTCGTTTTATTGCAGAATACTTAGGCTTTGATTACGCTCGTGGCGTTATCAAAGAATCAGCTCATCCTTTTACAGAACATATGCATAACAAGGATGTTAGAATTACTTCTGCCTATCTTGCAAATAATATTGCCAGCGGAATTTTAAGTACGATTCATGAAACCGGACATGCATTGTATGAGTTAGGTGTTGCTGATACTTGGACTGGTACCTTAGTTGGTGAAGGAACTTCAATGGCAATGCATGAATCACAGTCGCGTTTCTATGAAAATGTAATTGGTCGTTCCCTTGTATTTTGGCAACCGCTTTATCCGCGTTTGCAGGAAATGTTTCCAGAGCAATTGGCTCAGGTAAGTGTAGAAGATTTCTGGCGGGCAATTAACAAAGTGCAGCCATCGTTAATTCGTACTGAGGCGGATGAGGTTACTTATCCATTACATATTATGGTACGCTACGAAATTGAAAAGGGTCTTTTTGATGGTAGTATTGCAGTGAACGATTTGCCACAAGTATGGCGCGAAAAAATGCTTGAGTACGTTGGTGTTGCACCAAGCAATGATGCTGAAGGGGTGTTGCAGGATATTCACTGGTCAGGTGGATCATTTGGCTACTTCCCATCATATGCTTTAGGTAGTGCTTATGCTGCCCAGTTAACTAAAGCGTTGGACAAAGTGCTAGATCGTGAAGACGATGTGGCGCAAGGGACATTCAAAGCAATTAATGCTTATCTGACAGAACATATTTACCAATACGGTAAAACCAAAACAGCTAAAGAATTGTTGGAAGCAATGTGCGGTGAAGCATTTAATCCGCAGTATTATACTGAATATTTACAAGCTAAAATAGCTGATGTTTATGGAAAATAAGAAGAGTGTTTTTGTTCGTAAGTTCCTCGGTGAGGAACTTGCGAACTGGCGGTGATTTTGATATACTACTGATTAAGAAAGGCGCGGTGATTGATATGGATCGATTTGAAGATATTGAACAGTTTTTACCACTTGCTGATGAAGTCCGGGTTTTTGCAACCGGAACGCGAATTACTGCGGCTTCACGTAAGGAAATTGCCTTGTTTTTATCGGATGAGCGCATTTTGATTGTTAGTGATGAGACTCCTAAGAAGGAAAATGGTTTTTATTATTTAGCGATACCTTACGATGCGATTGATTTCTTTGAGTATGCAAAGAATGATGATGCGATTGAGTTGGGATTATATGCCAAAGGGCAGGTTTTTCAGTTTGAGGCAATTGTTGCTATGGATGAAGAACGCTTTTTTGAGACGCTGTTCGAGAAGATTGGACAGGCGGAGTATGAACATTATATGTAAAAACATGACTGTGGATGCCCACAGTCGTTTTTAATAATTTTTATGGGAGTTGATTGGTGAATGACTTATAAAAGTGATATTGAAATTGCTCAGGCAGTGGCGCCGAGTGATATTCGGGAGATTGCTGATAGCTGTGGTGTGGAAACAAACGAGCTTGAATTATATGGGTATAACAAGGCAAAGATTTCCCTGGATATTTTTAAACGACTTGAACATAAAACCGATGGTAAGTTAATTTTGGTAACGGCAATTAATCCAACTCCTGCAGGAGAAGGTAAATCTACAGTGACAATTGGACTTGCTCAGGCACTCAATAAAATAGGCAAGCAAGCAATCGTAGCAATGCGTGAACCATCATTGGGGCCGGTTATGGGGATGAAGGGTGGCGCTGCCGGTGGCGGTTATGCACAAGTTATTCCAATGGAAGACTTAAATCTTCACTTTACCGGTGATATGCATGCAATTACTACTGCACATAACTCAGTGAGTGCATTTATTGATAACCATATTTTCCAAGGGAATGAATTGGGTATTGATCATGTGACTTGGAAGCGGGTTGTTGATTTAAATGACCGGGCATTGCGGCAGGCAGTTGTTGCACTTTCGGATCATAATGGCCGTCATGCCCGTAATGATGGTTTTGATATTACTGTTGCCTCGGAAATTATGGCGATTATTTGTCTGGCAAGTGATATGACAGATTTAAAAACCCGTCTTGGTCGGATTATTATTGGTTTTGATTACCAACAAAAACCAGTTACGGTTGCAGACTTAGGTATTGTTGGCGCATTAGCGGTGATTTTAAAAGATGCTTTAAAACCCAACTTGATTCAAACATTGGAACATACACCTGCTTTAGTGCATGGTGGTCCATTTGCCAATATTGCTCATGGTTGTAACTCAGTGATTGCCACTCGTCTTGGTATGAAGCTTGCTGATTATACAGTCACTGAAGCCGGATTTGGTGCTGATTTGGGTGCAGAAAAGTTTTTTGATATTAAGTGCCGGGCAGCAGGTTTAAAACCTGATGCCGTCGTTGTGGTAGCAACGATTCGAGCATTGAAAATGCATGGTGGCGTAGAGAAAGCGGAGCTTGGCAACGAGAATGTGGATGCCCTGTTGGCAGGGATTCCTAATCTTGAGAAGCATGTTGAAAACATGCAGGCCTTTGGTGTGCCTTATGTGATTGCGATTAACAAGTTTGTTGCTGATACGGATAATGAAGTTGCGGCTTTGCTTGAGTGGGCGAAAGCAAAGGGGCATCCGATTGCTTTGACGGAAGTCTGGGAGCATGGTGGTGCCGGTGGCGTTGAGCTGGCGGAGCAAGTGGTGGAGCTGATTGCGAAGACGCCAAGTCATTTTGCACCGATTTATGATGCTGATGCTTCGATTGTTGATAAGCTGACAACGATTGCCAAAACTGTATACGGTGCTGATGGGGTGCGATTAACGAAGGCGGTGGAGCGGCAAATTGCTGAGTATGAGCGTTTAGGTTTTGATCGTTTGCCGATTTGTATGGCGAAGACTCAGTATTCGTTAAGCGATAACGCTAAGTTGCTGGGACGTCCGCAAGGGTTTGAAATCCACATTCGCGAATTGCGGATTTCAAATGGAGCCGGCTTTATTGTGGCACTTACCGGTGCAGTGATGACAATGCCAGGTCTGCCTAAGCATCCGGCGATGTTGGATATTGATATTGATGAAGATGGCGTAGTGAAGGGACTGTTTTAAGGCAGAGACTAAGTGAAAAGCAGGTTGGCTTTTGCCAACCTGCTTTTTTATTTTTTTGCTTGACTCTTCCTTTAGGGAAGCAACTATACTTGAAGGTGAGAGGTGGTTTTGTAATGAATGATTTAATGAAAATCAGAGATGTTTCTAGTAAGTATGATGTTACTGCACGGACTTTGCGTTATTATGAGGATATTGGGTTGCTAACAAGTATTCGCAGCGATGAGGTTGCGTATCGAATGTATGATGATGAAGCAATCAGAAGAATTGAGCAGATACTGATTTTACGAAAGTTAAACATTAGCATTAAAGATATTCAGCGTATTTTTGCTGCGTCCGGTTCTGACGTAGTTTTGGATGTATTGGGGAAGAAAGTAGAGAATATTGATGATGAGGTATCGTTGTTACATGAGCTGAAGGCTATTGTTTTGGATTTTATTCAGGAAATAGAAAGAATGAATTTTGCTGATAACTCTGATATCAAACAACTTTATAGTAAAGCAAAAGAAATTGAGACTCAGATTGTGAATGTTGATTATATCGGCAAACCGGCAAATATAAGTCGATTGATTGAGATTACTGATAAGCTGGATAAAAAAGTTCCTGATGTGATGGTTGTAAGGGTACCGCCATTCCGGGCTTTGAGTTCAGGCGTGCATACTTGGGAAGAAATTTTTATGCCGGGCGGATATATGTTTCAGCTTTGGCAGCATTTTCCTTTGTTTCAAACAGTTATTTTTGATTGTCTTGATTTTACTTTGGTCAGAGCGGATGATATGGGTGAAATGATTTGTGCAGTTCAAGATGGCGTCAGCGAAGCGGACGTCAGTCCGCTTCAGATTATTGATTTCCCTGGCGGTTTGTATGCTATGGCAGTCAGTATTGATGAGGATGATGAGAGCATCCGTAAAGTTCAGGATAAAATTTGCCAATGGATTGAGACTACTAATTTTGAGTTAGATGAAAGCCGTAGTTTTATGTTTAATATGCCTTATCTTGATGAGGAGAATGTGTATCAGCAGGATATTGAAAAAGGGCTTGGCTATCGGCAAATGCAAAGGTATTTGCCTATTAAGCTGAAGCTAATGTAGGGTGCATTGTTTTGGGGTTTGTTTTTGTTGAGATAATTTTAAAAAGCGCGGCTTATGGCCGCGCTTTTTTTATTTTTTTCACAAAAAAGTGCTGTACATATATGTGAAAATATAGGATAATAAAAGCAGGCAAAACTATATGAAGAGGACAGGTGGAAAAACTATGGACAGACGTGCACCTTGGGGGAAGTGCGTACTGCTTTTTGGCGTTGTGTTGATGACGCTTTTAGGTTGTACGACAACAGTTGTTGATCAAAATGCGGTCGCGATTAATGAGGCGATGGCAGCGGGAGATGCGTACTATGATGCCGGCGATTATCAGCTTGCGATTGATAAGTATGCGACAGTAACGGATTTGGATAAGGATTATCTTGATGCGTGGATTAATAAGGCGCGAAGTGAGGTTGCTTTAGGGCAGACTGCAGCTGCGCGGGCAGATTTGAATACAGCTAAGGGAATCATGGAGCAGACAACGGCAGAATATGCTGATGTTGAGGGCATGATTTTTTGGCATGATGGCAAGCGTGATGATGCGGTGAAGAGCTTTACTGAGTCAATTGCGATTAAGCCGACAGCATATGCGTATAGTAATCGTGGCCATGTGAATTACGAATTACATAAACTGGATGAGGCAAAGAGTGATTTGACGGAGGCAATAAAGCTGAATCCTGATTTAGCAGAACCGCACCATACTTTGGCGCAGATTGCTGTTGATGCCGGTGATTATGTGAATGCAAAGAAGTATGCCGAGAGTGGTTTGAAGCTGGATGCGAAGGATGCCCGGAATCAAGCAATTATCGGCTATAGTACTTTGATGCTGATTGCTGATGATGTGACTGAAGAAGTGCGCACGCAAAAAGAGGCGCAAGCGTGGAAAGAGCTGGAAGCAGCGAAGACGCTTGATGCGAAGGAAGCGGTTGTGTACAACTATATGGGGTTGTACAAGGCAGAACTTGGCGACTATGAGGAAGCCAAGAAGTTGTATGATCAAGCAATCGGGTTGAATGATAAAGAGGCGACTTTTTATAATAACCGCGGTATTGCTTATTACAATCTAGGTAAGAATGGTGAGGCATTGACTGATGTCAATCGAGCTATTACTTTGGATAAGTTGAATCCGGAATTTTTCTTGGGTAGAGGATTTATTCTGACGACACAAGGTCTTGAGGAGAATGCAATTGCTGACTTCAAACAGGCTGTGAAGTTAGATGCGAAATATATTGAGCGTGTGCCGGGTTGGCTGGCAGCGCAAGTAAAGAGTGAGGACTAGAATATGAGGTTTTTAAAAAACAAGGGATTATGGGCAGTAGTATCTGCTGTTATTGTTGTAGTGATAATCATTTTATTATTATTGCGTGGTTGTGCGCCAACAATTTTGGATGCTGATAGTTATACTACTGAAGTGACGAGTTTGATTGATAAGAATAAGTCAGGACAAGATAAATGGAATTTTGTGTTGGGGGATACTGATTTCGTAGATTTATGCACCGAACCGTATGCAGCTGAATTTGATGCTATCGGTCAGCAATTTATTGATCGGGCTGATGAATTTGATGCTTTGCGGGTCAACGGTGACCCACGAAGCATTGTCGCGAATTATGATCAATATGTGCAGTATTTTTCGACATATAGAAGTATAGGCGAAGAATTAAAAACATTTGCAAACAGTGTGCGTTCAGGAGATTATCAGGCGGCGCTGGCAGCGTTGGAGCAATTGGAGCTTTTGAATAAGCAGTTGCCGGTGATTGAGTAGGAAATAGGGAATAGGTGATTTTTTTTATGAAGGATAATTTGAAGGGTAATCATTTTTTAAAGTGGATAAAGCGGATTGCGTTTACGGGATTGTCAGCGTTGATTTTTGCGACGAGTATTCAGTTGCAAAGCGTGACGACGTTTGCTGCGAGCATCGCGACCGAAGGTCCTTATGCGAATGTGGATGTGACGAGTAACAATAATGAACAACCAGAGTCGGTGGAGAATGCACCGAATAATGAAGTGGCACAGCCAGAAACACAAACGCCACTAGATGCTGCAAATGATGGATTTGATACTGAGATAGTAGTGCCAAAGCCATATCAGGAGCTTTTAGATGAGGGCTATAAAGAGGTTGAATCGTTGCGGACGCTTGATTCAAAAACTTTTGAAAAAGGTGAAGACCGGGAAACGTTTGTTTTTAGTGAAGCAGTTCATTTTGAAAATGCTGATGGTGAGTTAGAAGATTATGATTTAGCACTTCAGCCAAAGTCAGAGGGTTTATTGCGTTCCGTTTTAGGCGGTAACAAGAGTTATACACCGGAAAATAGCGATTTGGATATTACAATGCCAACTAATTTAGGTGTTAATACACCGGTGAGCGTGAGTAATGATAGCGTAACAACAACTATCGCACCAGTTGTGGAACAAACCAACGGTGAAGTTGTTGATAGCCGGATTGTATACGAAGAAGGCAGCGAAAACCAGTTGATGGCAGTAGCTTTATCAAAAGGGGTTCAAATCAATGAACGCTTCTTTTCAGCAATACCTGAGTTTGTAGAATATACATATACAACAAGCGAAGGTACCGAACTTGCAACCAATGATGAAAAAACTCAAGTTGCTGTTGTTGACAGCAATACGAAAGTTGTGCTTGGTCTGATTGACCGGCCCTATACAATCGATGCTGATGATAATCCTTATAGTGTAGAAACTTCAATTGAAGCTATTGCGAATGGCACAAATACATACACTTTAAAAATTGGTTTAAAATCAGCTCCGGAACAAACACCAAGCTATCCAATTAACTTACAAGTGTATGATAAAAAAATTGGGCCAGGTGGCAGCGGACAAGTGTTAGCATATAGTATTAGTAATGCTGACCCTCATAATGCATATGGACCGGAATATTATGCAGGAACAATGTATGAAGAGATGTTGATGATTGGTTATAATAATGACTCACAATACTACCATACGGGAATGTTTAAAGCGATAATTAATACTGATGGTATTAATATCAAAAATTTAATTGGTGCGAATCAGGAAATTGTTGAAGCAAAATTAAATATTATGGAATATACTTCAAGCTCTACATCGTTTACAAATGATAACTTGACTTTCCGAGCTTATCGTATTGAAGATTGGTACTGGGGACAGCCGCGCAATATGAACTGGAATTCAGTAATTACCGATGCCCAAGTAAATGTTCATGCCAATGATGCTAAAACTTTTAATAAAGAATTCAATGAGTTTGTACCATTTAATATTACTGAGGCAGTAACCAGCTGGTACAGCGGCGCACCTAACTACGGTATTATGATTGAAGCCGATCGCGGTGATGCTGGGTTATTATTTGCTAATCATAGTGATATTAATGAATATAATGCCAATTGGGGTTATAATATCCAGCCATACATTACCATCAAACATAAAAACGCTGAACCGGTGCCTGATGATTTAGCTTTAGATAAAACAACTGTTTCAATTCGCCCGTTTACTTCAAGTGAACAAGGCGGGGTTATTAAGTATCAAGCTTTAGGATTTGATGGTATCTCAAGACCTGGTTCTGTTGTTGATATTCAAGTATATGAAGCAGATAATCCAGGTACAATTGTTTATGATTCAAGTGCTTTGACACCAACCGGATTCCGACAATATCCATACTACGAGCCGCCACTATATCCAGCTATTGATAAGGCACAAAGGTATTATGGACTTTCAAGTAACTGGCAGGCATCGACATTGTTGATGGGCGAGAAGATAAAAGCAGATACTTTATATCAAGTGAAAGTAAAGGCTAAAATTCTCAATAGCGATGGAAGTGTGAAAGAAGAGGGGGAATGGATCCTCGGCGATACATTCCAAACCTATACGGTAAAAAGTTTTGACCATCTGCCACGTATCCTCAATTTCTATGGTATCAACACATTAGATAAACGCGTAGTCATGTTACAGGATAACCATATGCGCGACGAATTAGTGGTTGAAGGCAACTATATTTTCATCCGTAATCCGAAAAAGAATCAAGGAAAACCTTATACGCCGGCACCACTTTCAGAGCAGGATAAAAAGAATATTGATGGATATCTGATGGGACAGGGAAAACACTGTGAATTTGGTTATGAACCAGTGAACCTCAATACCGGAAACTTTTACTATAACAATCAGGATGCACAATTCTTCGATTTCGACCAACAAATTGAGCTATCACGTCATTATAATTCAGTGGCTCAAGGTGTGGAAACGATTTTCGGGCGCAATTGGGAGTTCAGCTGGAATAAGCACATTACTTTCCAAGAGGATGGAAATATTCTCTACTTTGATGGTACCGGAAAACGAATTCTATTTACTAAAGAGGCAGATGGAAGTTACACTGCCCAAAACAACGAACAGATGACTTTAGCACAGATTCAAGACGGTACAACCAAATATACTGAGGACAGTGCTTATTATGATATTGTTTGGGATAAACCTAAAACAACAACGACTGATATCCCAGTATATAAATACACAATTACCAATGGCGATGGCAGCGTATACACCTTTGGCGTAAATGGTTTCATCGAAAAAGCGAAGCTTGACCGATATGAACACTACATTACATTCAAATATGACGACTTAGGTTTCCTAAAAACCATGACCAGCCCAACCGGTAAAGTCACTACATTTGATTACAATGAGAACGGTTATGTCGAGAAAATTACCCTTCCAGATAGCAATACATTGCAATACGAATATGACGATAAAGGCAACTTAATTGCCTTTATCGACCAAGAAGGTTATAAACTTCAATACAAGTATGACGACGCTAGCAACCCATACATGATGACATCATACTTATCAAGACTTTCTGGCAACCCTACTTTGATTACTAACGAATTTGATGCTCAAGGTCGAATTACCAAACAAGTTGATGCTGAAAATCGTGTTGTCAGCTTTGAATACCAAGCAAATGCAACGATTGCGACCAACTACGATGGTCGCCAGGAAATCGTTTATTTCGATAGCAATAAACGAACAACTGAAAAAATCAACACTGATGGAACTAATAAAGTGGCTAGCTATGATGCAGATAACAACTTAACTGCACTTGATACCGCAACAGAAGAACCAATGACATATACATATGATGCAAACGGTAATAACACCAGTGAAACACGAGCAGATGGTAAAACTAAAACATATGTCTACAATACACAAAATATGCCAATATCAATTACTAACTTTGATGGTGAAGTAACAACTTTTGAATATGACAGTTATGATAACATGACGCGCGTATCATATTCGGATGGTTCAAGCATCATTTGGACATACAATAGTGATGGTCAAAAAACATCAGAAACTGACCGCAACGGAAACACAATTACTTATGGATACACTAATGGTAATAAAACAACAGAAACGAATGCTTTTGGAACGAAAAGTACCAGCTATGATGCAATCGGTATGGTAATAAGTGAAATTGACGCATTAGGTAATGCCACCAACTATATCCGCAATAAACGTGGTGAGTTAGTCGAATATCAAAAACCAAATGGAACACAAAAATTCCAATATGATGCTGATGGCCAAAAAGTATGGGAGCAAGATGCGAATGGCAACCAAAAGTCATATACTTATGACAACATTGGCAGACTTCTTACTGAAACTGACAGCTATGGCACCAAAACATTTAGTTATGATGTTAATGGCAATAAGGTAAGCGAACTTGATGAACTTGGCAACGAGACAAAATATGAATACGATGCAGCCAATAGACTGACTAAGACTATTTATGCTGATAACTCAACAACTGAAAATATTTATGACAGTGCTGGACACTTACTTGAAACTATTGATCAACTTGGTAATAAAACAACTTATGAATATGACTTGATTTTGAATGTCCAAACAAAAGTCATTCAGCCAGATGGGGCAGCAACTAGTTATGAATATGATACTTTAGGCAATCTGCTAAAAACAACATATCCAGATGGCAGTACGGAAACCAATGTCTATAACTGCCTCAATCAATTAATTGAATCAACTGATAAAGCGGGAACAGTAACAACTTATAAGTATGACTTCAATGGTAACAATACCGAGAAAACAACAGGGATTCACTCAACTAATACAGTATTCGGTGCAGCAGACACCAATGCAAGTGAAACTGACGCCGAAGGTTTTGTCACCGCCAAAACCTATAATGCAGGTCTTTTGGTTGACACAACCACAATGCGTAATGGTACAACTCAAAGCTACCAATATGATGGTGAATACAATATCACTGCAATAACTGATGGTGCCGGAAACACAAAACGCAAAGAATATGATGGTAACGGAAATGTCATCGCTGAAATCGACGAGCTCGGCTTCAGAACTGAATATACATATACCGCTCGTAACCAAGTTGCGACAACAACATACGCTGATGGTGGTATAGTCCAAAACGTATATGACGCTAAAGGACAACAAACTGAAACCATTGACCAACTTGGCTACAACACAACCTCAACATATAACAATGTTGGCCGCATCACTGAAGCCATTGATGCTCGCGGCAATAAATCAACTAGCGAGTACGATGCTAAAGGGCAACTCATCAAATCATTTGATGCCCTCGGTCAAGTTACTGAATATCAATACGATGAAGTTGGCCGACAAATCGTTACTATCGCGCCAACCGGAGTTATCACGTACAATACCTACGACATCAGTGGCAACTTAATCGAAACCAATGATAATTTCAATCGTTGGACAAAATATACCTATGATGCAATGGGCAACCAACTTACAACTGAGAATTGGAAAGGTGAAACCACATCAGCTACATATGATGAATACAATAATAAAATCACTGAAACTGATATGCGTGGCAACACAACTACCTACACATACGACGCCAAAGACCAAGTGGTTCACGAACTCGACGCCCGTGGCAACGAAAAAACCACAACTTACAACGGCATCGGACAAACTGACACCACTCAAGGTGTAAGCTGCCTGCCATGTGGTGCAACCAACACCGAAAACCTAACATATACTTACGACAACACTGGTAATCCAATTGCCACAACTGACCAAAACGGCAACACAACTGAATTCAAGTACGACGCCAAAGGTCAAGTGACCACAACAACCAATGTGTTAGGGAACAGCACTAAAACAACATACACTCCAACTGGACTTGAAGCAACAGTGACCGATCCAAATGGTGGCGTAACGACCAACACCTATGATTTGAAAGGCCAATTAATCGCCGTTCAGGATGCTGAAGGCAATCAAACCCAGTATCAGTACGACGAAAATGGTAACCAAATCATCGCAATCGACCCGCTTGGCTATGCAGTTGAAACTGAATATGATGTCTTAAATCGACCAACACAAGTTACCGATAAAAACGGCAACATCACAACAACCGAGTACAACGTTTGGAACCAAGCAGATAAAGTCAGCAACTCATTAACCACTACGCGTTATGAATACAACGCCAAAGGTCAACAAGTCAAAACTGTTGATGGTAACGGCAATGCCGCAACATCAACCTATAACGACTTTGACCAACTTGTTGAAACTAAGCAAGCCAACGGTTATACTGAAACAACAACCTATAATCAATATGGTGATGTTACTCAAATTGAAAACAACCAAGACAAAACCCCAAGTGTGCAAAATACTTATGACAGTTTTGGACAGGTCATCAAAACGATTGATGGTAATAACAACGTTACTGAATATACTTACGATTCCAAAGGACAGGTTATCGAAACTAAGTTTCCGAATGGAAATATCGAAACCGTAACATATGACACTGATGGTCGTGTTGAAAACAAAATCGACCAACGTGGCAATGAAACAACTAATGAATACGACGCTTTGGGTCAATTGTTAATGACGACATTACCAGGAGATAAAACAACATCATATGTTTATGACAAAAATGGTAACTTGTTATCCGAAACTAATCCACTATGTGAAACAACAAGTCATACATACAATAAAAATAATCAAGAGTTAACAACAACGAACGCTTTAGGTCAAGTTGTTGAAACAACTTACGACGAACGTGGCAATGTTGCCACCAAAACAGATGCAGAGGGTAATGTAACAACATACAACTACGACGCTAACGGCAATCAAACTCAAATCATTGACCAACAAGGCTTTAAAACTGATTACCAATACAACGCAAATAACCAAATTGAGTTTGTGTCTGATAGAAATGATGTTGTGACGAAGTATCAGTATGATGCGAACAACAACTTGAAACAAATTACTTACGCTAATAATGCGACAACCAAGTTTGAATTCGATAACATGAACAACCAAACAAAAGTCGTTAATGGCAACAATAAAGTAACCATATATAGTTACGACCTAAAAGGAAATCTCATCAGCGAGAAAAAACCAGACGGTCGCGTAATTACTTATAAATACGATGCATTGAATAACCAGACTCAAAAAGTGATGGATGGTAACACGTTTGTTTATACTTATAATTTCGCAAACCAAGTCACAAACATAACAAAAAATAACCAATTAGATACAAAAATCACTTACAACCAATTTGGTGACATGACGGAAGTCAAACATCCAAACGGAACGGTAAAATATCAATACGATGAAATCGGTCGTCGCATTGGTTTAACCTATGCAGATGGAACAAAAACAACATATGAATACGATAAAAATGATAACTTACTATCAACTTCTACGAATAAGTTAGTAACAAGCTATCAATACGATGCAATTGGTAATATTATCCAAAAAACATTACCAAACGGCACAGTTACAAACTACTCATATAATGATAACAACCAGATTGCATCAACCAAAACAATGACATCGTTGGGCACAATTCTGACCAATATGGAATATGTTTACGATGAGCGTGGAAATATCGTTAGTGAAAAAGAAACAGTTGATGGTAAAACGACTGATAAAACCTACACCTATGACGAAGAAGAGCGCTTAGCATCTTCAAGCCACAAGACTGGCGCAAACACCAAGAACTATGCATATAGTTATGATATGATTGGTAACAAAACATCAATGAGTGAAACCACCAATGGTAAAATCACTAGTCGTCAGTACCAATTCGACAGCAACAACGCACTCACAAATGATGCCGGATCAAAATACGAGTACGACAACAATGGCAATGTTTCAAAGAAAACTTACAAAAACGGAATCGTTGAAACATTTAAATATGATACTGAAGGACAACTCATCAAAACCGAGTCGTCAATTGGTAAAACAATTACTTATGCGTATGATGGTTTAGGTAACCGTACACAAAAGGTTGAAAAAACCACTATTGAAAGCTCAGAAGGTTCAAGCTTCCTCGCTTTCCTGAAAAATGATAATACCTACAACGAAGAGTATGACCAACAGTTAGTCAGCCAAACAACCAATGAACAGCTCGCTAACTTACACCAAACCATCTCCGACCATTTAGACACGTTTAATCAAACGTGCCCAGTAGACGATGAGGACGAACCCAAGACGAGCAGTACAACAATCAACTATATCAATGACATAAATCGTCCATATACAGAAGTGTTGCAGACAACGAATAAAAATAACCAAACTGTCCATACTTATGTTTATGGCAACGAGCGTTTGAGTGATACTAAACGTGGCGAAAGCACAAATTACTATGCTTATGACGGCAAAGGCAGTGTTGTTGGACAACAAACCCTTACTAACACAGTAGCGCTGAGCTTTAAAGTAAGTTATAATGATTTTGGACAGGCAAACCGCAAAATGGATAATCAATATGGTTATAATGGCGAAAGTCATGACTATAATGGTACACAGTATCTGCGTGCCCGTTATTACGATACTAAAACCGGAACATTTGGACAGCAAGATAGTTATATGGGAGATAAATATGTTCCAATAAGTCAGAATAGATTTACGTATACTCATAATAATCCAATAAATCTAACCGATCCAAGTGGTTATGCTGCTGGAAGAGGCGGAAAACAAATAGCAGGACAACCAAGTGGAAAAATGTGTTTAGACGCTAAAGGGAACTTATACAGTTGTGATAATACACCTTCAATTTCTAAACCAGGGTACCAAACGAGTAGTGGGATGTCCGGTGGTGGAACTTATGATTCTTATAGTAAGTATGAGAAATATTGGGAAGATCAAATAGAAAATAATCGCTATTATTTAGAGTTTAAAATGGGGACTGAGCAGGCTATTGCACAAATGGAAGCTGAAATCAATGCCGACGGATTAAAGCTTGGTAGTGAATATTATAATATGACACCAAGTGAAAAATTAAGATATTTAAAAGAAATTAAACGCTTGTGTGATTTAGTTGGAAAAGATAAGATGGCACTGAATGATGTCCAGACAAGAATAAACAATATGACAACGATCTATAATAGAAAGAATATAGATTTTAGTCAGTATATTGCTGGAAGTGGAAAGACGCCGACATTTAAGACTGTAGAAGATATGATGGCCTATTATAGCGGTGGAGCTTCAGGAATGAGTCAAGGAAGTGGATTTATTGTTCCGTTAGATGGCCCTTGGTATACAGATTTAATTGGAGGTTTTGCTGGATTAGTTGCAATGATGTGGACATTTGGATTTGCGGCTCCCGCAATGATAAATGGTTCATGGTTTTTTGCACCGGCAGGAAGTGGAGCGACGGCTGGAACAGTAATTGCTAACAATGGGGATAAAGTAAATACTGTTGCAACTTATGGTACTAATTTTGGAAATATGGGAACTTATGTTGCTAGACCTGAAAACATTTCAGCATTATATGCGGAGGGACATATCTTACAAAGAATGAGTGAAAGAGGCATAACTTTTGAACAAATAAATTATTGGGTAAATACAGGGAAAGCATTATTTCAAAATGGTAATAAATATGCTTTTATAACTCCTGAAGGAGTAGCTGTTGTTGATATAGCAACAGGAAAAATTGTTACAGCATATCCATCAAGTTATTTTGATGAAACTATAAAGGCAATTGTCAAGGCGATATTTGGAAGTTAGGAGAATAATGAATGGATAATATTTTAAAAAAAGTAATTAATGATTGGGATCCCGTTGAGATAATATTTTCTGAGATGAGTGCTGATGAATATTCAGCTGAAATTTCTAACATAAAGCGATATATATTGAATGATTATTATGGAGAAGTAACAACCAAACAATTAGGAGTTATTATATATAAAATTTTTATGTGTTTTTTTAGCAAAGATATTTTTACTAAAGATATTCTTGAATGTGAAGCAATTGCTGAAAAAATATTAGACGAACTATCATTCATAAGTTTAGATAGGTATTTTGAACCTATAAAAAATGAAACACATAGTTATATCTCAACAACATTAGTATGCGAGAAAAGTAAGGTTTCAGAATACGAAATCATATCTACTCAAGAACAATTAATAAATACAATAAATAAAAATGAAAATATAAAGTGGATTTTCGAGAAAGAAGCACTACCCAGTAATAAATATTATGATTTGGAAATATCAGATTTCGATTTTTTCAATATTTTACATGAGATTCAACCAATCTTATTACGAAATAGTAACTATATGGTTGAACTATTAATTAAAATATATCTGAAGAATAACGATTATATTTCAATTAAATATACTGGTTTAGCTGAATGGATAAATACTACAATTGCTCATGTAAAAATAGTACTTGATTTTGAAGAATAAAAGTTTGTATTGATGGTCTGTAACTGGACTAACAGATTGGAAATTGTTAGAAACCAAACGAGTTTATGTAGTGAACCCCTTGGTTAATAGTTTATCTGCGAATCAAATTACCCAGTAATATATAACGCTTGAAATATTTGGTTTTTTTTGATAAACTTGTTTTATATTATTGGTATCAAAGATATTAGTGTTAGAAACCCAGACGAGCATATGCTTGTTTGGGTTTCCTATTTTCCACATAGGAAGCATGCTTTGCATGCTAAACAACTGAGACTTCACCCCAAGAGTACTTCCTCACAGCCGGTTTTAGAGCCGGCTGACGGGGCGGAGACTCAGTTGTCAATTAAATTAACCAAGTGCAGAGATTGAGTGGAGTTCGGATTATTCTGTGAGCATTGAGTAGGAGCGTATCTAAAATACGTGACTGGGAGGCGCGGAGCAGAATCATTCGAAATACGCCAATATATGTGCTTGGAACAAGACCGGGACATTTGGACAGCATAATAGCTATATGGGAGAGCCTGAAACGGCAATCAGTCAAAACAGATATGTATATACATGGAGCAACGCAATAAATAATATTGATCCAGATGGTCATTATCCACGTTCAATTAAACCACCCAAAACTGTATCAACTGATAATTATCGTCCAACTAGTCAGCCACCTGGTGGATACATTCCACCTAAAAAAACAGCAACAAATGTTGGGCTTTCTGGCAACGGACAAGCATTGGAAAATTATTATACAGGCCTTGGCTATATGGTGGGAACGGGAAGCTATGTTTCTGAAAATAATGCTCGAGTAACAGCAGAACGAGAAGCTGGGAATGCATTAGCAGCTGCTAAAAAAACAAAGGATAATTTAGTTGATTATATTGAAGGCACAATTGGAGGAATGATTGACTATGATTACCTCAATTCGATGTCATTACAAGACCAATTAAGATATCTTAATGAATTAAAGAAACTTTGTGATTTATATAATCAAGAAAAATTAAGTGCAGCTCAGGCTTTGATAAAAGCTAAAGGGTTTGTGCCAACTATTACTTATACTAATCAAACTAGATTAGAAATATTAATCAGTCAGTTGAATTCTGGAATAGTGCCTACGTTTAATAGTCTGGATGAGATGCTTGCATTCCAACACTCAACCGCGGCTTTGGCATACTATGCAATGAATTACAATCTTGTAATGAAGGGGCAGTGTGGAAAAAGCGGTTGGGAAATAGATTGGGCAAGTGTGGGAGCACAAGTTAAACAAATTGGTGGTGCCATCTTAGTAGGTGTTATGGTAGGGGCTGGAATATTCTTCTCTCCACAAACTGGTGGTGGAAGCTTAGGGCTTTCATTAGCTGCAGCCTCACTGGTCATTATAGTAACAACACCACCAACCCCAGTATATGCTAGTGATGGAACTATTATGTGTTCTGATACTAATAATTCTTCAAGTAATGGAATGGATTTGAAGAGTCCAGACAGCTTTGAAGGTAAGAGTTTTAATGAAGTAGAGGACTTCTTGGATGAAGAACTTGTTAATAATCAGGGATGGGAAAAAACACCACTTAATGATGGTAATGGAGTTAAGTATCTAAATGGTAAAGGTGGATCATATCAACTGAATTTTGGATATGGTCAAAATACTTGGGGTGATGGAGCTCATGCAGGTCCATATCTAAAAATATCAGGTTACGGGCCTATAGTAAGAATTCAGCTAATACCATAATTGGAGGTGGAAAAATTGAAAAAAACTGATTTTTTATTCTTGTTACAGGAAATTTGGGAGCAAGAAGGTATGCTAAACTATTTGAGAATAAACTTTATTGATGAAAAAAAATGCAGTTTAGAATTACTAGAAAAAATAATTTTATTTGGTTTAGACAAAGGTTATTTTATATTGTTTGATATTAATGAAAGAGTACTGGATAAAAACAAATATTATGAAATTATACTTAATGAAAAAAACTGGTTTGTAGAACATTTTAAATATGAAGTTATTTTTGATAATCTTGCATTTTGGAGAAAGTCTTTATTTGTAGATAAAAAAATCCCAGAAGAATTCAAAGAATTAAATGGTATTTTCTTATAATCGTAGGGTTGGTTTAATTAATATTAGATCTAGAAATCAAACGAACTTATGTAGTGACCCCCCATTATTAGGAGGTAATTAGATGATAGACAATTGTGAAAACTTATTATTATTATCTTTACTTGAAACAATACAAATGAATCAATTATTATTTAAACAAAATGATTGTGAATATACTAGTCAACAAGTCATAAGTTTTTTAACTGATTTAAATCAACAAGGTTATTTAGATATATACATCAATGAGAAAAAAATAACTGATTTATACTTGATACAAAATTATATAAATAATACATCATTATGGGGAACTCAAGAGGTTTCATTAAATGAAGCAGGAAGAGAAAAGTTTAGTGTTAAAATTAATGAAACATTAAAAAAACTAATTTAATAAGAATATAAAAATAAATTTATATATCTCATTTTGTTGATATTTTGACTATTTTCTGATAGACTTATTTTATATTATTAGAATTAGAATATTAGTGTTAGAAACCAAACGAGTTTGTCTTGTTTGGTTTCCTTATTTTTAAGGTTATAAAAATACTATGTCTGGAAAGTAAATAACGTTGCATTATCGAAACTATTTATTGAAGGTGGCAAAGAAATATTATGATTAAGGAGTATACGATTTGTAAATATGATCCACAGTCTAGGAATGAACATGGCACATATATAAAAGATGAGTGGACAAGTGTTAGTGATATCGGCAAACTATTTGATGATGGTATCTGTACCGCTAAAAACTATTTAGATGTTGAAAATAATCTTGTTGCCTTTTGTTTGGGGCTAGTGAAGAAGTATGACGTTCACGCACTATGGAGTTTTGATTTTAAATTCTTTTCATATGCAGACATATCTTTACCTTTTGCTTTTGAAATTAACCAATTAATTAAACATTTTAGTGATGGTGATGAAATAAAGGGTAATAATATTGAATTGATTATAAGGGCAATGTTAAGAAGTAATAGTGGTGGAACATTATTTTCCAGGAATAAACATTTAGTTATTGAAATGGGTTGGGATTACTATATGCACCTAGAATGCTCTGAGTTTGACAGAGTGGATAAAGTGACACTGAAACAACTGAATTTGTTTTGGAAAGAAGAAGGTAGAGATACTAAAGGTGTGTGGAGGTAGAGAGAGTGGTTGATTTGAAACAATATGAAATTTCTAGATTTAATCCAGATGAGTTCAACAATGAGGGGAGATATATTGGTGAGTATAAGATTTTCGATAATATTCAAGAGATTGGTAATATATATAATGGCAAGATTGTTTCCAAAAATGATTTTAAGCTAATAGAAAATAAATTTTTAAAGTGTTTAGAATTAATTATTAACGAACAAGAAGTTAATGAATTCTTCCCACTAAAACTCGATAATTATAAAGATTATCAATTTTTAGCGGGATATTTTTCTGAATGCGATGATTCAATTATCTCAACAATAGAAAATCTATCACTAAATAGTACTTTAAGTAAAAAAGATGTCTTACAAATATGTTGTGGGATATGCCGTCAAGCATTAGAAAGTGGTTTTTATTCAAAAAATAAATACTTTGTATTCAGGGTTTGGGATAATTTCTTTCTTAAACTAAGTTGTGTGGAACTATCAAAAGAGTTGGTAAGTAAAATCAATGAGTTAGGTTTTTATATAAAAGTTTGCTCTCCTCAGGAATGATAATTAATTATATTAATATAAACCCCAGACGGTTTACTGTCCTGGGGTTTTATTTTACTCACAATACATTTGACCATTAACAATTTTGCAGCTGGCGCCGTCCATTTCTTCGATGGTTACTTGTTGGATGGCGGCTTTGATATTTTCGAGTGGTTGGGCGCCACTTATGCGATATTTGCCATTGACGATGAGGGTTGGTACGCTTTGAATCTGGTAGGCAGCTGCCAGCTTGAAGTCTGCTTCTACTGCTGCTAGGGTTTCAGGTTTATCAAGTTGAGTTTGCCATGCTTCAAAATCAATTTTTGTGGTTTTGATAGCGTCAGCAATGACTGTAGGATCTTCAATGTTTTGGTTTTCGACAAAGAGTTTTTGTTGGATGGCGTCGAATGCATCCCAGTAAACTTTATCACCGCCGATGAGGCCGGCTGCTTTGCAAGCAAGCAGGCCGTTCATTGAGGTTGGGAAGGGGAAGTTTGCAGCGCGCATACCTTCGATATTGAAGCGGTGATTGTCGTCGTTATGATTGGCATGATCCCAGTGGTTGAGTATTTCGTTTTTGGCTTGCTCGCGTGAGCCAAACATGGCGATGAGGTCAGCTTCGCTGCGTGCGAGGGCGAAGCTGCGGTGGGTGATGGTGAGATTGGGCATTTGTGCCGCAAGCTCACGCATGCGATAAGACATCGGGAAGCAGAAGCTGCAGATGACGTCATGGAAAAATTCGATGGTAGTGGTGTTATTCATTGGTATCGATCCTTTACATATAATTACATTTAGTATAGCATTTTCGTTGAGGAAGCTAAAGGAATCTGCTTAAGTGACTTTTTTGTTATATAAAAATAGGCATAAACAATAGCTTTTTGATTATAGACTTTGTAGAATAAGAGTTGTGGCAGGAGGCGAAAAAGAATGAAGAAAATTATTATTGCGGTGATTGTCGTTATTTTAGTAGCCGGTGGTGGCTTTTTTGCTTACAACTGGTATACCGTGAGTCAGACTTTGAATGAGCTGGTTTTTGAACAACAGCATATAGCAAGTTATCTTCAGGATAATCAAGCGTATGCGCCACAACCGGCCCCGAACTGGGATAGTTTTAATAATGCGATTAATAGTCGTGACACTGCGAGTGCAGCACAGATTTTACAGGATGCATTTCAGCAGTACGTTGTTCCTACCGATAAAGCAATGTATGATGCGTATACTAAGCTGAATCAGGAGTATCATACGAAAACCGGGAACGATACCGAAGACTTGGTGAGTGTGCCGATTTGCCCGATGCGTTATTCCTATTTTGAAAACACTGATCTGTTGACTGGTTGTTTTCCGATTAATTCAGGTTTGGTGGAACAAGCCCAACAAAGACTTGCCGAGTTGTAGTTGACAGGAGTTATATTAAAGTTTAAAAGCCAAGCAGTTCGACTGCTTGGCTTTTAAAAATTTATGTAGAAAAATACATCGCTTGTTTTATATATTGAGTATTTTCGTGATATGATAAACGTATGATTATGGAGGAGTTGGCGCTATGAAGATTGTTATTGCCCCGGATTCGTTTAAGGAGAGTGCTGAGAGTCATGAGGTGGCGGCTGCGATTGAGCGCGGAATGCGACCGCATTTTGCTGATGCACAGTTTGTGCAGGTGCCGGTTGCTGATGGTGGCGAGGGTACTTTTAAGGTGCTGACAGCGGCGAGCGGTGGTGTTATTCAGCGAATTTCTGTTGTTGGTCCTGCTGGTGAGTTAGTTGAAGCACAGCTTGGTTTTAGTCGCGATGGCATGACTGCTTTTATTGAGATGGCTGAAGCGAGCGGGATTCACTTGGTGCCATCAGAAGCGCGGAATCCAATGCAGGCGACAAGTTTTGGTACCGGACAGTTGATTGCGGCGGCACTTGATGCCGGGGTGCAGCGGATTATTTTAGGTATTGGCGGCAGTGCAACCAATGATGGCGGTATTGGCATGATGCAGGCGCTTGGTGTGCAGTTTTTGGATAGCGATGGTTTGCCGGTTGGTTATGGCGGCGGTGAGTTGGCACGAATTGCTGCAATTGATTTGAGTGCGAAGCACACGGTGCTTGACGCAGTTGAGTTGATTGTTGCTTGTGATGTTAGTAATCCTTTGCTTGGTGAGCAAGGGGCGACATATGTGTATGGCGCGCAGAAGGGTGCTGATAAGGCGATGCAAGCCGCGTTGGAAGCCGGGATGGCGCAGTATGCGGCGGTGGCAACAGCGGCGACCGGCAGAGATGCGGCGAGTGTGGCTGGTAGCGGCGCGGCCGGCGGGCTTGGTGCAGCTTTGTTGTGGTTTACATCGGCAAAGTTATACCCGGGCATTGATATCGTGCTTGAGGAAGTTGGCTTAGCAGCGATTTGCACCGATGCTGATATTGTGATCACCGGTGAAGGTAAGATTGATGGCCAAACGGTATTTGGTAAGGTGCCGGTTGGGGTTGCGAAGGTGGCACCAGAAGATGCATTGGTGATTGCTGTTTGTGGTATTACTGGTGATGGTTTTGAGGTCGTATATGAGCATGGTATTAATGCCGTGTTTTCGGTTATTCATACTGCTCAGCCGCTTGAATGGCAGCTGGCTCATGCACTGGAAAATATTGAAATAACAAGTGATGCGATTGGTCGTTTATTACGGGAGAAATAATAAAAAACTGAACTGTTAGGCAGTTCAGTTTTTATTTTGGTTTAGTTGTACGTAAAAGTTGAAGATGAGATCCAGGATAAACATAATTAATGAGCGGGCAGAGATATCAAAGCCATTGTAGATGTGTTCAGGAATATTGGTGCTGCAGGCAGCGGTAACTAGCTGGTGCAGCGGGGTGTCGATTTTGTTGGTGATTGCCAAAGTTTTGATATGCTTGTAATGAAGCTGAGTAGCTGTAGAAATAATTGTTCCGGTTGAGCCGCTGGCAGATATAAGAATAACCAAATCATCTTTTTGCAATGAGGCCGGCGATGTGTGACTCATAGATATATGAGGATTCTTTGCCGACTTGCATGAGCAGTTTGCTGAAGTATTCGGCGTTTACTTTTGAGAGGCCGACACCGATGACGAAGATACGTTTTGCTGCTTGTATCATTTTTGCCGCTTGATTATATTGGGCAATTGCCGTTTCAGCGGTAAGATAATGGACCGAGTCCAATATACTTTCGGTGATGACTTGCTGATCAGCAGCCGGAGTAATATGGGTGAGGTGAAATTTTAGTTCACTGAATCCGCTCAAGTTGAGTTTTTGGCACATGCGGATGACGGTGGTGGTGCTGACATTGGTTGCCTCGGCAAGCTTTGTCAGCGACAGGCTTTTGTAGCTTTCTGAAGGTAAGTTTTCCAGATAATAAAGCACGTGCTTTTCTGATTCGCTCAGTTGTGGCAGATATTGGATAAATGGTTGAAGAATGTTGCTCATACAGGTTGGCCTCCTTGAATACGGCTTTAATTATACGCATAATTTGCTTTATACGCAATAATAATTAGTCTACTATAAAAAATGAGTGATTGAAAGCGCTTGATACCGAATGGAATTGGAAAAAATTAGGAGGGAGCGTATTTCGGCATACGTGACCGAGTAATTTTTTCCAATTTCAGATGGTTGCGAGCGCTTTTTAAGCTTATTTCTTGTATAATTGTACGGGAGTTGTATACCGACAGTACTTTCTTTCATGGTATAACTGTATTGGAAGCAGTTACAAAAATAGGAGGTTATTTTATGAATGTTCAATCAATTTTAAAAAAGGAGCTTATCATACTCGATGCAGATTATGCAACTAAAGCTGAAGTTATTGATGCTTTATTGGATAAAATGAGCGATTTGGGTGTGTTTAGCGACAAAGCAGCAGTGAAGGCGGCGGTATATGAGCGTGAAGCAGTTTCACCGACCGGGCTTGAGAATGGGCTGGCAATTCCTCATGGGAAGTCTGCGGCAATTAAAGAAGCAGCCGTTGGGGTAGCGCGTTTGAAGCGACCAATTGCTGATTGGGAAAGTATTGATAAAAACAACCAAGTCGACTTGGTATTTTTATTGGCTATTCCAGATCAAGAAGCGGGAAGTACGCATTTACAGCTGTTAGCTGATTTGAGTACTCGTCTGGCAGATAAGTCGGCAGCTGATCAATTAAAGGCAGCAAAAACCAAAGAAGAGTTTATTGCATTTTTTGGTCAGGATGTAAAAAAAGCTACTGTAAGCAGTGGCAGCGATAAATTTATCTTGGGTGTTACCGCTTGTTCAACCGGTATTGCACATACGTATATGGCAGCAAGCAGCTTAGAAGCTGCGGCCGCTGAGTTAGGGTATGCAATCAAAGTTGAAAAGCAAGGAGCAAATGGGCTTGAAGATAAGATTACCGCCGAAGACGTGAAACGTGCAGAGGCAGTTATCTTTGCAGTTGATGTTGCTGTTAAAGAAAAAGCGCGCTTTGCCGGGTTGCCATATGTAGAAACTCGTGTTGCTGAGCCATTACATGATGCTAAAGCAATTGTTGAACGGGTACTCAACAATCCCGATGGTGTTGTTGAAGGTGATACTTTAGCCGGTGATATTGAAGCCGATATGCAAAAACGCGGTAAGTTCTTCGGACGGGCATATCAAGGGATTTTAACTGGGATTTCATATATGATTCCGGTACTTGTCGGCGCTGGGTTGATGACCGGAATTGCTAAATTATTAGCTATGGCGTTTGGGGTTACTGATATTATTACTACCGGAGCTATTTGGAACGAACCAAATCAATTAATTATTTGTTTGTTTTATTTAGATAAGTTTGGTTCATTATTGCTTGGATTTATTTATCCAATCTTTGCGATGTTTGCCGCTTATTCAATTGCTGACCGGCCAGGTCTTATCCCGGGGTTTGCCGGCGGGGTATTGGCAGCCGGAATCAATTATACCATTTGGGGTATTGGCGGGCATGTTCCATCAGGTTTCATTGGTGCATTGATTCTTGGGTTAGCAGCCGGGTTTATTGCTGATTTCTTTAATCGTAAAATTAAGGTTTCTAAAAACTTAAATGCAATTAAACCAATGTTGATTATTCCTGGATTAACTTTACTCTTAGTATTCTTATTAAATTATACCGTTGTTGAACCAGTATTTGGTTTTGTGAATCAATGGTTACAAGATGCGATTCGCAGTGCTTCAGACTTAGGTCAATATACAATGTCAGCAATTATTGCCGGTTTAACTGCCTTTGATTTAGGTGGTCCAGTTAATAAAGCTGCAGGCGCGGTAGCGATTCCGTTAGCTACTGAGGGTGTATTCCCATTAACAGCACGGGTATTATCAATTGTCATCCCGCCGATTGGATTAGGTTTGGCAACAGTATTAGATCGCTTTGTTGTTGGTCGTCGCGTGTTTGAAGATGACTTGCGAATTACCGGAAACACTTCATTATTATTAGGATTCATTGCTGTTAGTGAGGGCGCAATTCCGTTTATGCTGAAAAACCCGCTTATCACGATTCCAATCAATATTATTGGCGCAATTCTTGGTTCATGGGTGGCAATCTTCTTTGGTGCTGAGCAATGGTTACCATTACCTGCAATTTGGGGTTGGCCATTAGTAACGAATTTGCCTGCATATTTATTAGGATTAGCTGTAGGTGTGTTATTTATTGCGTTTGCTAATATCTTTGTTCGTTTCTATATTATTAAACGACATGAGCGCAAGCAGCAAGCTTAAGCGAAAGTTGGGTAAAGAGCTAAGCCCGAGGCTTAGTTCTTTACCATAAGCAGGGCGAAGCCCTGCTTTTTCTCCAGAGAAAGGGTTTTACAGATGAAGAAAAAAATTGTTCACGTCGTACCGCATTCGCATTGGGATCGGGAGTGGTATTTTACTATTGAAGATTCAAATGTGTTGTTGGCTGAGAATATGTATGCTTTGTTGCGCTTTTTGCGTGACCATCCGGAATTTCCGGCATATGTTTTTGATGGGCAGTATTCGGTTATTGATGAATATCTACAATGGCATCCTGAAGATCGTGAGTTAATCAGCGATTTGGTTACAGCAAGACGTTTGTATATTGGACCGTGGTATACGCAGGCGGATACCAGACTGGTGCATATTGAATCCTTAATTCGTAATTTGCTGTATGGTATTCAGTTGAGTTCAGCAATGGGACATTCGATGGATATTGGGTATTTACCGGATGTTTTTGGTCAGAATGCTTATTTGCCATCAATTTTTAAAGATTTTGGTATTGCTAAATCAATTGTACAACGGGGTATTTACAACGACCAGCTAAGCAGTGGTGATGTAAATATGCTTTGGACTTCACCGGATAATGTTCAGGTACCAATGAATTATATATATTTTGGCTATGGGCCTGGGAAGTTTTTGCAAGCAGATGAAGCATATTTGAATGAACATTTGTTACCGATTTTGTCGGTGTTAAGCGATTTGAATACAAATACTGATGTATTGTTGTTGCCGGCGGGCGGAGATCAGGTTTTTGTAAGAGAACAATTTCCAGATGTTGTTGCTCGTTTAAATGCGATGCAGGAACAATATCATTTTGTGCTGTCTGATTATGAACACTTTATGGAAGAAGCTTGGCAACAACCGGAAAAGTTTACTACTGAGTTGAAAAATGAACTGGTTGCTTCGCAAAAGTCACGCATTCATACTACTATTGCTTCACAGCGTTATGATATTAAAGAAGCAAACAGTCGAATTGAACACAAAATTTTGAATATACTTGAGCCGATGCTGACTTTTGCCAAAGTGCAGGGTATTAGTGATTATCCGCAAAAACAATTGGATACAGTCTGGAAACAATTATTTGATGTGCACGCTCATGATAGTATTGGCGGTTGTAATTCAGATACCACCAATGCCGCAATTATGGCGCGGCTTGCATCGTGCGAGCGCATTGTCAATGATTTATTGAATATTGTTCAGAAGCGAATTGCACATGCAGCAATTACTGATGACTGCGAGAACAAGTTTATTGTCTTCAACAGTGATATTCATGATATGGCGACACCTGTTCGCACCACTGTTTTTAGTCGTGCTGAGTCGATAAAAATATTGAATAAGAATAATCAAGAAGTGCCATTCAGTTGTTTTGATAAGAAATATATAAGTGGCGGAAGTATTGTTGTTGCAACTGCAAACGGTGAGCAACAAATTGAACAACCGGGTTATTACCAATTCGATGTTCAGCTCTATAATCAAACCCTTCCGGCGTGGCAGTTAGCGATTTTTACCATTGAAGAAAACCCTGAAATGCCATTACTAATTGAAGATAAGTCAGCTACTATTCAAAATAGCTTCTACACCATAGGGGTAGAAGCCGGTGAGCTTTATCTTGAGAATAAACATGGTCGCATCAATAATTTCATTCGTTTTGAAGATGTTGCTGATGCCGGTGATTCTTATGACTTTTCGCCATTAATTGGTGATGTATCGGTGTTTGGCAGTATTGCAGGCGATTCAGTGCAGGTTAGACGCGATGCGTTTATGCAGCAACTACTTGTTGAGACTGAATTGAAGATTGCTGCTAATCTGGTTGACCGGCAAGCTGGTGTTTTTGAGCAACGCTTAACTATTGCTACAATAATTACTTTGCAGAATGATGCCGAATTAATTCAAGTTCAGCATGAAATTGTTAATGGTTGCAAAGATCATCGTATACGTGCGGTTATTACTACCGGATTTGATATTAAGCAGAATTTGGCTAAACAAGGGTTCGGCATGTTGCAACGTGAGTTGGAAAATCCGCGTGCGGCAAACTGGCGCGAAATGAAGTTTGCCGAGAAACCGCAAGCGATTCATGCGCTTGATCAGCTGGTACAGCTTCAAGGCGGAACCGGGCAACAATTGTTGCTGGTTAGTCAGGCGCTGAAAGAATACGAGGTTGTCAGCAATCGTGAACTTGCAGTGACGTTGTTCCGCAGTGTTGGCTTGCTGGGGCGGGACGATTTAGTCAATCGTCCCGGGCGTGCATCTGGGATCAACAACATTGTTGTCCCGACACCAGATGCACAAATGCAGCAGACAATGAGTTTCAGCTATGGTGTTGTTGCCGTGACACCGCAACAACCACTATATAATTATTACGAACAATTGTATCCGCGCTATACGGTTTATCAAAAGCAAAAAATGAATACTTTTCATTCAAGACTGGAACGTTTTGAATTGCCAATGAATATGGTGCAATGGCAAGATGAATCAATGATTCAGTTGGATAACCCGGCATTATCACTGAGTGTGTTAAAACAAGCAAGTCATGCTGATGAAATAATTGTTCGATGCTTCAATCTTTCTGAAACTGTTCAGCAGGGCACCTTTGCTTTATCAGCGGGATGGCAGATTTGTCAATCAAGATTACTTGAAGATAAGTGCAGTTCATTAGCTGATAATAAGATTGAATTGGCACCAAATAATTACATTACTATAAAAACAAAGCGAGGTTAAAATGATGCTGAAAACCCAAATCGAGCAAAAACTTAAACAAATATATCAAGATGAGTATCAAGCGGAATATCTTGTGCTTTTCGAACAAATAATTGCTAAGTGGCAGCACCAATTGCCCCGAGCAGGACAACAATTAACAGAACAGAATACCTACTTGATTACATATGGTGACAGTATCTATGATAAAAGTCTGACAACATTTCCGGTTTTGCATCGTTTTCTCAAGCAACATGTCGGTAAAGCAATTACTGATGTACATATTTTACCAATGTTTCCGTACACCTCAGATGATGGCTTTTCAGTAGTTGACTATCGCAAAATTGATCCCCAGCTTGGTAATTGGCAGGATTTGCAAGAAATGGCTCATGATTATCGCTTGATGTATGACTTTGTTGCTAATCATATTTCAAAATCGAGTGATTGGTTTCAGGGCTTTTTAAATCAGCAACCGCAATATGCCGACTATTTCATTGAATATGATGCTGATTTCGATGCCAGCGGCGTGACCCGGCCGCGGGTCACACCGCTGTTCCATACATATGGGCAGCATGAAAAGCAGAAAACAGTTTGGACAACTTTCAGCGAAGATCAGATAGATGTTAATGTGAAAAATATTCATGTTTTAGTTGAATTAACCGACATATTTTTAGAGTATATAAGTCATGGTGCTCGCAGTATCAGACTGGATGCGATTGGGTTTTTGTGGAAAGAATCAGGAACAACTTGTATTCATTTACCGCAAACTCATGCAATTATTCAGTTATGGCGCGAGTTAGTTGATGGCTTGCAACTGGATGTGCAGATTATTACGGAAACAAATGTACCTCATGTTGAGAATGTAAGTTATTTTGGCAATGGCACGAATGAAGCACATATGGTATATCAATTTACTTTGCCGCCGTTAATGTTGCATACGATACAAAGTGGGGATGCAAAGAAGTTGAGCGAATGGGCTTCGCAGATTACTAATCCTAGTGCTTCAGCGACTTATTTTAATTTTCTTTCCAGTCATGATGGTATTGGTGTCCGCCCGGTTGAGGGTATTTTGGATAAAGAACAGATTGATGCTTTGATTACTTCAGTAGAAAGTAATGGTGGTCGGGTCTCATATAAAAACAATCCTGACGGTACCAAATCTCCATACGAACTAAACATCAATTATATTGATGCTTTGCGTCATGCTACAGATATTGATGAAACAATTTCATGGAAAAAATCAATTTTGGCGCATGCGTTCTTAATGAGTTTTATCGGCGTTCCGGCAATTTATTACCATACATTATTCGGTTCCGACAATGATATTGCCGGCATGGAATCAAGTGGTATTAATCGTCGCATCAATCGTGAAAAGCTTGATGCTGATAAATTGGCGGCGGAACTTGAAAATGATCCGCGCCGCAACTATATTTTTAGTAATATGAAACAATTGCTTGAAGTTCGTCAGGCAACATCAGCATTTCATCCATTTGCAGAGCAACGAGTTCTGACGAGTGATGATGATGCAATCATTATTATAGAACGTGGAATAGGAGATGAAATGGTACGAGCATTGTATAATTTCTCGGCAAAACCAAAAATAGTGCCACTTCAGACAATGTCTAAAAATATTTTTAATGATGAACTCTATGAGACTGAAGTCCAGCTAAATGGCTATAGTTTTGTTTGGTTACAAGAACAGTAGAATAAACCCCCGCATCACTTGATGATGCGGGGGTTTTACAATTATGTTAGCAATTATTTATTTTCTGGGAAACCATTTGTTATCAAATTCTTCCCAGCTTTTGGAAAATTCTTGGTCTTTAAAAGCTGCTTTGAGACCGGATACTTGTTTTAGCCGTAAAACTTCATCCTTGTCCATGCCAAGCTCTTGAGCAATTTCGTCATCATTTTTACCATTTTGAATCAGCTGCACAACTAATTTAGACATCGATAAACTTTGATGAGTACCACGAGCGCGATTGAATTGAACCGTAGCACTGATCCGTTTAGAAATGTCATGGTCAAGAATGACAACCGGTATTTGTGGCATTTTTAGTTCCTTGGCAATAAGAAAACGATGGAAGCCATCAATCAGACAATACTTATTATCTTCGTCTTGGATGACCACAATCGGGAAACAAAAACCGTTATTGAGGATTGAAGTTTTTAGCAGTTCTTTCTCAGGTTTAGCCATAATATTTGGATTATAATCATTGGCATATACATCGTTGATATCAGCAAGGACGACATCCATTGCTTTTAATTTAATATTGGCCATAGTAATTCCTCCAGTTTTCTAAAATAACTTCCAGTTTTTCATCATCTTTTTTGGTTTGATTAAACGATAGCGTCTTACCATAATAATCATTTTTGAGAATCATTTTAGCAATCCTTCGCCATGAAGGAACCATTCGTTTAGTTTCCAGCTTTGAATCACAAACATCTTTAATCTCGAAGACACCTTTTCGTTCATACCAATTAATAAACTTTCTGATTTTTTCGGCATAATGTTCCATCAAATCAAAATTAACTGTGCCGATAGTTTCCAAAAGAAAAACCGTGTATTCCTGCCAACTCATATGAGCCGGCTTATTGAGCGTTCGAAACGAGAGCATCTCGCCACGCGAGTAGAGACTACCGAAGTTTGCACCTTGAACCCGCATCAGCACTTTACCCCAAGTTTCCGCTTCAATAGATTTAAACTGTTCTAAACCTTTGCGCTGGTCATCGCCATAGGGCTGACAGAGACGCGATTCATGAATCGAAAGTCCATTTTTGTACATCAGTTCATAAACATAGTTGTACATAAAATCATATCTGGCAACAACTGTCCAAATATCGCTGGTTTCCCAATCATAAATCGGGTAGAAGTTATAAATCGGCAGTTCCTCAGGAACCTTCACTAAAGTAGTCCAAACCCGATCTTGATATTTTCCTTTTGAATCAGAAACAATCGTTAGAAAGCGATTCAAGCTTTCATTGGCGCGAATCCCGACACCGCAGGCAACTTGTCCTTGTTTTTCTTGCTGGTACCACTTGGCAAATTCAATAACAAAATCTTCAAATTGCATTTGTGGCACAAACCAGTCCCAATTATATTTTTTTAGATAATTTTCTTCATTTATGGAGTCCGCTGGCCGGGGGCGGATCCATAAATGCTTAAGCATTTTATCCCAACATACCCAGTGCGTTTGAAACTGGCTGATAGAATTGCGGAGTTTTATTGGCAAACAGACCCAGTAAAAATCCCGTATCTGGCTCAATTGCTTTATTTCCTGAATATGCTTGCGCGTAGCTTTATAATTACCTTCCAAATCAATATAGAGCACATCAAAAGTTCTGCCCATTTGTTTGGCAACCCGATTCGCCAGCTGAACCATCACCGAACTGTCTTTGCCACCGGAAAATGAAAAATAGACGTTTTCAAAGTGCGTGAATATATAAGTCAGGCGTTCGTTGGCAGCATCAAAAACATTTTTATCTAAATATATCTTTCCCATAGTAAATCTCCCCCGATTTCCATTGGTATTTACTTGTGTTACAAGCTTCACTAGATAATTATACTAAATCTTGACGATTTAGTGAAATAATCCTAATATATTTTGTGAATACTTGTTTATACTGCCGCGTCCTTTTGACATAACATCCATATAATGTTATAATACCAATACTTAATAAGATTGGCGTTGCCCCGAAGAATGGAGCAACGCCGTCTTTTTGTAATTTTCATTGACAAGGAGGAAAGTCATATGTTGAAAAAGTTTTTATCGTATTATCGACCGCATTTTCGGATTGTTGCTTTTGTATTGGCGGCTGTTGTCGTCTACACCGGAATTGAGCTGGCGATACCTGTATTTACGCGAACGATTTTAAATGTATATATTCCTGATGGCGATTTGCAAAGTGTGTTAGTTGTTGCCGGGGTATTACTCGTTTTATTGATTGTTTATATGATTATGCAGTATTTGGTTGCATTTTATGGCCATGTGTTTGGGATTCGCATGGAAAATGATATGCGTAGCCGGGCATTCAATAAGTTGCAAACATTATCATTCGGTTACTATGATCGCAATAAAACCGGACAAATCATGAGTCGTTTGACAACGGATTTACGTGAGGTTAGTGAGCTTGCTCACCATGGTATTGAAGATTTGCTGATGATTTCAATTATGTTGATATTTGGGTATATCTATTTAATTCAAATCAATTTTTGGGCAACTACCGGATTGTTCATTTTAACTTTCATACAGTTATTCTTAATGCTGTTTGCCCGTAAAAACATGATTGTTGCCTTTAGAAAATTACGCAGTAAGCTGGCACAAATCAACAGCCGGGTTGAAGGAGTTATCAGCGGCGTCAGATTAACTCGTGCCTTCGCAAATGAAGAATTTGAAGAAGTGAAGTTTCAGGCAGACAATGCCGAGTATATGGAAGCATATCGCGGCGCTTTTAGCCCGCTGGCAAGCACAACCGCAGTAAATAACTTCTTTGTACAGTTATTGAGTGTTGCAGTTTTAGTAGTAGGTGCGTTCTTAGTCGCTTATAATCAGATTCAGTTTGGGGATTTAGTTGCCTATATTATGTATTTTGCATTATTAACAACACCGATTCGCCGAATCATGAATATGATGGAGTTATTCCAGCAAGGATGGGCTGGTTTTGAACGCTTTCAGGAATTAATGGATGAACCGGTTGAAATTGAAGACCGTCCGAATGCAATTGCCATGACCGGTGATGTACAAGGTGAGATAGTATTTGATCACGCCCAGTTCACTTATAATACTGAAGAAGCAGATATCTTAAAAGATTTCTCGCTTGATATTAAAAAAGGGACAATGGTTGCTTTAGTTGGGCCAAGCGGGGTCGGTAAAACTACAATTGCGCAGCTGATTCCGCGTTTTTATGAATTGTCAGGCGGAAGCATTACTATTGATGGCACCGATATTCGTGACTATCAAATGCGTTCATTACGCCGTCATATTGGCTATGTACAACAGGATGTTATCATTTTCTGGGGAACGATTCGTGATAATATTGCTTATGGTAATCCGGAAGCGGATGATGCTGCCGTGATTGAGGCAGCGAAGGCTGCCGGCATTCATGACTTCATTGAGACCCTCGAAGATGGCTATAATACTATGGTTGGTGAACGCGGCGTGCGTTTATCAGGCGGGCAGAAACAACGTTTGAGTTTGGCACGGATTTTCTTGAAAAATCCGCAGATTCTGATTTTGGATGAAGCGACTAGTGCCTTGGATAACATTACCGAAGCATATATTCAGCAAAGTATTGAAACTTTGATTAAGGGACGTACTGTGTTAGTGGTTGCTCACCGCTTGACGACGGTGCAGAGCGCTGATGAAATTATTGTTTTGGATGCTGAAGGAATTGTGCAGCGAGGAACTCACCAGGAGTTACTCGCTGCCGAGGGGCATTATAAAAACCTCTATGAAGCAAGCCAGAACGGAATTATCGGCGGCTAATCACAATATTGATTTTTGTTATTTAAAAGAGTATAATATAGTAGAAAAATTTAAGGAGGGATACTTGTGGATTATCAAGCAAATCAATATACTTTCAATCCGGAAGAGACTACACAAGTAAATACCGATGCTAAAGTTGCTACGTTTATGCGTAATGTATACGTATGGATGGGTATCGGATTATTATTAACATCTGCAGTGGCATTTTTTGCCGGAACATCAAAAGGATTCTGGACTTTAATGTTGAGAACTGACTTTATGGCTTACTATGGTATTTTCATTGTTTGGGCTATCATGGGGTTTGTGATGAGTTTCTTCATCGGAAAAATGAGTAAGGTTGTTTCAGGGATTATGTTCCTTATCTATTCGGTATTAACTGGATTAGCATTGGCAGATATTTTCTTGATTTACAGCTCGGTATCAATTTTAACCACTTTCGGTATTGCCGGCGGGATGTTCTTGGGAATGTCACTGTATGGGACAATTACTAAACGAGACTTAACCAAAGTTGGTCAGTTAGCAGTTGCCGGATTAATGGGTATTTTAATTGCTATGTTAGTGAACTTTATTGTTGGACCATTATTATGGAGAACATCAATTAATATTATCGATATTGTTATTAGCTTTATCGGAGTAATTGTATTCTTGGGTCTGATTGCTTATCGTACTCAGCAATTGCGTGAAATCGCAATTCACGGTATTGAAGGGCAAGAAGGAAACTTAGCTATTTATGGCGCTTACACTTTGTATGTAAGTTTCATCAACTTATTCTTGTTCTTGTTGCGTATTTTAGGACGCAGACGATAAGTTTTAGGGAAAAAGCAGAAAAAGAGCAGCGCTTGCGCTGCTCTTTTTTTAATTTCCTCAATTGACACATAACTGCTAATTCTGTATTATTATAGTGATACAGATGAAAGGTGGTGGTATTGTGCAGTTTCAGGCTTCGATTCCGATTTATTTACAGATTGCTGATTTAATTGAGATGTGGATTTTACAGGGGCGGCTGGAACAAGGTATGCAGGTACCATCAGTTCGTCAGCTGGCGCTTGAATTACAAGTCAATCCAAATACCGTGCAACGGGCATTTTTAGAGTTGGAATCAGCAGGGGTTATTATTACCAAACGCGCAACCGGGCGGTTTATTACTGATGACAAGGCAAAACTTGAACAGATGCGTCAAAAGATTTTAACTGAGCGGACGAGTGAATTCATAAAAACAATGCGTGAGTTTGGCTTGGATGATGCCGCAATTTTGGCATTAGTAGAGGCTAATGCAGACGCGATGAAGGAGGGGTTATAATGGCAATTATTGCAACTTGCGAACAGGTGAACAAGAGTTATCAAAAGCCGGTTTTTAAGCAAATGGATTTACGTATTGAATCAGGAAAGATTATTGCCCTTCTAGGTGAAAATGGTTGCGGGAAAACAACTTTATTGAAGCTTTTAGCAGGATTGAGTTACCCCGATAGCGGCCGGATAAGCTTGGTGGAGGCAACCGATCGGTTTTCGTTACGCACCCGGATTGCGTATTTGTCTGATCATAATTTATTACCTGGTCATTTCACTATCGATGCTGTTGTTAATTATCATGCTGACTTGTTTGCTAACTTTAATAAACAGAAGGCTTATGATATTTTAGCATATATGCACATCTCTGATTATAATCAGCAGATTAAATCACTTTCTAAAGGATTGCTTGAACGAGTGAATATTAGTTTGATTTTTGCTATGGATGCAATGTTGTATTTACTTGATGAGCCATTATCAGGGGTAGATATGCTGGCACGTGAGCAGATGTTAAATGGCTTGCTGCAGTTTGTTGATGAATTTAGCACAGTAATTATAGCCACCCATATGATTGCTGAAGTAGAATTTTTGGCCGATGAGATTATTATGGTTAAAAATGGTGACATCGCATACCATTTGGCAAGCGATGTCATACGCACCGACTATGGTTGTTCAATTGCTGATTTTTATAAACAGGTATATGGAGGGCAATCATGAAAAATTATTTAAAGTGGATGTTATATAAATACAGTCCGGCTATTAAGTATACTGGAATCGGGCTGCTTATTGTACTGAGTTTAGAAGTTATTATGTGTGTGTTGGGAAACTATTTTGAAACTATTAAAGTGGTGGCACTTTTATTTTCCTCACTGAGCAGCTTGTTGTTTACCGGAATTTATATAGCTGTGCCAATTTTATTTATGGTAAATCAGGCCTTTGGTAAAGGTTTGGAACAAGTATTGGTAGTGCCGATTTCGCGCTATAAAGTGCTTTTGGCGCAGGTTATATTTGGTGTAGTTTTACAGACAACACTGACAGTTGTCATGGTTCTGGGAATGATGCCAATGATGTTTTTGCTGCAGACGATTAGCCCGATGACCAACGAGGTGATTTCGTTCGGTACAGTACTGACAATTGTTGTTATGTCAGTTTTTAGCATGATTAATGGAATTACCACTTGGCAGTTTCTTTTTTATGGGTCACAGATTCGTGCAGCACGACGAATTCCGATGTGGCTGCGGGCATTGATTATTGTTGTTGCCTACTTTATTATTGTGTTTGCTTTTGAACTGAGTCTGCAACAATTTGGTATTTCCAGTTTTCAAGCCGGATTCCAGGCTGGCATGCAAATGGCAGGGGCAGATGGTTTGATGGAAGGTGTAGCCAGTAATCTTGGTTTTAGCCAATTGACTCTAGTTTTATATTTAGGGGCACTATCTTTGCTTAGTATTGGTGAATTTACCATGGCACGGTATTTTTTAAAACATAAAGTGGAAATGTAAAGCGATGTCCGGATTTTCGGACATCGCTTTTTTTGATATATTTTTAGTTTATAAATATGAGTATTCGTGTTACAATAATAGAAACAAAAATAAATGCTTGAGGTGGTAAAGTGAAGCGCGGATTGCTTATGTTTGCTCTGTTGTTTGGAGCAATAGGAATACTTAGTGGGTGTGGAAGTATTGATGACCAATATGATGTAGTCGTTATTGGCGGTGGCGCGAGTGGAATGAGCGCTGCTATTGAGGCTGATGCCGGCGGTGCAAAAGTAGCATTAATTGAAGCTGATGCTATTCTTGGCGGTAATTCACGGTTTGCTTTTGAAGGCATGAATGCTGCTCAAAGCGCGATTCAAAGCGAAGCGGGAGTAAGCGATTCAGTTGCTGATTATAATGCTGATATCAGCAGTGCTGCTGATGGCATGAATAACCAGAACTTAAGCGGCCAGGTTGCTGAGGATTCAGCAGCGGCGTTGGACTGGGTTAATGAAAATGGGGCAAACTTTACTAGCTTGATTCAATTGCCGGGCAGCAGTGCGGCAAGAACACATACAACGCCAACTAATGATTCAGCCGGACTTTCTTTGGTTAGTGCCTTAGAATCATCAATGAAAAATACTGATATTAATGTATTGCGGGAAACCCAAGTGCTGAGCATTACTTTGGTTTCAGTATCAAATAATTTAAATCGCATTGAAATCCGCAGTGCTAATAACACGACTAAAACCATTACTGCTAAAGCATTAATCTTAGCTAATCAGGATTTAGCTGATATGACGAATATTACTAATTTAACTGATCCGGAATTGCTTTCACAGGCAAGTTTCTATGAGGATACACCGGATAGTTTAAGTACAAGTTTACGGATGATAAAAGAGTTGAATTTGGATGTTTACCATTATGGTCAGCGTGACATTTTTGATACCTTCTCACCGGATGCAAATGAAAATGTTCCGGTTACCTTGCGTACTTTTGGAGCTTTTATGGTAAACAGCAGCGGTAAACGCTTTGTCAATGAGCTGGCACCGCGCGATGAAGTAGCAGCAGCGATTTTAAATCAGCCGAGCCAAAACGGCTATTTGATTTTCAATGAAAAATTACTGGATACAGTAAGCTTAAATTCAGCCTTATTGCACAGCGGCTATATTTATTCTGCTGCCAATATTGATGATTTGGCAAAACGCTTGGATATGGAACCGGCAACTTTGCGTCAGACATTAAAGACGTACAACGAGGCAGTTGCCAATAAAAGTGATTCAGAATTCGGTCGTGATATGAATATGAATGCCGATCGTTTGATATCGCTTGAGCAAGGACCATACTATGCAATCAAAGTTCATCCGGTTTCATATATTCGTTCGACCGGAGTAAAGGTAGCTAATATTTCGCAACCGACAATCGGTGGACAAATCGTCGATGGATTGTTTATTGCCGGAGATTTTCCAGGTGGTGTTTATGGTAACCAGCAGCTATATGGTGATGATCTGACGCAATCGGTAGTATTTGGTCGTCATGCTGCGCAGGCAGCACTCCGGTATGTGAATGGTGAATAAATGCGGGTTTGAAGGACGGTGCAGCACCGTCCTTCAAACATCGGGGCTTTGCTCTGAAAAATATTGAAATAGTGTTGACTTAGCTGATAAAAGTCGGTATAATAGGTCAAGTAGAATATATGGAGTAATAGAAAGAAGAGTAGAAGCCTCTCACCTGATATACGGATGTATTTGGGTAAACAGCATTACGGTAAACTTTTAATTAAGATATCGAAGCGGGCTTTTACAGCGCGCTTTTTATTATTCTAAATCCTTTTGGAGGTGCTTGTTATTAATAATAATAGAAAATCTACACCAAATAACCAAGATAAGACACCAATCAATGACAAAATTCGTGCTAAAGAAGTGCGGGTTATCGGTCAAGACGGTGAACAGCTTGGAATCCTTTCGCGGAATGACGCGCTTGCATTTGCTGAAAAAGCGAATCTTGATCTTGTTTGTGTTGCGCCTACTGCAACACCGCCGGTATGCCGTATTATGGATTACGGAAAATATCGTTATGAGATGCAACGTAAAAACCGTGAAGCTAAGAAAAATCAAAAAGTCGTTACGTTAAAAGAAATTCGTTTAAGTCCGACTATTGATACTCATGACTTTGAAACAAAACTTCGCAATGGAATTAAGTTTCTTGATAAAGGCGATAAGCTGAAAGTCAGCATCCGTTTCCGCGGACGTGCGATTGCCCATACTGAGGTAGGTCGCAGTGTTATGGAACGTTATGCTGCCGGTTGTGAAGAAGTTGCAACACTTGAAGGCAGTATCAAAATGGATGGACGCAGTATGTTCATGATATTAGCACCAAAAAAAGTATAACCGTTAAGGAGGAACCATCATGCCAAAAATGAAAACTCATAAAGGACTTGCTAAACGTGTAAAGAAAACTGGCAGCGGAAAATTAAAACGCTGGAGTGCATATACAAGCCATTTAGCACATAACAAAACAACGAAACAAAAACGTCATTTGCGTAAAGCATCACTTGTTTCAACTGGTGATTATAAACGCATCAAACAGATGTTACACAATTAATTTTAAATTCAGAATGAAAGCCCGGTAATGATGCGTTCTGCTGTTAATAATTATTTATTTGCAGGAGAAAGCGTGGTTACACGGATACTTAGGAGGTAATTCATATGCCACGTGTAAAAGGTGGAGTAGTCAGCCGTCGTCGTCGTAAAAAAGTCTTGAAATTAGCGAAAGGGTACTACGGTTCAAAACATGCTTTATTCCGCACAGCGAATGAGCAAGTAATGAAATCATACATGTATGCATACCGTGACCGTCGTCAGAAAAAACGTGATTTCCGTAAATTATGGATCACACGTATTAATGCCGGTGCACGTATGTGCGGTCTTTCTTACAGCAAATTAATCAATGGATTAAATATCGCTGGGATCGATGTAAACCGTAAAGTTCTTGCTGATTTAGCAGTTAATGACTTTGCAGCTTTTGAATCAATTGCAGGAATTGCAAAAGATGCATTAGGAAGTGGAAAAGAAGCAACCGTTCGTACTAAAGGTAAAGAAGTGAAACCTACAGTAAGCGGAACAGCGCCAAAAGCTAAAAAAGCTGCAGCGAAAAAAGAAGAGCCTGCAAAAGCTCCTAAAAAAGCAGCTGCACCAAAAGCAGAAGCTAAAGCTGAAGTGAAAAAACCAGCGGCTAAAAAGCCTGCTGCAAAAAAAGCTGATAAACCAGCTGAAGATTTAAGCAAATTAACCGTTGCTGAATTAAAAGCTATCGCAGCCGACAAAGGAATCAAAATTCCAAGCGGCGCGAAAAAAGCGGAAATTCTTGACTTAGTTAAATAATTTTGAAACCGGTCAGCGTCTTAGACACTGACCGGTTTTTTATGGGTTTTTATTGAAAAAATTGCAATTTAGTGTACAAATATGACAAGATACATTGAATGTGATATACTTAGAGACAGTTTTTAGTAAAATGGGGGACATTAAAATGAAGAAACTATTTTTGAGTGTTGCCGCAGTATTGTTACTGGCGACACCATTTTTATTTGTAAACAAAGTACAGGCGGCAGGCGGAGACCCGGTTGTTTTTGCTGATGCTAACTTGGAAGCAGCGGTACGTAAAGATTTAGGAATCAGTGAACCGACGCCGGTTCTTGAAGTAAATATGTTGAGTTTGTCTAAACTTAGTTCAACACGCTCTGCCGGAATTACAAATTTGAGCGGACTTGAGTATGCAGTGAACTTGAAGAGTATCGATTTGTATGGCAATAGCAACCTTACTGATATCACACCATTGACTGGGTTGATGAATTTGACAACGATTGATGCGCAATCAACAGCAATCACTGATTTGTCACCTTTAAGCGGACATTTTGTGTTAAGTACAGTTTATATTTCTGGCGGAACTTTCAGCGATATTTCGGTAGTAAGTGGATGGTCAAACATTCAAAAGCTTATGTTGCAAAATAATTATGTTAGCGACTTAACACCGTTAACTAATATGACTACATTAAAAGAATTGACGGTCCGCGGCGTTTTTAGTGACGTTACACCAATCAGTCACTTAACTGACTTAACTCAATTATCAATTTATAGTGCTAATGTGACGTCAATTGATGCACTTGCACCACTAACTAAGCTTCAGTATTTTAGTTTGCGATATAGTCAAGTGTCTGATATCAGCGTGTTGGCTAATAATCGAGGCTTGCTATACGTTTATATTCCGGAGAATAAAATTACCGATATTTCGCCACTGGCGGGATTGGATAAAATATATTGGCTGGCTGCTTGGAGCAATGCTATAAATAATGCTAGTGTTGTGAGCAGTTTAACCGGGTTACAGTTATTGGAGTTACAATATAATCAGCTTACAACAATGCCTGATTTAACCGATGTACAGCAATTGCAAACTGTTAACTTTGCTAACAATAAGTTAACTGATATTGCTCCGATGAGCGATATTCGAACAACACTTTTTACAGCGAATTTTGAAAACAATCAGATTGCTGATTTCAGTCCCTTGGCAAATGCTACGGCACTCCGCAATTTAACAATTACTAATAATAAAGTGCATGATCTATCTGCTCTGAAAGAACTGCCGATTACCAATCTATCAGGCGCAAACCAAACGAGTATTGGGAGTGCAGTTGAATTAAATCAGCCGAATCCAATGAATTTTCAGGATTATACCGGAAGTGATTTGCAATTGACATTCAATACGCCGGGACGCTTTGAAAATGGCCAATTGATATGGGAACAAACCGGAACGAATTCACTGCGTTTTACTAACGGGTCAAATTTTAGTGGTACCTTTACTCAAGAAGTAACCGCGGATGTAACAGCACCAGTGATTACTGCTGATTCAGAAATTACTTATGAAGTAAATACATCAAAAACAGCAACTGAGTTTTTAACTGATATTCATGCAGCAACTGATGATGGCAGCCTGATTACCAGTGATTTCACTACAGCAGTAAATATAGCTGTGGTTGGTGACTACACAGTAACTTTAAGTGCCGCTGATACAAGTGGTAATGTATCGACAATATCAGTTATTGTTCATGTTATTGATTCTCATGTGGATACGGGCAATAACAGCAGTGATAATAACAACGCTGATAGCAACACAAATACTAATGGTAATTTAGTTGCTACCGGTGAAGCGCCGGAGCTTTGGCTCGGTGCCGGATTACTTGGCATTGCTGCCGCCGGATTGGTTCTTTATCTGAATCGTCGTAAATAAAGTTGAAAGTGCGGGAGGCTGGTCCTCCCGCACTTTTTATCTTTCTATAAATAGGGTCCAGAGACTTTTAAGTATCCGGCAGATATGATATAATAACCAATATATTGAAATAAGGTGAAGTTTATGGAACAATGGCAATTACAACAACTTGAAGAACTCTCACAAATTCCTGGAGTCAGCGGACATGAGGACTTAGTGCGGGATTATATGTTAGAAAAATTAACTGCACATACCAGTACTATTGAGCGCGACCGGTTGGGGAGCGTTTTTGGTGTGTTGTTGCCTGAAGATTCGGCTCGTGATACCGGTTTGAAAATTATGCTTGCCGGTCATATGGACGAGGTTGGTTTTATGGTAACTCGCATAACTGAGAACGGTATGTTAAAAGTACAAACTATTGGTGGCTGGTGGAACCAGACTTTACTTGGGAAGCGAGTGACAGTTTATACTCGTGATAATGAGGCGGTGCCAGGAACCTTTGGTTCAGTGCCAACGCATTTATTAACTGATGAACAGCGTAATAAGCCGATTGATTTTCCACAAATGTTTATCGATATAGGAGCAACTTCTAAAGATGAAGTGCTGGCTTTTGGGGTTCGTCCCGGAGATCAGGTTATTATGGACGGTTCTTATGTGCAAATGAAAAATCCCAAACGTTTGATGGCCAAAGCTTGGGATAACCGGGTTGGTTGTGCGTTAACACTAGATGTGTTTTCATATTTTGCTGAACGTCGTGATATTTTACCGGCGACATTATATGGCGGGGCAACAGTTCAGGAAGAAGTTGGGTTACGTGGTGCTAAAACAGCAGCAGCGATGATTAAACCTGACTTAGCTTTAGTTGTAGACTGTTCACCGGCAAATGATAGCAGTGGTGATAAAGAACAATTTGGACAGTTGGGCAAGGGTGTATTATTGCGAGTTCATGATCGTTCAATGATTCCTAGCCAGCCAATGATTGCTTGGGCGCATGAACTTTTAGAAAAACATGATATTACTTTCCAATACTTTATTTCACCGGGTGGAACGGATGCCGGTAATGTACATATGTCAGGTGAAGGAGTGCCAACGTTAGCAATTTGTTTGCCAGCACGCTATATTCATGCTAACTCATCAATCATTGATAGTGATGATTACTTGGCAGCGCGGCAGTTATTGATTGCCTTTATCGAAGAGTTTTCAACTGCTCGTTTTGAGCAATTGACATTTAAAAAATAAAAAAGGGTGGCCTAAATGAAAAAGATTATCGTTGTGATTTCAGCTGGAGTACTGCTTTTAAGCGGATGTGCAGCAGCACCGAGCGCTGCGCAGATTCTAGCTGATAATCAACTAATAACTACAGTTGCTAACCATGTCTATGTACCCAATAAAGAAAATAATTTCTTTTTATATTATTTACCAAAAGGGTATATTGAACGTGAGGTTTCTGATAATAATGCAAAGCTCGCCAGTTCATCTGGCGAGGTGTATATCCATGTTAATCCTAATCACCCGGATATGAGTGATCGGGTAGATATGGCTAAAGTGCTTGAAACTAAGGTTATTAACAGTGATGTTACCTTATATATATTGTCAACAAATGTTGAAAATGTATATTCAGTTGTATTTACTGCACCATTTGCGCGGGTGAGTGCAACTTTAAAAGCAGATGATGTTGATAATGAGATTGATTATTTGACTATAATTGCGCTTTCAATTCAGGTAAAACCTGCGGTTAATGAGCGTGAGTTTATTGGTGAAAATCAACAACAAGTTATTCAAGATAGTACCGGTTCAAATGAAGGTGTCCTTCAAGGACCAAGCGACTAATAATAAAAAGGGAGTTATTTAATAATGAAAAAAATAGAAACAGTTGAAGAGTTTAAAGCACATCAACAAGAAGAAAATGTAGTATATATGTTTTCAGCGACATGGTGTCCTGATTGTGTAGTGCTTTATCCGGTTTTAGATGATATTGAAGCAGAATGTGCTGATTTTACTTTCTATTCAGTAGATCGCGATGATTTTATTGATCAATGTATTGAATTAGACATTTTTGGGATTCCAAGTTTTGTGACTTTCAATAAAGGTCAAGAAACCGGGCGTTTGGTTAATAAAAACCGAAAAACCAAAGAAGAAGTTGTTACTTTCATTCAAAGTACAAAGGAGTAATTTTACATGTTGAATATGATATATAATAATCATGGTTTACAAGATACTTTGATTGTTAACTTACATCCGGTACCGGAAAAGTATCAGACTGAGACAATTGGTAATATCGTTCGCATTTTTGATGGCGAGGAAACTTATGGATATAATATTTTGGCGGCATCGACACTTTTTGAAGTGCCTTTTAATGGTGTGCTGATGAGCAATGAGCGTTTTGTTGAAACGGTCATTGCCACACTTCACGAAGTTGGTTTTGCGATTGAACCAAGTGAATTGGAGCCGCATTTTGTTGTTGGGTTTGTTGATAGTATGGTTGCCCATCCTAAGAGTGATCATTTGAATGTTTGCCAAGTGCAAACTGATACCGGTACCGTGCAAATTGTTTGTGGTGCACCAAATGTTGCCAGCGGTCAAAAAGTGGTTGTTGCAAAGATTGGTGCATTGATGCCCAGCGGTTTGTATATTCAGGCTTCTAAAGTGCGTGACGTTGAATCATTTGGTATGATTTGTTCTGCCCGTGAATTGGCGCTTCCTGATGCACCACAGGAAAAAGGAATTTTGGTGCTTGAAGATGATGCTCCGATTGGTGCTGAATTCTTTTCATACTATAAGTAATTAGTTTTGTTTAGAATACTTTATAGGAATGGACTCAGGGCGTATGAAAACGTTTGACTGTCTAAGAGAGATTAGTAGTTTTGCGCAGGAGCGTATCCTAAAATACGTGACTAAGTAAAACTACTGGTTTCTCAACGAATGCGAGCGTTTTTCAACGTTCTAATATTATAAGTAATTAGGAGGCGCAACAACATGGCGCAGTATCATTTTATTGGAATTAAGGGTGCCGGAATGAGTGCTTTAGCAAGCATTCTGCATGACTTAGGTCATTCGGTTAAGGGTTCAGATGTTGAACATTATTTCTTCACCCAAACACAATTAGAAAGACGCGGTATTGAATTACTGCCTTTTGATGCAAATAATATTCATGCTGATGATATTATTATTCAGGGAAATGCTTTTCATAGCGGCAACAATGTTGAAGTCCGCGCCGTGTTGGAGCAAGGACTTCAAGCTATTCCTTACAGTGAGTATTTAGCCGAATTTGCCAGCAGCTTCATTAGTGTTGCTATTGCCGGAACTCATGGTAAGACAACCACAACGGGAATGTTGGCGCAGATGCTGGCTCCTATTAAACCAACTGCGTTTTTGATTGGTGATGGAACCGGACTTGCAGCGAGTGATAGTGAGTACTTTGTATTTGAGGCTTGTGAATATAAGCGTCATTTTTTAGCGTATGCACCTGATTATGCGATTATCACCAATATTGAATTTGATCATCCGGATTACTTTAAAGATGAGCAAGATGTTATGCAGGCTTTTGAAACGTTTGCTAATCAGGCAACTAAGAAAGTAATCGTTTACGGCGATGATGCAAATGCTTTGCAATTGGATGTTGATGAGCGTAAAATTATCTACTACGGTAAGAATAACAATAATGATGTTCAAGCTCGTAATATTAAAAAAACTCAAAGCGGTGTAAGCTTTGATGTTTATGTTTATGATGAGTTTTCCGGACATTATGAGCTGCCATTCTATGGTGACCATATGATTGCCAATAGTTTAGCGGTTATTACAGTTGGGATTTTGCAAAATATTGATCCTGAGGTTATTAATGAACATTTAGCAGAATTTACCGGAGTACAACGCCGCTTTAATGTGCGTGAGTTTGGTAAGCAGGTATTGGTTGATGATTATGCTCATCACCCAACTGAAATTGCGGCAACACTTGAGGCAATTCGTCAGCGCTATCCTGAAAGAGAATTGGTATTGGTTTTTCAACCGCATACGTTCTCACGGACAGAGGCGTTTTTGGATGAGTTTGCCGATATTTTGGCAAAAGCAGATTCTTGTTACTTAGTTGATATTTTCGCTTCTGCACGCGAGACCGGCGGACAGTTGTCAATTAGCGATTTAGCGGCTAAAATCCCTGGTTCAAAGGTACTCTCATATGATAATTTGGAGGAGCTTTGCAAGCATGATTCTGCGGCAATTGTCTTCATGGGTGCAGGCGATGTAAATGAATATTTGGATACATATCAAAAAGAGTGCGCAAATAGGAATTTTTAATTGCGCATATGTAACTTTTTTGCTACAATTACTATGAGTAAGTGATTTCAAAAGAGAGGGTGAAAATGGATGAACAATATTACAATTGATTTAAACACAATTTTTTGGGTACTCATTATTGCGATATTGTTTGTTGCAATTATATTGCTCGTCTATTTGATCCGATTCTTAAGAATGTTATTTACAACGATCAAAGAAGCGAACAAGGCTATTCAAAAGGTCCAAACGCTTGTTGATGATACCAACAAAGTTATGAAAGAAACTTATGAGATAACAGCAAGAGCAAATTCAAGTTATAAAAAGGTAAATACACTTGTAGATGCATTGACAACAGCAGTAGGCGGATTCGTTTCCGCAAAATTGAGAAGAAAGTAGGAGGTTGTTTGCCATGGCAAAAGAAAAAAGCAATTTAGGAGCAGTATTAACTTCAGTAGCACTCGGTGTGGTAGCAGGGGCTGTCGGAGGAGTAGTTGCAGGAATTTTACTTGCACCAAAATCTGGTAAAGAAACTGTAAAAGATATTAAGAGTAAAACATTCCAAATTCGCGATAAAGCTGTAGATACGGCTCATGATATGCGTGAACGCGGAGAGCATATGTTAGATAACTTTAACAAAAATGCTACTAATGAAGCAAAACAAACATTTTCTTTCGTAGAAGATGAAGTTGCAAAAAATCCTTTCTTAGGAAATAAAAAAGCTGATTTAATTGAACGTATTCAAAATGCTGCAAATGATATTGACGAAGACGATATCATCAACGCTCGTTAATTAAAGGTAGGCATACATGAGTGAATCATTAGAAGATTTGCGCTCACAAATTACCGAAATCAGTTTAGAATTGGTCCGATTGCTCAATGAGCGTGCAGCGATTGCACTAAAAATCGGAGCAGCTAAACGAAAACAAGGTCATAGTAACTTATATGATCCGATTCGTGAGGCTAAATTATTAAAACAGCTCTTAGAGGCGAGTGAAGGTCCTTTAGCTGATGATGCTTTAGCACATCTGTTTAAGGAAGTTTTTAAAACCTCTTTAGCACTACAAGTAGAAGATGCACATAAGCAGTTACTCGTTGAATCAAAACGGGCAACTGCTGTTCACATTGGTCCTGTTTCATTTGGTGAAGCACCAGTCATTATTGCCGGGCCTTGTGCCATTGAAACCGAGGAGCAAATAACTGAAATATTTGCTTTTTTGTCGGGTCTTGACGTTCAAATTGTTCGTGCCGGAGCCTTTAAACCGCGTACTTCACCATATGATTTTCAAGGACTGGGTATTGACGGGCTAAAAATGGCATCGCGAATTGCTAAGCAATATGGTTTGCTGCTTGTTAGTGAAATTATGGATGCTGACTCTCTGGAAGAGGCTCTGCCATATCTTGATGCGGTGCAAATTGGTGCTCGCAATATGCAGAATTTCAGTTTGCTCAAAGCAGCCGGAGCGATTAATAAACCGATTATATTAAAAAGAGGACTATCGGCAACGATTGAAGAATTTACCTTGGCAGCTGAATACATTGTTGCTTCGGGAAATGATCAAGTCATCCTCTGTGAGCGTGGTATCCGTACTTTTGAAACAGCAACACGGAATACATTGGATATTTCAGCTGTTGCAATTTTAAAAGAACGACTCGAATTACCAATTATTGTTGACGTTAGCCATGCGGCCGGACGTAAGGATATTTTGTTACCATTAGCTAAAGCCGGAATTGCTGTTGGTGGTGACGGTATTATGATAGAAACCCATCCGCAACCTTCTATTGCCCTATCAGATGCACAACAACAATTGAATATGACAGAATTTGCATCTTTTTATAGAGAACTAAAAAAATTTATTAATGAGGTGAAGAAGTAGTGAAAAAAGTTACTATTTATGACGTAGCAAAAGAAGCTGATGTCTCGCTGGCAACTGTGTCACGGGTACTGAACAAATCAGCAATTGTTCGTCCGGATAAAGAGAAGCGTGTTCTTGAGGCGATAAAGAAATTAAATTTCCGCCCCAATGAAATAGCCCGTGGCCTTGCCCGGAAACGTTCAACGACTGTTGGCGTTATTGTTCCGGAAATCAGCAGAACATCTGCTGCTGAATTACTATCAGGTATTTTTGATACCGCAAATATGGACATGTATAAGTATTCAATTAACTTGAAAACATATACATCAAATCTTGAACATTTTGAGGAACAATGGAATAGTTTGATTTCAAGTCAGGTTGATGGCATTTTGGTTATGTGTGATTATTTAGATGAGCATACCAAAACATTAATTAAAAGTACTAATGTACCGGTTGTGTTATTTTCAACCGAGTGTGATGATAAAAAAATTCCGTCAGTATCAATTAATTTCACCCAAGCAGTTTACGATGCTACCAAGCATTTTACTGACAAGAAATATACTGATATTGTGTTCTTGAATCGTGATGCAAATGTGCACACCGGATTCCAAACTAATGGCTTTGAAAAAGCCTTGAAAGATGCTGGAATCAGTGGTGACCTTAGCAAAAATGTTCACGGTGCTAAAAAGAATTATGAAGCTGACTATGCTTATTTTAAGGAAGTATTATCGAAACACAAGCCACAGGCTGTTGTTTCTATGAGCAGTGCTTTAGCGGCAGCATTTATGAATGCAGCTCAAGATATGGGCATTAAAATTCCTGAAGATATTGAAGTTATCAGTTTTTCAGATGATCAAACGGCACAGATGTTACGTCCTACTTTAACATCTGTAACTCAGCAAGTATATCGTATTGGTGTTTATGCAATGCGCTTGCTCACAAAATATATGTTGAATGAAGAAGTTGACCAACCAATTATTGAAGATTCGTATGAGTTCATTTGGCGTGGTTCAACTAAATAAATCCAAGCACATATATTGGTCAATTTCTTTGAATCTTACTGCATACCGTGCAGTCACGTATGTCTATATACGCTCCTGCCCGCTATGCAGCAAGATCCTTTGAAATTTTAGAAAGTAGAACTTTCTAATCCTTTGGACACTCAATCTATGCACTTGGATGCAAGTAAGATATTAAATCTTTACAATGAAGTAAGAACCCAGTAATTATATATTGTGATTTGCAGAGAGCTTGTGGTTGGTGCGAACAAGTACGCAGTAGATAATGAATTACATTTTACCGAGTAAAGCCGCAGCACAGCGTTAGCGTGCAAGAGAGTCGCACAAAAAAACATTTTTTTGTGAACTAAGGTGGTACCGCGCGGAAGCGTCCTTAGCATTTATTGCTATGGGCGCTTCCGCTTTTTTAGTAAAAAATAGTATTTAGGAGAGTAATTTTTATGACGAATGAATTAATTAAAGACTTAGAATGGCGTGGGTTGATTTATCAGCAGACTGATGCTGAGGCTTTGGCTGAGGTGCTGAATAATGAAAAGATAAGATTATATTGCGGGGTTGACCCGACTGCGGATAGTATGCATATTGGCCATTTAGTGCCATATTTATTATTGCGTCGTTTCCAATTGCATGGCCATACGCCAATTGTTTTGCTTGGTGGCGGTACCGGGATGATTGGTGATCCGGGCGGACGGACTGAAGAACGTCAGTTGCTCTCAGAAGAAACGTTGCGTCACAATGTTGAATGTTTGCAAGTACAGTTGAGAAAAATTTTCAACACTGAAGAAGATAACAACGTTATCTTCGAGAATAACTATGAGTGGATTGCTTCGATGAATGTGCCAACATTTTTGCGTGACGTTGGAAAGCATTTTAGTGTGAATACAATGTTAGCCAAAGATAGTGTTGCCAGTCGTTTGGAGAATGGTATTTCATTTACTGAGTTTTCTTATCAGTTGATTCAGGGACTGGATTTTAAAGAGCTCTATATGCGTCATAATTGCCGTTTGCAGGTTGGTGGTAGTGAGCAGTGGGGCAATATTACTGCCGGGATTGAATATGTGCGTAAGAGCATGGAGGAGTCAAAGCAAATATTTGGTTTGACGATTCCGTTGGTGACAAAAGCTGATGGTACTAAATTTGGTAAGACTGCCAGTGGTGCGGTATGGCTTGATGCTGAAAAGACGTCACCATACGAGTTTTATCAGTTCTGGTTGAATACTACTGATGCTGATGTTGTGAAGTATTTGAAGATATTTACTTTCTTGGATTACGAAACAATTGAAAGTTTGGGAAAAATGGTGGCTGAGGAGCCGCATTTGCGTGAGGCACAAAAGACTTTGGCGGCTGAGATGACGCGGTTTATTCATGGCCAATTGGCTCTGGATAAAGCGATTGAGGTGTCTCAGGCTTTGTTTCAAGGTGATATCAAGGCGCTTAGTCTTGATGAAATTAAGCTTGGCTTTAAAGACGTGCCAACCAGTACGGTCAGTGGTGTGTTGAATCTTGTAGACTTTTTAATTGAAGCGAAGATTGCCAGTTCGAAACGTGAAGCACGTGAGTTTATCAGCAATAATGCAATATCAGTGAATGGTGAGGTTGTTAATGACCTTGAATTTATTATGGATGCAACGGTTGCGCTTAATGGGGAATTGTTTGTCATTCGTCGTGGGAAGAAGAAATATTTCTTGGTGAATTTTGGTGAATAAGAAAAAAGGCGGGCTGTAGCTCGCCTTTTTTGCGCTTTTTCTCACATTTTTATAAATTTTAATACATATATTAGAAATAATTCTTTTTAATGTGATAAAATTAATGTATGAGTATCTTCGGATAAAAATTTGAGGTGATAACATGAAAGGATTTGACTATCGAGTTAGCCAACAGCTCCGTAAGATTTATGGAGATGAGTATAAAGATGAATATGCTGAATCTATGCTTGCGCTTATCCATGAGTGGGAGCAAGTGACTTGGCATGAAATTAAGCCAATGAACCAGAAGAATGTTTTCTTATCAACTTACAGTGACAGTTTTGTTGAGGACGGCAAGAAGCCGCTTGAGACGTTAAAAGAGTTTTTAGATAATTATGGAAAGGATATGTTTACCGATGTTCATATTCTTTCAATGTTTGGACCAAATCGCGATAATGACTTTACTGTATCTGACCACTTTAATTTAGATCCCAGCTTGGGCACATGGGAAAATATTGAAGAGCTGGCTGCTGAATATCGTTTGATGTTTAATTTTGTTGCTAATCATGTCAGTGATGATAGTATTTGGTTTCAGGAATATTTGAACGGTATTTCTGATTATCGGGATTTCTTTATTGAAAAAGGTATGATTGCTGATGTCTCTAATACCTTCCGGCCAACCAGCGGGCCTTTATTTGTTGAATATGAGAGTGTCAATGGACCAGTTGAGGTTTGGAGTACTTGGGGTGAGGGGACAGTTGACTTAAATGTTCATAACTACCAGGTTCTTGAAATTTTAACCCAGGCATTGATTTCATATATTTACCATGGTGCCAGCAGTATTCGTATTGATTCAATTGGTTCGTTGTGGAAAGAAAGTGGTGCTAGAAATGCATATATGCCGCAAACTCATCAAATTCTGACATTGTGGCGGATTATTCTCGATTATTTACAAGTGAATGTTCAAGTGTTGCCATTAACCAATGGTTCACCACGCGAGAACTGGAACTACTTTGGTGATGGGCATAATGAAGCCTCGTTAGTATATCAATGGGCTTTAGCGCCACTTGTTCTCTACACGCTTGTTGCTGGCGATACAGAGGCAATAGAGAGCTGGGCGAAGAAAATTCAGCCAGCATCGAATGAAGCAACTTACTTTAACTTTATTATTAATAATGAGTTGCTGGATATGCGTGCTGTTGATGATATTATGACTGAAGGTCAAAAACAAAAATTGGTTGAGAAGATAGAAGCGAGCGGCGGTGAAGCAGTTTATGCGAAGCGGCCGGATGGCGAGGGCGAGATGTTGCGAGCATTCCGCACGGCTTTCTTTACCGCGCTGGTTGATGAGGATGAGAGTCGCCAGAAAAAGTTTGATAAGTTTATTGCAGCACATTTTATTATGCTTTCAATGATTGGTGTTCCGGCAATTTTCTATCATACTTTGGTTGGTTCAAAAGTGGCTACCGGAGCACATAATAAAGTGAACTATCAAGAACTTAAACGTGAACTGGAGGATAAGGAGCTAGGGGCTGTTTATAGTCGTTTAAAAAACTTAATTGAAGCTCGTGGTGAACATTCAGCTTTTAATCCATATACACAACAGCGTATATTGGATCCGGAAAATGTACATATCTTTGGTTTGGAACGTTATTGCAGTGAAACCGGTGAGCGCATTTATTGTTATGTAAATGTAACAAATCACCGCCAAAAAATGCAATTGCCACCAGGTATTGATTTAGTTGATAATAAGGCAATTAAGGCGCAGGAGTATCGCTTTGAGCCCTACGAATGTATGTGGTTAGTTGTCAATCAGGCACAAATTAAATAGGAAGCAAGGGACAGCAAATGCTGTCCCTTGCTTTTTTTTGTGTCAACTTTCAATTTGTGAAATGTAATGCCAACATCGGTTATTGCTATTGCAAACGCTTACAAGCATGGGTATTATTGAAGCAGATAGAAGGAGGAAATAAATATGAAGAAATTTTTTGGTCTGGTGATGAGTTTGCTTTTGGTGATGACGGTGCCGGTTATTGCAGTGCAGGCACAGGATGATAGTTCGCCGCTTTACAAGTATGTTAAGAATGCTGATGGCAGCTATAGCTATGATGAGAGCAAGCCGGTGTATATGTATAATGGCTCAACTGAACAAGTTATGATTCCAGATACGTATACGGCACCAAAACGGCAGTTTCGTACTGCCTGGGTGGCAACTATTGCTAACTTGAACATGCCTAAGGTTCAATCACAAAGTGAGTTTGAAACGAAGTATACTGAGATTTTAAATACTTTTAGTGATTGGAATATGAATGCGATGATTTTCCAGGTGCGGCCGCTGCTTGATAGTTATTATCAATCAGAAATCAATCCTTGGTCAGAGTTTTTAAGCGGACAACAAGGTGTTGATCCCGGATATGATCCGTTGCCATGGATGATTGAGGAAACACATGCACGCGGTATGGAATTTCACGCATGGTTTAATCCATACCGGGTAACGAATACCAAGCTGAGTACGCAGTCAATATTAAATGCGATCGGGATGACTAAAGAAGATGCTTTGGCAATGACTATTCCGGAACATGTTGCAAAGTTGAATGAGGCGGGAATTTTAGCAGATAATAACTTTGCGGTATTACATCCGGAATGGGTTTTACGTTTTGATGAAAAGTTATTCTTAAATCCGGGAATTCCTGAAGTTCGTCAAAATGTGATTGATAGTATTACCGAGGTTATTAATAATTACGATGTTGATGCCATTCACTTTGATGATTATTTTTATCCATATCGGATTACTGTTGATGGCCAAAATGTTTTCTTTGGTGATGTCAACGAAGACCGTGAAACATTTGAGACATATGGTATTCCTGCAGGATATAGCGATGATACCGAGGGTATTGAATCATGGCGTCGTGATAATGTGACTGCGTTGATTGAAGGCATTAAAACTGAGATTGACAGTTACAATGGCAATACCGGCAGCTCAGTGCAGTTTGGCATTAGTCCATTTGGAATCTGGGAGCACAAAGAATATGATGAACGTGGTTCGAATACACCAACAGGCTCTTCTGAATCATACAGTAAGTCAATATTTGCTGATACATACAAATGGATTAAGGATGAAACTTTAGATTACGTTATCCCGCAAATTTATTGGAGCTTTGACCAGGCAGCGGCTCCTTATGGTGAGTTGACAAGCTGGTGGGATTCAGTGGTAGATGGAACCCGAGTACAGCTCTACATTGGTCATGCTAATTATAAACATGTTGGTAATGGTGGCTGGGAACCGGCTTGGATGAATCCGGAAGAAATTCCTAACCAGTTAAAGTTTAATCAGCAATATGAAAATGTTGCGGGTAGTGCATTGTTTAGTTACAATGATATTATGCCATCTAATGTAGCTGCATTGCCAGCTGATCAACAAGCAAAAAATCAAGCGAAGAATGATGCTTTGACATTGATTCGTGATCAGTACTTTAGTACGCCGGCGCTTAGTCCAGCGAAGCCGTGGCTCGCAAGTGCACCGATGACGGTGTTACGTGATGGGTATTTTGATGAGGCGAGCAGCAATAGTTTTACTTGGCAAGATGATAGTGAAAATGCTCGTTATTATGTTGTTTATCGTGGTCAGGGTGAAGCAGCTGATATTATCAATGATCCGGCAAATATTATTGCTAAGGTGTGGCGCGAAGACGGGGCAAACAGTCTGAGCTTCACTGATGAGTCAGCAGCAACGTTACGAGCTGAAACTACCTATGTGGTGACTGCGCTAGATGCCGCGCATAACGAAACGCCACCACTTGTCATTCAGGCACGTGCCGGCAGCGGTAGCACGGATAATAATTCCGGTAATGGCACTTCATCTGAGAATGGCAGTGGCGGAGCAGGTAGCGAGTTGCCGCAAACCGGTGAAAATTTCGCTGTTAGCGCATTGCTCGGTGTTGGAATTATTGTTGTTGCAGGCGTGGTTCTCTTGAAACGCAAAGCTGATTAATAGTAGTGAAAAAGTTGGCCGCGCTTGTCGCGGTCAACTTTCTTTTTTCTAAAAATTGATTTCGCGGACTTTCTTAGCTATAATAGTAAAGGATAAAGAGGTGGCAATATGATTAAATTATTCATCAGTGATTTGGATGGAACTTTGTTGCATGGCGAACAGTTTACTTCGGTAGAGGTTGGTAATATGGAGCTTGGTGAGGCAATTAAGGCGAATGTTGGTAAACTTGCTGAGCATGGCATTGATTTTGCCATTGCAACCGGCAGATATGTCAATGATATTGCGGTTATTGAGCAAGAACTGGGTTTGCAGAATAAGCATTACCGGGTTGCTCTAAATGGCGCTTTTATTTATTATGGTGATGAGAAATTAATTTCTAAAGCAGTTGATACCAAGACGGCATTGGCGTTTATTGAGACGATTAAATCGCAATATAGCCGGCAGTCACATTTTTTTAATGTATATTTTGAATATAATGAGAAGTATTTGTATCCGTTTAAATGGTATACGCGGCTTTTCTCAGGTGTATTTTTGAAACGGATGCATGCGCAAAAGTGGCATGCCGGGATTATTGATAATATCCGTAGCGAAAAACGTCCGGTTTATAAATTTTTGATTGGTATTCACGAAAATGCCTTGGTAAAGGTGCAAAGTGAACTTGAGGAATTATATCCGCAATTATCAATTTTTGCTTCAAGTCCGCGGAGTATTGAAGTTTGCGCACCCGGAGTTGATAAGGGTGAAGCAATTAAGGAAATTATGAAACGAATGAATTTGACACCTGATGAAGTTGCTTTTGTCGGTGACTCCGGCAATGATGTTTCCGGATTTAAGGTTGTAACCCATTCATTTATTATGTCACACGCGCACAAGCGCTATAAAAAAGACGCGAAGTATGAAGTGCACTCAGTGAGTGAAGCGATTGAGCAAGTGCTGGCGATTAATAAATCAGGCGAAGTGTTGAGTTATTGAGAAATGCCGATATCGGCCGATAGTTCATGGCGGAATACGACAAAAAAAGCATAGTTGACGATAAAGTCAACTATGCTTTTTTATTGCTATGCAAGCCGGCAACGTAGCCGGTAGCGAGAGCAGCGGTAATATTAAAGCCACCGGTGAAGCCGTAGATATCGAGGACTTCACCAGCAAAGTAGAGTTCAGGTACAAGCTTAGATTCCATTGTTTTGGGCTGCACTTCCTTGATGCTGATACCACCACCGGTAACAAAAGCACGTTCCATGCCTTGGGTGCCGCGTATTGTCAGCGGGAAAGCTTTAAGCAGTTGCAGCAAACGATCGAGCTGTGCCGGACTTAGCTGCCCAACTTTTTGGTCGGCAGAAAGATCAGCAAGGCTGACTAGTAAGGCAGCAAGGCGGCTCGGAACATATTGTTTAATCCAAGTTGCCGGTTGTTTTTCGTTAAAGTCTTTGCGGTTTGCCATGATAGTATCAAGCGAGATATCAGGGATACAATCAATGGTAACAAGCACTGGAGCTTGTTGCTTGATCAGTTGCTTGCGAACGAAACTGCTTAACCGCAGTGGTGCCGGTCCGGATATACCAAAGTGAGTGAAGACAAGGTCGTAGCGAATCGTCTTTACTTTTTTATGTTTGTCACTCCAAAGGGTAAGGCTGATGTCACTGAGTGAGATGCCTTGCAGACTGCCGTCATGAATAAAGTTTTCGCTGGCAACCAGCGGTACTTCGGTAGGAAAGAGTTCAGTGATGGTATGACCTAAAGTTTTCGCAAACTTGAGCCCGTCACCGGTTGAACCGGTATGCTGCGCACATACGCCACCGGTGGTAAGTATCAATGTATCAAATGGAAATACTTGTTTATCACCAACGATACGTTTGTTTTTCCAATCAATTTGATGAACAGTTGTTTCTAAATGTGTATGAACACCTAAATCATCAATAGTTTTTTTCAGGGTTTCAATAATTGTTTGCGAGCGGTCGGTTGTTGGAAACATCCGGCCGTGGTCTTCTTCTTTTAACGGGCAGCCATGACTTTCAAAAAATTGGATGATGTCTTGGTTGCTGAATTGATCGAAGACGCTGTATAGAAAGCGACCGTTGCCGGGAATTTGGGCAACCAGCTCTTCGCGGCTACAATTGTTGGTCACGTTACAGCGATTGCCACCGGTAGCACGCAATTTACGACCAAGCAGCGGGTTTTTCTCTAGTAAATGGATTTCGTTATCTGGGTTTGCAGTTTTGGAGCTTATTGCTGCCATCATGCCTGCCGGGCCGCCACCAATTATACAAATAGTTTTCTTCATGTTATCACCTATGGTATATTATAATATAGATATCGTGTTTTGAATAGCAGGAGAATTTTTGGGTCAAACGACGGGTCCGCTCTGGAGACCCGCCGTTTGACTGCAGCGTTTTGGAAAGAGGGAAAGTAATGCGTATAGATAAGTTGTTAGCAAATAGTGGTTTTGGCAGCCGACGTGAGGTCAAGGAGTTGCTGAAGCGGAAAGTGGTGTTTGTTGATGAACAGGTGGTGATAAATCCCAAAGTGCATGTTGATACAGCGACGCAAGTGGTTCGGGTTGAGGATGAAGTGGTGACCTATGAGCCGTTTGTGTATGTGATGCTTAATAAGCCGCAGAATGTAGTGAGTGCTACGAGTGATGAGCTTGACGCAACGGTTGTTGATTTGTTGGATCCGTATTTTGCCAGTCGTGAAGTGTTTCCGGTTGGGCGTTTAGATAAGGATACTGAGGGATTGGTGTTGCTGACCAATAATGGTAAGCTGGCGCATAAGTTGTTGACTCCGAAATCACATGTGATGAAAGAATATATTGCAACTATTGATCAGCCGGTTACTGAGGACGATATTGCGGCTTTTGCTGCAGGGGTAACTTTGGATGATGGTTATCTGACGAAGCCGGCAATTCTGAGTATCCCAAATACCGAGCAGGCAACGGAAATTGTTGTGTGTATAAGTGAAGGAAAATTCCATCAAATCAAAAGAATGTTTGAAGCAGTGGGTAAAAAAGTGGTATACTTAAAACGTACAAAAATCGGCAGCCTGGACTTGGACGAGTCGCTCGAGCTGGGACAATCACGTCGATTGACTAATGATGAACTTGAAGCATTGTTAGCAGATACAGAATAACCTGCACCTTTTATGGTGCCAAATACAACGATTTATACGGTACCTCACTGAGGGCCAAAATAAGGAGTGAATCACATGAGTGCAAAGAAAAAAGGTATGGATGCTAAGAGTATAGCATTGATTGGTGTGTTGGGGGCGTTGGCTTTTGGGCTTTCGTTTACCCCGTTTGGTTTTATTAGTATCGGGGTAGCAGCGATTACGACAATGCATATCCCGGTTATTATTGCCGGAATTGTCGGCGGACCGCGGGTCGGTGCGGCAATTGGTCTGGTGTTTGGGATTTCCAGCATGATGAATGCATTTTTACGGCCGAGTATTACTTCGGTAGTTTTCTATAATCCTTTGGTGGCAATTATTCCACGGGTTTTAATTGGTGTGGTTGCTTATTATGTGTATGTTTGGGTGAGTCAAAATGACACCGTTCGCCAGAAGCTGGCGAGCGGTGTTGCGGCACTATTAGCAACACTAACGAATACGGTATTGGTATTGGGAGCCATTTTCTTCTTTTATCAGCCGGTTCTTGGTGATAGTGCGGCGGCAGCATTTACCGTTGTCGGAACAACATTTGTATTCAACAGTATTCCCGAAATTATTGCTGCGATTGTGGTGACGATTCCGGTTGTTGCTGTGCTAAAACGAGTTTATAAGGGGCCGGTGTTATGATATTATTGTTTGATGTTGGAAATACGAATATGGTTGTTGGTTTGCATGACGGTAAGAAACTCGTCACGACGTGGCGTTTTTCTTCTGGTTTGGAGCGAACTGCAGATGAATATTACATGCTGTTATCGATGGCGATGCACGAAGAGCAGGTGAGCTGGGATATGATTGAGGATATGATTGTGTCTTCAGTAGTGCCGGCAATGAACATGCCGTTGGAATGGTTAGGCGTTCGTGCTATTGGCAGAAAACCAATTATGGTTGGTGCCGGGATTAAGACTGGGCTGCATATTAAGTTGAATCAGCCGCCGCAAAGTACCGGCAGTGATTTAATTTCAACTGCTGTGGCTGCTTTCCATAAATATGGCGGACCAACAATTGTAGTTGATTTTGGGACTGCAACAACAATGATGGTTGTGAATGAGAAAGCTGAATATTTAGGTGGAGCAATCACGCCGGGAATTAATTTAGCGAGCCAGTCGTTGTTTTCCAAAGCAGCATTGATTCCCAATATTCCGTTGGAGCAACCAGCTCATGCGATTGGTAAGAATACTATTGAAGCGGTGCAATCGGGAATTATTTTCGGCTATGCCGGCTTAGTTGATGGTATTGTCGGCCGGATTAAGAAAGAACTGGAAATGCCGGCGAAGGTTGTAGCAACCGGCGGACAGGCACAGTTTATTGCTCATCATGCGGAATCAATTGAAATAATTGATGAGCATTTGATGTTTGATGGTTTAAAAATTATTTATGATTTGAATAAGCACCCGAATACCTAGGGGTATTAACTCTGTATTAGAGTATTTGACGGGTATAATAAGAGAAAGGATTGAGAGTTATGACAAATTGGTTAGAAGAGGCAAAAAAATATGAGGCAGCAATGCTGAAAGATTTAGCTGGATGGATTCAAATTCCCAGTGTCCTTGATGAAGCAAATGCTACTAAAGAAGCTCCTTTAGGAACTGCTAATGTAGATGCTTTAGAGTATTTTCTTGATTTAGGTAAACGTGATGGTTTCGTTATTAAGAACATTGATAATTTAGCTGGTCATATTGAATATGGTGCTGGTAATGAATTGGTTGGTGTTTTAGGACATTCTGATGTGGTACCGGTAGGTGAAGGCTGGTTGCATGGCACCGCTTTTAGTGGTGCAGTTGAAGATGGTTTCATTTATGGTCGCGGAACTCAAGATGATAAAGGACCAATGATGGCGGCTTATTATGCAGTGAAGATGTTAAAGGATCTTGGCTTGCCTTTATCGAAACGGATTCGTTTGATTGACGGAACTGATGAAGAGAGCGGTTGGCGTTGTGTTGACCGGTATTTTGCCACCGAAGAAATGCCGGATACCGGGTTTAGTCCGGATGCTAATTTTCCATTGATTTATGCCGAAAAAGGGATGTTAAACTTCAATATTGTGCTTAATCATAATGATGACGCAATTATTAGTTTGAGTGCCGGAGATCGTTCAAATATGGTGCCTGAGGATGCGCGGGTTGAATTTCGTTGCAGTGATAATCTTGAAGTTGCCTACCAAGCATATCTTGATAAACATAATTATGAAGGTACTTTTGATCGTAATGGTGATGTTCAAGTCTTGACGATTAAAGGTAAAGCAGTACATGGTATGCAACCGGCACTGGGAATAAATGCGCTGTATATTTTGTTTGAATTTTTAGATAATCATATTGAGAGTCCGTTGATTAATTTGGTACAGAAGTTTCTTGATACTGATGGAACGAAGTTTGGAATCAGCCATACTGGTGTAATCGGTAATTTAACTATTAATGCCGGTGTGTTCAGTTATGTAAATGGTAAATTTGATATTACGGTTAATTTGCGTCACTCACAAGAGTGGGATGCTGATGCCGGATTAAAAACGATGACAACAGCATTGGCGCCTTTTGGTGCATTTATAGAGAATGCTGAGAAAAAAGCAGCACTTTATGTGCCACAAGATGATGTTTTAATTGAAACGCTTGCTGGTGTATATCGTAAACAAACTGGTGATAATCAAGAATTGTTAACAACCGGTGGCGGTACATATGCGCGAGTAATGAAAAAAGGTGTGGCATTCGGTATGCTTTTTGAGGGTACTGAAGACCGTATGCATCAAACTGACGAGCGGGTTCCGGTTGCCGACTTAATTAAAGCAATCGCGATTTACGCTGAAAGTTTATATGAATTAGCGAAATAAAGGAGCGGAAATTCATGCGTTTACGCAACATTCCCTATGCGAAAGAGAAATTAGCGAACCATCCAGAATTAGTGATTCTGGATGGTTCAGTACATAAAGGTGCCTGGCATGAAGTGTTTGGCAACAGTAATCCGATTGCTATTGAAATTGGCATGGGTAAGGGGCGCTTTGTCATTGAGATGGCCAAAGCGCATCCGGCAATTAATTTTATTGGCATCGAGCGTTTTGATTCGGTGCTGGTTCGGGCCTTGGAACGCGGATTGGAAGATCCGCAGTGTCCGCCGAATTTACGGTTTTTGCATTTGGATGCTGAGCTTTTGACCGATAACTTTGCTGATGCTGAAGTGACGTCGGTATATCTGAATTTTTCAGATCCGTGGCCAAAGAAACGTCATGCGAAGCGACGTCTGACGGCACCGCAGTTTTTAAGTCGTTATCAGCAGATTTTGATGGCTGATGGATATGTTTGTCAAAAAACCGATAATATGCACTTATTTGAGTCAAGTCTGCTGAGTGTTAATAATTATGGTATGGAGTTGCTGATGGTTAGTCTTGATTTGCATAACAGCGATTTTGAAGGTAATATTATGACTGAGTATGAGGAGAAGTTTGCTGCTAAAGGGCAACCGATTTACAGGCTAGAAGCAAAATTCGCCGCAAAATAGTTTTTGAAAAGCAACGAAGCTCGGCTTCGTTGCTTTTTTTATGAGTTTTTTTGTGATAGAATAATAGCAATGAAGGTGAGTGATTGTATGCGGACAGATTATATTTCGTGGGATGTTTATTTTATGGGGATTGCGTTGCTTTCGGGGAAGCGCAGTAAGGATCCGGGAACGCAAGTTGGTGCGTGTATCGTGAATGGCGAGAAGCGTATTGTTGGTATTGGATATAATGGTTTGCCTTATGGGTGCGATGATGGTGATTTTCCGTGGGAACGCAGTGGTGAGTTTTTAGATACTAAGTATCCGTATGTGGTGCATGCTGAATTGAATGCTATTTTAAATAGTACTGAGAAGCTGGCTGGTTGTAGTGTGTATGTTTCTTTATTTCCTTGTAATGAGTGCGCTAAAGCGATTATTCAGGCAGGGATTAAAGAGGTTGTATACATGTCGGATAAGTATAATGGTGAGAAAGAGAATGTTGCATCAAAACATATGTTTGATTGTGCCGGTGTTGTGTATCGTCAGATGGAACAGGTTGAGGTGGAGATTACGTGTCCTTAGTGCGTCCTTATGTGATGGTAGATTCGATTTTAGATATTGAGGTTGAGTGGTTACAGGAAAAGGCTGTGACTGGTCTTTTTGTTGATATTGATAATACTGTGTTTGCTTCGCATGATGCGCCGAATCAACCGATTCGGGCGGAGTTTAAAGCGAAGCTGGGCGAGTTTGTTGATGCCAGAATCAGTGTAGTTTTGATTTCCAATAATCGTCGCGAGCGGGTGGCAGCAATTGCCGGACAGGTAGGTTTGCCGTATGTTTCGTTTGCGATTAAGCCGTTGCCGTTTGGGTTTTTACGGGCGAAGCGAAAATTGGCGTTGCCGAGGAAGCATATTATGCATATTGGTGATCAGTTGTTGACCGATGTGATTGGTGCGCAACTTTGCGGCATTCGTGCGATTTTGGTTGAACCATTGGTGGATAAGGATAATATTTTTGCGAAACCAAGCCGTTTGATTGAGCGTGTCTTAGGAACGAGAAAGAACAAGAGGAGCGAACTTGATGAATAGTGTATTTCCAAAGTATAGATCAATTGATGAGCGCTTAGATATTCTTATCAGTGATGGTTTGCAGATTGATGATCGCGCAAGTGCCAAAGCGGCTTTAGAGCGAGTTGATTATTTCCGAATGATGCGCTTTGCACCAATGTTTGAGGATGAAAATCGGCACTTTTTCCCAGGGACAACTTTTGCTGATTTAGAGAATATTTATGAGTTTGATCGGTATATTCGCCATATTATTATGCAGTGTATTGATCCAATCGAGGTGGCTTTGCGGGCACAATTGTCAGACTTGGTTGGAACCCGGTATGGCAGCGATGGCTACCGTCATCGCGAGCATTTCCAGTCAGCACAGGAGTTTAAAGAGTTTTATCGAAAATTAGAGAAAAAGTTTACGATGCGTAATGTTTACGAGGTTATTGATGATGTTCATGTCAGCAATATTTATGAGTTGCCGGTTTGGGTTGCTTTTGAGTTATGTACGTTGCAGATGCTGGAATTGTTTTATACTAATTTGAAAAAGCATGACCAGAAGGAAATTGCCCGAATTTATGGATTTTCATACCGTGACTTGCCTAGCTGGTTGCATTATTTAGTTGTTATTCGTAATACTGCGGCACATCAGGGGCGTTTTGTTGATCGTCACTTTAATGATCCGGCTACGTTAGACCGCTTTGATGAAAGACAATTTCCTGATTTTGTTGGCAATGATTTGTTTGCTGCCTTTTATGTTTGTACGAAATTTCTTAGTACGGTTGATGTGGATTTAATATTTATGATTATCAATGATTTGAAAGAAGAATTGCATGATAGTAATATTGAACTTAAAAAAATTGGTTTTCCTGAATCTTGGTATGAACAATTACTGAGTATTTTACATATAGGAGTGGAACAATGAAGAAGATAGGTCAACTGCCATTAGCAATGCTTTTAATTTTCGCATTAATGTTAGTAGGTACGCCGCTAGTGGCTATGCATAATCAAAACCAGAATGATGATCAGCAGGCAGAATATCTTGAGACCCTGAAAAAAGGCGCAATTGAGTTTGAAATTGCCGCTACAACGCTGACCAATTACCAAATTTATGACTTAGAAATTACTTATCATGAAGCTGGGGAACTGTCTTTTACTAACCGTGGTGAAGCAGGCGAGGCGGCTGATACCGCAATTACAATGCTTAAAGATAATCAACCATTTTGCAACGCGATGTTAATTTTAGGGGAGCAAGCGATTGCTGATAGTGTTCATGTTTCCGAAGCTGGGGTTGGCTTCAGCCTCAAAGGGCTGAATCCAACCGATAAAGTATTGCTTTATTTTGATCCGAATCATCAAATGGATGAGCAGCAGCAACAGGCAATGCGGCTTGATGAAGATTGGGTGCTTGTTGTTGAGCAGCAATAAATATTGTCTTGATATAATTGCACAATATTGTTATAATATTACTTGCAGTTTATCATATTGTCCTGGTAGCTCAGCTGGATAGAGCAACGGCCTTCTAAGCCGTCGGTCGGGGGTTCGAATCCCTCCCAGGACGCCATTTATATTTGTATAAGTAGTAGGCATTAGCGTTCATTCGCTGATGCTTTTTTTGAATCTATTGCATATTAAACATTTTTAATTGTGTTTTTGTGATTATGTGCTAGAATAAGAGTACCAAAGTTGAGAATAATAGGAGGAATTATATATGGACACTTTTGCTGAGTATTTAGCAGCTGTTGATAATCCGGAACATCGCGCCCGGTTGGAAGCAATTTTCGCTTGGATTGATAGTGAGTTCCCAAACTTAGAAAAGCGGATAGCTTGGAATCAACCAATGTATACTGATCATGAAACTTTCATTATTGGTTTTAGTATTTCTAAACAACATTTGGCTTTTTCACCGGAAGGTGTAGTGCTTGATCACTTTGCTCCCAAAATAAAAGCTGCAGGTTATAAGCAAACGAAAATGCTAGTCCAGATTCCCTGGACCAGTGAAGTCAATTATGACTTGCTAAAAGAAATCATTGCCTTCAATATTGAAGATAAAAAAGATATTACTACTTTCTGGCGGAAGTAATACTAATGCGGAAAAGTTGAAAAACCGTGCACTATAAGTGCACGGTTTTTTTAAATTTCTATAAAAAACTTGACTCCAACCTTAGGGTAGCCCTTAGAATCCAAAGTATAGGAGTGATGGTTATGAAAAAAATACTACATGTCTTGTTGGCAATGGTGATAATTGCTGGCGGATATCTGGGAATTATGGCATATGAACCTTCAAGCTATAATTTCGACGAACAAACAATGACGGTTGCCGAAGCGGCTGGTGAAAAGCAGGCGAGTGTGGCCGTGATGATGGGACATTTAAAGCATATTGCTTTTAGTGCCCATCCAGCCGGGAGTGTCGCAAATCAAAATGTACGAGCATATTTGATTGAGCAAATTGAAGCAATGGGTTATGTGGTGCGGGAAGAGCACTTTACAAACACGGATCCGGAGGTTATTGCCGCAGCAACGCCTGATGGTGAGCCTTTACCGGAACAGTTGAACATGACTAATTTAGTTGTTGAAGTAGCGGGAACGAATCCTCTGGCAACGACACTGGTTATGGCACATTATGATAGTACCAAACATGGGCCGGGTGCTGGCGATGATGGCATTTCGGTAGCATCGATTTTAGAGGCGATGCGAGTGCTGAAAGCAAACGGACAGCCACAAAATAATTTTGTGTTTTTATTTACTGACGGTGAAGAGCTGAAAATGCTTGGTGCAAAGGATTATGTGGAAAAACATCCTGAAATGGCTGAAACTGCAACCTTTGTGCTTGATTTCGAGGCACGAGGAACCGGCGGCGGTATGATTATGTTCCGAACCAGTAATGGAAATAATCATTTACTTCATCATTATGTGGCAGCAGTCAGCACACCGATGGCCACATCAATTGGCAGCAGTATTTTTGATTTATTGCCTAATGGGACTGACTTGACCGTTTTTCTAAATAGTAATTATGAGGGAGCTATGGATTTTCTGATGCTGGATGGGGTAGAAAATTATCATGCCCCAACAGATAATTATGATAATATTGATCGCAATAGTGCTTACCAGTATACAACTACGATTTCTGAGTTGATTAATTATTTTGCTAAGATAAATGATGTTGAAAATATTGAAAATGAAAATGCGGTTTACTTTCCAATATTCCGAGGTATGCAAATTGTTATGCCTGAGAGTATTGCAAAAGTCTTAGCAATAACTGCAGCGCTGCTCGCAGTCATTGCCATAGTTCTGCTTATTGTCAAAAAAACCTTCAATAAACGACAACTGCTTTGGGGAGCAATAGCCTTGGTGGCAATTATTTTATGCGGTGCAGTAATAGGCTTTGTTACTCGAATTGTTGTTGTAAATATAATTCCGGTACGCTTACCATTGTTCGCCATTTATACGGTTATGCTGATAATTATCTTGCTGGCAGTACTTGGCATTCTTCGCCTGTTTGGCAAACGACTCAACTTTTCTGGCTTTGCCGTCTGGTATCTGGTGTTACTCGCAATTGCTACAATTATACTAACATTCCTGCTCAGCGGTGCAAGTTATTTACCAATATTTATTTTATTGCCGCTTGCCGGGGGAATAATTATTTATACTCTGATTGCCGAGAAATACAAACAAAGAACTAAGAAAATAGTAGCGATTATTACAGCTGCAATTGCATCAATACTAGTTGTTCCGGTGCTATACCTTATTTTTATGGCAATCTTGACACCAACATTATTTATAATCGGGACATTATTTGCTGGTTCAATTGCAGGTTACCTAAGTATCTACTCGTTAGAATAAATGAAAAAACCGGTCGGAGATTTACTCCGACCGGTTTTAACTTTCGAACAATTTTGGCAACTTGTGTGATTTTTGGTATAATATATAAAATAGCATTTGGGAGGAATATGTCTTGCATTTAAAAAAATATGTTTCCGCTTATCAACCGGTGAATGCTCAAGAAGCAATGGATCAAGAGAATATGCTGCATTATCTGGATACATTTGATGACTTGCTTTTTCGCACTAATATTTTTGGTCACTTTTCAAGTTCGGGTTTTATTACCAATAAAACCCATGATAAAATCCTGCTGATTCATCATAATATCTACAAGTCTTGGGGCTGGACCGGCGGACATATGGATGGTGATGATGATTTTGTAGCGGTTGCCTTAAAAGAAGCGCAGGAAGAGACCGGCATTAGCGATTTCTCATTTGTGACTACTGATATCGCTTCATTGGATATTTTAGAAGTACCGGGACATTTCAAGAATGGCAAGTATGTTTCTGCCCATGTGCACTTATCGCTGGCTTATTTGCTCGAAGCTGATGAAAATGATGCTGTCTTCGTCAAAGAAGACGAAAACAGCGGTGTCGCATGGTTTCCAATAAATGAAGTATTAGATGTATGCACTGAGGAGCATATGAAAACAGTCTATCAGAAGTTGCTTGATAAACTAAAACAGTTTGAAAAATAATGGGGATAGAGCGCGAGTTTAATAAATTGCGCAAATACAAAGTGAGTGGTATTATAGAAAAAAAGATAGAATCAGAAGAAGAAATTGCGAGGAATAACATATGGATATTAATTTTAAGATGGGGCAAACAATCAAGCAGATACGCATCAGCAAGGGATACTCACAGCAAGAACTCTGCCGGGATATTTGCCATGTGAATACACTAGTTAAAATCGAGAGCAATACGCTGTCGCCTTCTTTTGAAATTCTGCGGGCGCTTGCCGCCCGAATGGGATTAACAGTCGATGATTTAATTAAACGGACTGAATTAGAACGAGACCCTTTTTATGTTCAGATAAGAACACGACTAAAAAAAAGTGTTGCAAAATATGATGTTGGTGGAATGGAGCAGGAACTATCACTATTAAGTGATGAGATGTATGAAAAATTGCCGCCAATGGAACAGCAATTTATTGATGTTTTAAAGCTTGCATTATTATTAGATACATATAAGGATTTTGAAGCAGGGTACAAACTAGCAAAAGAATCATTATATAAAACGTATAAAGATGGTGCCACATTTTTTACAGATGAAGAATGTATGTTAATTAACAATTTGCTGAAAATTGAGCAAAGCGAGGAACACATTGCACTTGCTAAAGAAGCTTTTGAATGGGTGAGAAAGCAAGATGACTCAGTTCAAAATGGTCATTGTTATATTCTTTTGTTAAATGGACTCACTATGACTGCATTTCTGCAAGAGAATTGGTTAGAGCTTACTGAATATGCAGCTATCGGAGAACAAGTTGCTACTAAGTATGACAAGGCTAGATTTATGCCAATCTTTATTTTTATGCTAGGTATATCTGATTATATGTTAGCAGTTAATAAAGAAAGAGGACTTGGAGAAATGAAGCGGGCACTTGATTATAGTTTAGTGATGAAAAACATGTTTTTATATCAAGCGCTAATATCATATACTAAGAAATACAATATTGAGTTAAAATAAAAAGGACTATCAAAATAGTCCTTTTTATTTTAATTAAACACTGTACCATGCAAAAGTAGAGATCCATTTTAAAAAGTTTAACATTTTGCTCACCCCCTTTTTCTTTTATTGTACTATATAAATACATTATAGTGTTGTATCCGTCTATATATTAGCCAATATCAAGGCAGAAACGGGCCAGAACCGCGTCTAATATGGTAGATAATAATGGTATTTAATGAAAAAGTGCAGTATGTTATAATTTTGCTAGAGTTCGCTTTCCATGAGCTTGCAGGAATGTTTTGGGGGAATATTTCTGAAAAAAGGCCGCAGATTCATATCTGCGGCCTTTTTTATTATAATATTATGGCTAAAAAAGAGGTGTTTCAAGTCTTATTTCAGGGCTTCAGAAGCTAAAAAAATAAATATTTTATAAAGTTGTTTGACTTCTAATTTTAAAGTGCTACAATTGTATGCAGTAAAGGGGTTTATGTAATGAAAAAGAAATTGATTTCAGGGCCTAAAGATGCATTTGCCAAAGTTACTTTAGCATCACTTGTTTTAACATTAGGTATTGTTTATGGTGATATTGGGACTTCACCATTGTATGTTATGTCAGCAATTGTTACCTCGAATGGTGGCATTGTTAGCAGCGATTATGTTTTGGGCGGGGTTTCACTGGTTATTTGGACCTTGACACTGCAAACGACAATTAAATATGTTTGGCAGATACTGCGCGCTGATAATAACGGCGAGGGCGGTATTCTTTCTTTATATAGTCTTCTTAAGAATAAAGCAAAATGGTTGATTATTCCGGCAATTATCGGGAGTGCAGCCCTGCTTTCTGATGGTATTATTACCCCGGCAGTTACTGTTACTTCAGCTATTGAAGGTTTGAAAATGGTGTTTCCGCTTGAACAGGGTACGGTTGTTATTATTGTAGCCGTTATTATTTCAATTTTGTTCTTGATTCAACGGAGTGGCACTGACAAAGTTGGTCGCGTTTTTGGACCGATTATGCTTGGTTGGTTCTCAATGCTTGCGATTTTAGGTTTAATTAATATTCCGCAAGACTGGGGTATTTTGCAGGCGTTCAACCCTTATTTTGGTTTGAAGTTATTATTTACCGGTATGTTAGATGGTAAAGCGGCTTTAATTCTCGGGGCAGTATTCTTATGTACGACCGGGGCCGAAGCTTTATATTCTGACTTGGGACATTGTGGCCGTAAAAATATTTATTATACTTGGATTTTTGTTAAAACTGCTTTGATTTTAAACTATTTAGGACAAGGTGCGGTTTTATTAGGATTTGAAGGTCAGATGATTAGCGGCAATCCATTCTTTATGGCGATGCCGGAGTGGATGTTGCTCTTTGGTATCGGACTGGCAACCTTTGCGGCAGTAATTGCCAGCCAGTCATTGATTTCTGGTTCATTTACTTTAGTTTCAGAAGCGATTAAGTTGCGGATTTTCCCGCGTTTGAAGATATCATATCCTTCTAATGTGAAAGGGCAAGTATACATTGCTGCAGCCAATCTATTATTATATATCGGCTGTATGATTGTACTTTTCCATTTCCGTGAAGCGTCGGCAATGGAGGCAGCTTATGGACTTTCAATTACGGTTGCAATGTTAATGACTACATTCTTATATTTCAATTATCTGTTAATGAAGCATGTGCCAAAAGTATTTGCGATTGGCTTCCTCTGTCTCTATTTAGTTATTGAAGGAAGCTTCCTGACTGCCAACCTGTTTAAGTTTATGGAGGGTGGTTATATCACCGTTATCTTCGCTTTGGTTATCATGGGACTTATGTATATTTGGATGTACGGCAATCGTGTTACCGATAGAATTGCTCGGCGCGTCAGTTTGAAGAAATTTACTGACCAGTTCTTGGCACTGCAGGTTGATAATGACGTTGAACGTTATTGCACTAACTTAGTATACATGACTAAGTGCGAGAAAAGAAATATGGTTGAAAAAGAAGTTATTCACTCAATTTTGGAACGCCAGCCAAAACGAGCTGATGTCTATTGGTTTGTCAATATTATTGATGATGACTCGCCGTTTACTACTGAATATCGAGTTGATCACATTGTTCCTAATAAGGTTATTAAGGTTCAGTTCGTGCTTGGTTTCCGTGTGGAACGGAAAGTCGCGATGTTAATGCGAACCGTTGTCACTGAAATGATTGAAAAAGGTGAAATTCCGAGCGAAGGTCGAATTTATTCGATGAACCCGGATACCAAAGTTGGTGATTTCCGCTTTGTATTATTAGAAGATGTGCTTTCTAATGAAGGAAACCTGACGTCATTTGACAGTATGATTCTGCGTTTAAAATTTAAGTTAAAACAAATTACTGTGACGCCAGCCAAATGGTTTGGTCTTGATACCAGTAATGTTACCGTTGAACAGTATCCAATACTACTTGGCAAGCACCAAAAAGTTGATTTGCAGCGTATTGACTAATAGACAAAAGTTGAAAGCGCCGGGTTTACCCCGGCGCGCTTTTTATTTTTTCCGAAAGATAATCTGCACGCGCTTTCAGAGAGCTGTGATATAATAATATAAAGGAGTGGTTGTTGATGAAGAAAATTGGCGTTTCAATATATCCGGAAAAATCAAATTTTGCGGCAGATAAGGAATATTTAGATAAGGCTAAGAGTTATGGCTTTGTTCGGGTATTCACGAGTTTGTTGCAAATAAGCGGTGATGCGGATTCAGTTTTAGCTAACTTCAAGAAGACGGTGCAATATGCAAGTTCAATTGGTATGGAAGTTATGGTTGATATCAATCCTAAACTTTTTGAACAACTGGGTGTTTCGTATGATGATTTATCATTCTTCCATGAGCTTGGCGCTTATGGTGTGCGCCTGGATATGGGCTTTGGCGGTTTACCGGAGAAGGTTATGACTTATAATCAATATGGCTTGAAGATTGAAGTGAATATGAGCGGGGTGCAAAATTACATTGATTCAGTGATGGGTTATGATCCTAATACTGAAAATTTGCTGGGCTCACATAACTTCTATCCGCGTCGGTATACCGGTTTATCACAGGAAGTATTTGATTATGGTTGTGAGAAGTTTAAGGCGTATAATTTACATACAGCGGCTTTTGTAACTTCGCAAGTTGGCGAGCTCGGTCCATGGGGATTGCAAAGCGGCTTGCCAACGTTAGAAGCACACCGCAATCTGTCGTTGGCGGCGCAGGTTAATTACTACCGTATAACCAATGCAGTGGATGATATTATTATCGGCAATGCATATGCCAGTGATGAAGAGCTGCAAGCGATGAGCGAGGCATGGTTTTCGACCTTGCCAACGCTTGCGGTAAAGGTGCACAGTGGCGCAAGTGAGCTTGAAAAAGAGATTGTTTTGCAAAACATTCAGACATATCGTGGAGATATGTCAGAGTATGTGCTGCGATCAAGCATGAGTCGGATTAAGTACAAAGATGAAAATATTGCCCCAAATAATGCGGTGGCAGCAATTCGTCGTGGTGATGTTTTGATTGATAATGACCAAAATCAGCAATACAAAGGCGAATTATTTATTGCTTTAGCTGATATGGAAAATGATGGGGGCACTAATGTTGTCGGCCGCCTCACTGATGAAAGTATGTATCTGCTGGATTTCATTCCACCGTTTGGAACGTTTATGTTGTCTGAGGATTAATTTTTCAAGGGAGCAATAGCTCAGAGCTGGACTCTGGGCTATTGCCTTTTTTTCACCAAAAATTATGCTATAATAAGATATTGAAACTATGATTTAGAGAGCAGGGAAAATATTGGCAAAAATTATTCCGATTGGTCAATTATATAAACACCGTAATGATTTGCGGGAAGCGTTTGATTATCTTGATGAGGGTGAGTATCTGCGGGCGTTTACAGCTTATAAAGCGAGTTTGCCGGCGGATGATTTAGCATTGCTTTTTTTAGAGGAATTGATTGATCAAACTTATGAGGATTTTGCTAATGATGTTTTTATTGGCGCATATGAATCATATATTAGTTTTGATAAACCAATTGATATTATGTATATTGAACGTTATTTGCAGATTTTATATCAGAATGATGAGTTTGAAAAGTTGCGTAAACATACCAAGGCATTGCGTAGCAAGGGCAGCAGTTTTTGGTTGTTGTGTGATTATTTTGATCAGCAGCTGGATACTATTTGTGAGTTCGCTGATGATGCTGAATATGGCGCGTTATTTGATGCCGACATTTTAAAAGAGATGATAACGGCTAATTTTTCTTATGGCGCTATTGATTATGATTTTCGCTTTGATCCAATGTCACTCAAACAGTCTTTGGCGCAAATTCGTGATATTCTGGCTGGTGATGTTTGGACCAGTAAAGAGAAGGCAATACTGCTGCAACTGCTTGCTGAAGCAGAAATAGAGGAATTAATACTTGTAAAAACCGAGCACGGCGAAGCTGAAGTATTTCCTTGTCAGTTACCGGTGCTGCGGAATATTCCTTTGTTTGAACTGATTGGTGATTACTTGGATAGTGAGCCATCATATGCCTTGACTGCGCAGACATTGCTTACACTTTATATTTTGGAGCTTTATCCTTTTATTGATAAGATGCTGACCTCAGAAACATTATTGTTGTTGTTACATCAATTAGTATATGAAATGAATAACGACAGCAGAGCATTAAAGTTAGCAGCTAAAAACAAGACAACAATCACTGATTATGATAAAATCTATCCGGAATTTAAAAAGTTCTGCTTTAACAATTGAAAAAAAGCTTTATAGAGTATATAATTAAACAGATGTCAACTGTCAGATACTTTTCAGAATCTGATGACAGTGTAATTTGAATGGAGGAAACATGTAATGTCAAATACTAAGTTTGAAAAATTGGAAGGAAATCGCGTTAAGTTAACGATGACAATTTCTAAAGAACAATTTGAAAAAGCAATGGATGCAGCATTTAACGATGTTGTTAAAGATGTACAAATGGAAGGGTTCCGTAAAGGACATGTTCCACGTCCGATTTTTGAAAAAAAATACGGTAAAGAAAGTTTATATAATGATGCAATTGATAAGGTATTACCAGATGCATACCGTGATGCTTTAGAAGAGCATGACGTATTGCCGGTAGCATATCCACAAATCAATATTGAAAAATTCGAACCAGAAAATGAAATCATCATTACTGCTGAAGTTGCTGTTAAACCAGAAGTAGCTTTAGGTAATTATAAAGGATTAAAAGTTGAAAAACTTGATATCGTAGCAAGCAAAGAAGACATTGAAGCAGAAATCGATAAATTAAAAGAACGATTTGCGGAAATGGTTGTTAAAGACGCTAAAGGTAAAGTTGAAGATGGCGATACCGCGGTTATCGACTTTGAAGGATTTAAAGATGGCGTTGCTTTCGAAGGCGGAAAAGGTGAAAACTATCCATTAACAATCGGTTCAGGTTCATTTATTCCAGGTTTTGAAGAGCAATTAATCGGTGCTAAAGCCGGAGATGCTGTTGAAGTGAAAGTAACGTTCCCGGAACAATATCAAGCTGCTGATTTAGCAGGTCAGGATGTTGTCTTCAATGTTACTGTACATGAAGTAAAACACCGTGTTTTACCAGAATTAAGTGATGACTTCGTTGAAGAACTTGATATGGAAAACGTTAAGACTTTAGAAGATTTACAAGCTTATGCAAAAGAGCAAGCTGAAACGGCGAAACAATCAGAAGCTGATTCACATTTACGTAACGAAGTATTGCGTTTAGCTACTGAAGGAACAAAAGTTGATATTCCTGAAGAAATGGTTGATGCACAAGTTGACCACATGATTCAAGACTTTGAACGTCAATTATCAATGCAAGGAATGCAATTAGCGCAATACCTTGAAATGACTGGCAGTGATGAAGCAGCAGTTCGCGAACAAATGCGTCCGGATGCAGCTAATCAAATTCTGACTTCATTGACTTTGGAAGCAATTGCAGAGGCAGAAGGAATTGCCGTAACTGATGAAGATGTAAATGCAGAAATGCAAAAAATGTCTGAAATGTATGGTATTGAAATTGATGAATTGAAAAAAATGTTGCCAAATCTTGATGGTATGAAACAAGATTTAGTTATTCAAAAAGCTATTGATTTCTTAATCGATAATGTAAAATAAGCTTATTTATAAGTGAAAAGACCGGCGGATGCTGCATCCGCCGGTCTTTCTTTTTCTCCCCGAAACGGTCAATATTTTGTGAAAAAAACATAAAACAAGCACACTCGGTGTGAAAGTGCTAAAAAAAGTGCGAAAATGCAAGGCAATTGTTTACTTATGTGCTATAATTACAATAGTCATACAATAAGTATGGCTAAATTTATAACTATTATATAGGAAATTGTATTATAAAGGAGCGAATAGAATGGCAGTAGATACTTATGGAATTCATTGCTCGTTCTGCGGTCGTTCGAAAGATGAAGTAGAACAACTGATTGCAGGAACAAATGCTTATATTTGTAATTATTGCGTGGAAATTTCATATGAAATGTTTCATGATGTTTTAAATGACGAGCTTGAAGGCTATACCATCGATCTTGATCAAGTGAAAAAACCGGCAGATATCAAAGCGTTGCTTGATCAATATGTAATTGGTCAGGAACAAGCGAAAAGAACATTATCAGTTGCGGTTTATAACCATTACAAACGTTTGGCGTCAAAAGTTGATACTGAAATTGAGATTGATAAAAGCAATATTTTGCTCTTAGGTGATACAGGTAGCGGTAAAACATTACTGGCACAAACATTAGCCCGGGTTTTAGATGTCCCGTTTGCAATTGCTGATGCCACGGCTTTAACTGAGGCAGGATATGTCGGCGAAGATGTTGAGAATATTTTGTTACGCTTATTGCAAGCTGCTGATTTTGATGTTGCTCGTGCGCAACAGGGGATTATCTATATTGATGAAATTGATAAGATTGCCCGTAAATCAGAAAATGTTTCAATAACCAGAGATGTCAGCGGTGAAGGGGTACAGCAAGCATTGCTGAAGATTCTTGAGGGCACTGTTGCCAATGTGCCACCACAAGGCGGTCGCAAACATCCAAATCAAGAATTCATTCAGATAGATACTTCAAATATATTGTTTATTTGTGGCGGGGCTTTTGACGGTATTGATAAAGTCGTTAAACGTCGGGCATTACAAGGTGCGCTTGGTTTCCAAAGTGAAACTGAGGGAAGCCAAAAGGTATCAGAAGAAGTACTTTCTGAAGATATTATTCACTATGGACTTATTCCTGAGCTTGTAGGTCGGTTACCGATTATTACTCGTTTAGAAACATTGGATGAGAAAATGTTAGTTCATATTCTGACTCAACCGAAAAATGCTTTGGTGAAGCAATATCAGGCACTTTTTGCCTTGGATGGTGTACAATTGAAGTTCGAGAAAAAAGCATTGCAGAAAATTGCTAAATTGGCGATTGACAGAAAGCTTGGAGCTCGTGGATTACGTTCAATTATTGAGAATGTAATGACCAATGTTATGTTTGAGTTACCGTCACTAAAAGATGTAAAGGTTTGTACAATAACTGAACAAACTATTGATACAAAAGAACCAAAAATTGCTTAGTGCAAAATAATAATAGAAAAGAAAATAGGAGGAAAAGCTCATGGATACTCAAAAAATGAGAACACTACCTTTAATTGCAACTCGCGGAATCATAGCTTTACCGAATAACGAGTTGAAAATTGATATTGGCAGAGATGTTTCGGTTCAGGCTGTAAAGCTTGCACTGGAACAATATGAAGGATACGTTATTCTTTCAAGTCAAAAAGATCCGCTTGTTGATACTGTTGTTCCGGCAGATATATATGAATATGGGGTTATCGGTCGCATTAAAATGTCAACGGTTATTCAAAATGATGGAATTCGTATTTCGGTCGAAGTGCTTTCTCGGGTCCGCATTGATAAATACTTAGAAGAAGTAAATGTTTTTGTTGTAAACGGTGAAGAACTCACTGATATCGAAATTGATAACAACGAAGAAATGGCACTGTTGCGCCAAGGGATTGCCGCCCTTGAATCTTATATTCAAACTGGAGCAAAACCAACACAATACTTACTTGATTTAGTTTCGCGCGGACATACCGCCGGACAATTAGCTGATGTTATTGCATTCCATTTGCCGATGCCAATTGAACGTAAGCAAAAATATGTGGAAACATTGGCAGTGAATGAACGTCTTTTAATGATTATAAAAGACATTCATGCAGAGATTGAAGTGGCACAATTGGAAGAAAAAATTGAGCGTGATGTCAGAGAGGCTTTTGACCAATCACAAAAAGAATACTATCTTCGTGAAAAACTTCGCGCTATTCGCGAGGAGTTAGGTGATAAAAATTCACGTGAAAAAGATTCTGATATGCTTCGTGAAGAAATTGAGGCACTTGATGCTCCAGATTATATTCGTGAAAAATTATTAGATGAATTAACTCGTTTTGAAATGGTTCCGGCTGCTTCAAGTGAGAGTGGTATTATCCGTACCTATATTGATTGGGTACTTTCATTACCATGGGGTACATTTACGCCAGATGAGTTTGAAATAAAAGAAGCCAAAGATATTCTTGATGCTGATCACTATGGTTTGCAAAAAGTAAAAGAACGGATTCTTGAGTTCTTGGCGGTTAAGAAATTAACCGGTTCAAATAAAGGAGCAATCCTTTGTTTAGTAGGGCCTCCGGGTGTTGGTAAAACATCATTGGTGCGCTCGGTTGCACGTGCTCTGAACCGCAACTATGTAAAAATTGCCCTTGGTGGCGTTCGCGATGAAGCGGAAATTCGCGGACATCGTCGGACTTATATTGGTTCAATGCCAGGGAAAGTGATTCAATCACTGAAAAAAGCTGGTAGCATGAACCCGGTTATTTTGCTAGATGAGATTGATAAAATGGCAAGCGACTTCCGTGGTGATCCGACCAGTGCTTTGCTTGAGGTATTGGACCCTGAACAAAACACAGCGTTCAATGATCACTACATTGAGGAGCCGGTTGATTTATCAAATGTATTCTTTATTGCCACAGCTAACTACTATGAAGGTATCCCGCATCCACTCTATGATCGGATGGAAATTATCGAACTTGGTAGCTATACTGAGGATGAAAAAGTAGAAATAGCCAGAAATCATTTGATTCCTAAAACTTTAGAACGTCATGGTTTAACTAAGAAACAATTGTCGTTCCAAAAAACTGCCTTGTTAAAAATTGTTCGCGAGTATACTCGTGAAGCTGGGGTTCGTGCCTTAGAGCGTGAATTGGCAACAATTTGTCGTAAGGTGGCTAAGGAACTGTTAGAAAATCCGGATACTGTTGTTAAAGTGACAACTAAAAATGTTGCTGAGTATTTAGGTAAAACTAAATTTAAATACAGCAGCGCTGAAAAAACAAACCAAGTAGGGGTTGTTACCGGCTTAGCATATACTCAGTTTGGCGGCGATATTCTTTCGATTGAAGTTACTTATTATAAAGGACGTGAGCAAGTTGTGCTTACTGGTCAACTTGGTGACGTTATGAAAGAGTCTGCGCAAGCAGCAATGAGTTATGTCAAATCAAGAGCTAAAATGCTTGGTATTGATGAAAAAATATTTGAAGAAAATACGATTCATATTCATGTTCCGGAAGGAGCAGTGCCAAAAGATGGCCCGTCAGCCGGAGCTGCTTTGGCAACCGCGATTATTTCAGCATTGTCGAATCGTAAAGTTCGTAAAGATGTTGGTATGACTGGAGAGATTACTTTACGTGGTAATATCCTGCCAATTGGTGGATTAAAAGAAAAAAGTATGGCGGCACACCGCTCAGGCTTAAAAACAATTTTAATTCCAAAAGAAAATGAACGCGATCTTGATGATATTCCTGAAGTTGTTAAAGAACATTTAACAATTATTCCAGTGAGCCATATGGATGAAGTTTTACCATATGTCTTCGCAGATAATAAATAATTGAGAAAAGGCTGCAGCGCCGCGCTGCGGCCTTTTTTATTTTCTCCCGAATAAGGGGTTTGTTGCCAAATCAGCAAATGGAATGGTATAATAGGTAAGGATTTATTTAAGGGAGGCGAACGCAATGAAAATTACATCATCGGCGTATGCATTAAGTGCGGTGCGGGCAGACCAATATCCGCCGGGACAACAAGCTGAAATTATGCTTGCCGGGCGCTCAAATGTTGGTAAGTCATCATGTATCAATGCTTTATTGAATAATAGTTCTTTGGCACGGATTTCTTCGCGCCCCGGAAAAACACAAACGCTGAATTTCTACCATATTAATGAACGTTTTTATTTTGTTGATGTGCCAGGATATGGATATGCAAAGGTTTCAAAAAAGCAACGTGAAGCTTTTGGCAAAATGATTGAAGAATATATTACCAGCCGGGAAGAATTGCGGGTAGCATGTCTTTTAGTTGATTTTCGCCATAAGCCAACTGAAGATGATGTTTTAATGTATAATTTCTTTAAGTATTATGATGTGCCGGTAATCGTTATTGCAACCAAGGTTGATAAAATCGGGAAGACCCATCGTGCGAAACATGAAAAAATGATTCGTGAGACTTTAAAACTTCATGGTGATGATAAACTAATTCCCTTTTCATCTGTGGATAAAACTGGTAAAATAGCTGTATGGTCTGCTATTGAAAGTTTTTTATAAGGGGCAACAGGCCTAAGACTGGAGCGATTTACAAATGAAAAAAATTATTTTAACAGCAATTGCATTGACCGGATCTTTGTTTATGTCAATGTATATGTCAACCCAGCTTTTCACTTTAATTAGTGGATTGCAAAGCTTTTTGGCTCAATTCGAACAGTATGCCGGAATGGATTTGTCGCAAATATATGGTCCTGATATTTATACTCAGTTAACACAATCATATATTGATTTTGGAATTAACATTGCCTTATTTGGCGGTACAGCGATTTTAGCAATTTTTATTTTTGCTTTAATTACTATGCTGAGCCGTTATGGAAATAAAATTCTTGGTGCATTGTTTGTTGCCGTTGCCTTGGAGTGTATTGGCATTGGTTCAATTATTTTATTATGGAACTTTAATTCAATCACTCAAACATTTATTAGCAGTTGGATTATGCAGATTTTAATGACTGTAGTACCAATGGTTATTGTTCTTTTATGTGTTATTGGTTTGTTAGCAACAAAGGGCGGTAAAAAGAAAGCCGCTTTGATTAATGCTGATGCAACTGATGAGGTGTCTGCTAGCGGGCATGCACAGTACAAAATGGTTGGTGGCCGCAGAGTAAAACGGTATGTAAAATAAAATGAAAAAAGCGTCGTAAGACGCTTTTTTATTTATTCATCTATTTAGTTTAAACTAAAAATAATCATTATATTTGATAAAATATTTAGTTTGTGCTAAAATATTTTCAGGTGATAAATATGAGTATTGAAAAGTTATCAAAAAGTGAGCAGGATTATATTAAGGCGATTTATTCGTTGCAGAAGAAAAATGATGGCGAGATGATTAGTTTTAAGGCATTGTCGGAAAATCTTGAACATGCTCCGGCAACTGTTAATGGGATGGTGAAACGGCTGGCAAAAAAAAATCTGGTTATTTTTGAAAGCTACAAAGGTGTTCGCCTGACTAAAGAAGGCTTTCATGAAGCACAATTCATTTTGAAGTCGCATCGTGTATGGGAGACTTTTTTGGTACAAAAAATTGGTTACCAGCTTGAAGAGGTGCATGAGGAAGCTGAGATTTTAGAGCATTCCGCTTCACCAAAATTAATTGAACGCCTATATGCTTTTTTGGATTATCCGGAACGTTGTCCGCATGGAACCTTGATTCCTAAACATATCTTTTGGTCTGAAACTCAGCATGAGGTGAGTTTGGCGAACATCGCCAGTGATGTTCGCGCGGAGGTTTTGTCGATCAGTCTTGAGGGACAGAGTTATTTGGCAATGTTGAATATTAATGAATCGCCACGGTTTATAAAGGTGAGCGAGCGACTTAATGATGGTACTTGTATTTTGAAAACTGATGATGAAAAATTAATTGTTATACCGGCGTACTTACAGGATGGCTGGCAGTTGCGGATATATCAATAAGAAACACCTTTTCGCATAAAGGATTTTAGTTAATTATCTGCGAGTTAAGGTAATTTGAAAAAAATATAGTAAGGAGTTATTATAATGAATTTAGATTGGATGATTGCATTGCCACCAATATTGTTGGCTTTGTTGGCAGGATTATTTACCTGGGGTGTTACAGCTCTAGGTGCATCGCTCATTTTTTTCTTTAAAAATATTAATCGGAAAGTGTTAGATGCGATGCTGGGATTTGCTGCCGGTATTATGATTGCTGCGAGCATTTGGTCCTTGCTTTTGCCGGCGATCGGACAAGTTGAAGAAAGCGGCGCATTTTGGCAAGTTATTTTTGGTTTTTTGGCTGGTGGTGTATTTTTATGGGGGTTAGATAAAGTTATTCCCCATATGCATTTATTTGGTAAGAAAGCTGAGGGTGTGAAAACGAGCTGGCATCGCAGCATTTTGCTTGTGAGTGCAATTACTTTGCATAATATTCCGGAGGGACTGGCTGTTGGAGTTGCCTTTGGTGCTTTAGCTATTAATCCGAGTCCGGCAGTATTTGCTGCCGCAGTTGGTTTAGCAATAGGTATTGGACTGCAGAATTTTCCTGAGGGGACGGCAGTTTCAGCGCCGTTGTACCGGGAAGGAATGAGTCGCGGTAAAGCTTTTATGTACGGACAATTTTCTGGTGCTGTTGAACCGGTTGCGGCAGTTATCGGAGCATTGCTTGTAAGTCAGATGTCAGCGATTCTGCCTTTCGCATTAGCATTTGCTGCCGGAGCAATGATTTTTGTTGTGGTTGAGGAATTAATTCCTGAATCACAAGCAGCTGAGAATACTGATATGGCAACGCTGATGACAATGGTAGGTTTTGTTGTCATGATGTCTATGGATGTGCTGCTTGGGTAATATCTTAGTGTTGCCAAGCAGGAATGAAATATGTATAATAATTATAAAGACTGTGAACAAGAGGAGTTCGTATGTTTAGTTGAATTTAGAGATTGAAGGTCGGCGGCTGAAAGCTTTCAACAACTTTGTACTGAACGGGTAGCTTGGGAGTTGTTTTCCTGAACATTGCAGTAGGGAAAATCGTTGATGGCGTTAACATGAATGAAGGTGGACTCAGAATATTGAGTGAATGAGGATGGTACCGCGGAATTTATTTCGTTCCTTGTGTGTTTAACACGCAAGGAACGTTTTTTTTATTTAAACCAAAAGGAGATGAATGTTGTGACGAAACTCGCATCAAAATATGATCATAAACAAGTTGAGGCCGGCAAATATGATTTCTGGCTTGAGAATGATTGTTTTACTGCTGATAATACGAGCAGTAAGGAGCCATTCACTATTGTTATTCCACCGCCAAATGTTACCGGAAAATTACATTTAGGTCATGCATGGGATACTAGTTTACAAGATATAATTATTCGAATGAAACGATTACAGGGGTTCGATGCGCTTTATTTACCGGGAATGGATCATGCTGGAATTGCTACTCAGGCTAAGGTTGAAGAACGGTTGCGTGAACAAGGTATCAGCCGCTATGATTTAGGCCGCGAAGCTTTTATCAGTAAAGTTTGGGAATGGAAAGAAGAGTATGCAGCGACGATTCGTGACCAGTGGCGTCAGATTGGTCTGTCACTTGATTATTCACGTGAGCGCTTTACTTTAGATGAAGGACTTTCAAAAGCAGTACGTAAAGTATTTGTTGGCCTATATGAGCGTGGTCTGATTTATCGTGGTAAACGGATTATCAGTTGGGATCCGGCACAAAAGACAGCTTTGTCTAATATTGAAGTTATCTATAAAGATATCGAAGGGGCAAAACATTATTTTAAATATATTGCTGCTGACAATCCTGATGAATATCTAGAAATTATGACAACGCGTCCGGAAACTATTTTTGGTGATGGTGCTTTAGCAGTTAACCCTAAGGATGAACGTTATAAAGTATGGGTTGGTCGAAAAGTAATTGACCCGGGAAACAAGGTTGAAATTCCGGTTATTGCTGATGATTATGTTGATATTGATTTCGGTAGTGGTGTTGTTAAAATTACACCGGCACATGATCCGAATGATTATGAGGTTGGGTTACGCCATAATGTGCCGCAACGGGTTATTATGGAGTTAGATGGAACTATGAGTGCTAACGAATGGGTTCCGAAAAAATATCAAGGTATGGATCGTTTTGAGTGTCGAAAAACTTTCTTGGCTGATATGAAAGAAGCGGGACTTTTGCTTGCAGTTGAACCGTATGTTCATTCAGTTGGTCATAGTGAACGCAGCGGGGCAATTGTTGAACCGTATTTATCTCTGCAATGGTTTGTTAAAATGGACAAGTTAGCAGAGCAAGCAATTGCTAATCAAAACAGTGATGATAAAGTTAAGTTTTACCCAGACCGTTTTGAAGGTACATTCTTACAATGGATGGGCAATATTCAAGACTGGTGTATTTCACGTCAACTTTGGTGGGGACATCAAATCCCGGCATGGTATAACAGTGATGGTGATGTGTATGTTGGTGAGGAGCCACCGCTTGATGGTGAAGACTGGAACCAAGATACCGACGTACTCGATACTTGGTTCTCATCAGCATTATGGCCGTTCTCAACGCTTGGCTGGCCAGAGGAAACCGTGGATTATAACCGCTATTTCCCAACTAATGCATTATCAACCGGATATGATATTATTTTCTTCTGGGTAAGCCGAATGATTTTTCAAAGTTTGGAATTTACTGATCAGCGACCGTTTAATGATGTATTGATTCATGGTTTGATTCGTGCTGAAGACGGACGGAAAATGAGTAAGTCATTAGGAAATGGAATTGATCCGATGGATGTTATTGAACAGTATGGTGCTGATAGCATGCGTTACTTCTTGGTTACTTCAACATCTCCAGGACAAGATTTACGGTATAGCCATGAAAAACTTGAGGCAACCTGGAACTTTATCAATAAAATTTGGAATGCTTCGCGATACGTTTTAATGAATACTGAGGGTATTAACGGCATGTTTAAGATTGAATCACTTTCAAATATTGACTCGTGGATTCTTACACAATTGAATCAAACTATTGAAGCAATTAATTACAATGCTGATAAATATGAGTTTGGCGAAGTAGGCCGTTATCTGTATAACTTTATCTGGAATGATTTCTGTGACTGGTATATTGAGTTGAGTAAACCAATTTTACAGGGTGATGATGAAGCACAGAAAATAGTTACTAAGCAAGTGTTGCACTACGTATTAACTGCGATTGTAAAATTAATGCATCCGTTTATGCCATATGTTACTGAGGAAATTTGGCAACAACTTGATCAGAAGGAAGTATCAATTATGCGTGCTTCTTGGCCGGAAATTCATCCTGAATGGAGTAATCAGCAAGCAGTGGCAAATACTGAGTATTTGATGGAATTAATCCGCGGGGTACGAAGTATTCGTAAAGAATATGAGGTTGGTAACAGCACTGCGTTGCCAATAATTATTAAAACTGCCAGCAATTCAATTGCTGATGAATTATCAGGATTATTGCCATTTATTGAGCGGTTCGCGAATCCGAGCAGTTTGACTATCAGCAGTGATGTGGCTGAACCGGAGCAAGCGGCGACGGTAATCGGCAAAGCATTCAGTCTCTTTATTCCATTGGCAGACTTAGTTGATCTTGATGCTGAACGCGAAAAGTTGCAAGCTGAGTTGAAGAAGCTTACGGCTGAAATTGAGCGTGGTGAAAAGATGCTGGCAAATCCGGGATTTGTTAATAAGGCACCGGAAGCTAAGATTGCTGCCGAGCGCGAAAAGCTGGAAGATTACAAGCAGCGCTACCAGACTACATTGACTCGCTTGGAAAGTTTATAGGAAAAATTCTGGCAAGAGCCGGGGGCCACGCCCCCGGCTCTTGCTTTACTTTTAATAAAAATAACCGTATAATGGGAATAATATTTAAAAGGAGGTTCGGTAATCATGATTCGGATGGCAACAAAAGATGATGAACAAATACTTTATGATTTTTGGTTGAAGGAGCTAGACTATAATACTTTTAATATCGGTGATTTAGCGGCTTTTGGTACTGAAAATCATGATTTGCAGACGATTTGGATGCAGCTTGATCAAGGAAGAATTATGGCTACGGTTTTGCTATATAAAGATAATATAGTGCTATATTTTCCTAAGGAAAATACTGAATTTGTTGATTATGATGGGTTTGCTGCATGTTTGGCAGGCCGGAATGGTAAAAATATTTCAGCTATGGATTATGTTTGGCAGGGATTTAAACCATTCATGCAGACGGATACTATGAAAGAAATACCGACATATTTATGTGTGTTGGATGTGGAACAAGCGAAAACTCAGAATGCTGATTCAGTGCAACTTGCAGATGGAAAAGTTGTTGGTGATATTTTTGCAATGCAGTTAGAGATTTTTGGCACTCAACGAAAGGAACAAGATTATCAACAATTTCAGGATGATATTGCCGCTGAGAATGTATATTGTGCAGTTATTTATCAGGATGAAAAACTTGTCAGTCAAGCGACAATTACGGCAATTTCGCCTTACTCAGCAATGGTTGTCGGTGTGGCTACCGATGTTGAATATCGTCAAAAAGGATACGCTCGAGCAACACTTTCAAAGCTGGTGGCGGTTGCTAAACAGCGCAAACTGCAATCACTCGTTTTGTTTTATGATAATCCTAATGCTGGTGCACTTTATCATGATGTTGGTTTTAATACTATTGGACAATGGATTATGGTAGAACTATAAAAAACACTCTTTATGAGTGTTTTTTATTTTATTTTGCGAAAAGATATATAGGTGGTAATATTGTTGTTGATTTTCGCATTGACTATGGCTGTGCTGCTCATTATTGCAGCATATCAGGACTGGAAAACATTATTAATTGATAATTGGCTTTTATATTCATTACTTTTTTGTGCGGCAACTTATGGAGCATTTGAACAACTATGGGGAACCCTATTATATGGTGGAGTTCTTTTTCTTGTGCTTTTCGTTGTGCAGAAAAGTTTGAAGACATTTGGCGAGGCCGATATTTTTGCTTGGGTAAGTGTTTTTGTTTTGATAGCTGATTGGCGCTTTTTGCTTTGGCTTGGTTCAGCAATACTTTTGACAATGATATTGTTTTGGCAAAATGTTTTTCGGAAGCAACCAGCACCGTTTTTTCCGGGGATGGCCATTGCCTATATTTTTATTCTAGGAGGTTTATTAATATGGTAGTAAAGGAAGTAGATAAACGTTTAGGTTACAGTGATTATCCGCGTGAGCGTTGTTTTTTTCATGGAGTTGAAGCATTAAATACATATGAATTACTGGCAATTATTTTGCGGACAGGAACTAAGTCAGCTTCGGTTATTGATTTAGCTCGAACAACTGTTGAACATTTTGGTGGATTAAGAGGACTTAGTAAATTAAGTATTCAAGATTTAGAAAAGATTCATGGAATTGGAACATCAAAGGCAATTACAATCTTGGCAGCTATTGAGCTTGGGAAACGTATATACAAGACAGATAGAGTTCAAGCAATTAAAATCAGTGACCCATTAACTTGTGCTGAACAATTTTATGATACCTGTAAGTTTATGGATCAGGAGCAATTTTGGGTTGTTGGTCTAGATGTTCGTAATAATCTGCTAGCTAAGAAATCGTTATATACTGGCGGACTTAATACGGTTTCGATCCATAGCAGGGATATTTTTCGTTATGCTGTCAGTATTGGCGCAGCGTCAATAATTTGTATTCATAACCATCCTTCGGGTGATCCAGAACCATCTGAAGATGATGTTGTAGTTACCAGAAAGTTGATTGAGGCTTCGCATATTATAGGGATTCCAATCCTTGATCATATTATTATTGGGCATGATTCATATATTAGTTTAAAAGAAAGCGGATATGTATAATTAATTATTGATTCAGATGTGGTTTGATGCTACAATAGGTGATGTACCTTTTGGTCAGGCACGCCGGATTAGTTTAGTGGTAAAACAATTCAATGGTAATGAATAGCCGCGAGTCCGATTCTCGCATCTGGCACCATGTTGTAAACAACCCTTATTTTTATAAGGGTTTTTCTTTTGTCTCGATTAACTGACTCTAAATCAACCGCAATTTTACTATTTTTATCAGAAGTAAAAATTGTGATTTTTTCGCTATTATGTTTTACTTTTTATTATAATAGGCGTAAAATATAACGGTGAAGAAAATATTTAACAATGTTGACTTGAATCGTGCATTAATTAAGAAATTAAAGTGTTTCGGTATATAGTTCACATTATTAGTGGTAAACTAGCATTGTAAGATTAATGAAGAGGAGAATGATTATGCGAAAGAAATTTTTTGCTTTGTTAGCGTCGGTTTCTGTACTGGTGCTTGCACTAGCGGGATGTACTGCTTCTGCAACTCCGGTTGTAGCAAACAGCGCATTGGTGACAGCATTAACAAAGACGAATACATATTTATTAAAGAACCCTACTGAGATTCAAGGGGAGTTAAGTTTGAACATTACTGGTACCGGAAGTTTTCAGGGCTCGGATGCTAGTATTTCCTTTGTCAGCAATGCCAAAGAAAATACGATTACATATGGTGGTGCGCTTTCTTCAGAAACAGTTATTTATGTATTAAATCAATTATTTGATACTAACATTGAAGGAGCAGGAGTAAGTTTTGACCTCGCTAGCTTCTCAGATGGATTTAGTTTTGGCGATAATGGTAACTTTACCGGCAATTATTTAAAATTTGACAGCAGCGTGCTGGATCCGTTTTATAAAGCGAATGAATTATATTTATCAAGTGCAATAAATCAAGCTGATTTTGGTGCTATGCTTACCAATCACATTACTGCTACTACGGTAAATGCTGATCGTAGTGAAAGTGGAACAAACACTAAAACTCAAACGGTAACAACAATAACACTTACCGGAAATGATTTAGCTAATTTAATTCCGCTGACTAACTTTTCAGCAGATGTTTTAAATCAAAAGATGAATATCAATTTAATTCAAAATGAAGGCGATTCTATGATTTCACGGATTGAATTCCAGTTGCTTTCATATAACGTTAGTGCCGTTAATGATATTTTTCAAGCGAGTGTTGATGTTACGCTGGCGTTTGATTTGACAGGAAGCGGGGTGTAGGTCATGGAAAAAACAATGAAAAGATGGGCACTCATCTCACAAATCATGGCCGGTGTATCGGTATTAGTATTAATTGGTATTATTATCTTTAATATTTTTGCCGCACCGCAAATGCTGACTGCTAGCGCCGAGCGCATATATTTATTAAACTTTGCTGTTGCTAACACACAAATGACATTTGATAATTTTGGTCAAATTTTAGCAAATATTTTAGTTGGTAAAGATGTTATCGTTGTTGTCGTCTTGGCAGTATTAGAATTAGTATTCTTCTGTTTTATCGGTTCAATGCGTCGTAGACTAAAAGGGTATATAAAATTGACTTTTGCCAGTATTCTAATGCTCTTGATAGCTACGCTGGCAGTTGCCAACATTTGGTTGTATAGTTATATTCAACTAGGAACGACTTTTGTATTTTTTGAAGCTATTCTTTTAGCTTTTGCAATCTTAGCGCAGTTAGTTGTATTTATTATCTATTTTATCCAATATGTTCGATTCCGTCCATTGCGTTTAAAAGAAGCTTTTTCAAAAGCTTCGTTATTGGAACTTGCCAAAGGAACCATTCAGAACTCAACAATTATTGTGTTTGTGATTGTTATTATCGGAGCAATTTTAGGATTTGCAGTATATCAAGTAATTCTAATGTTGTTACCGCAATTATCACTGCAACAAATATTCCAAGGGACATATTACTTTGATATCATGAACCTTGTTGGCAGTAATGTATCACCGATAGTAACCGGAATTATTCAATCAATTAAAATTGACGAATGGTTCTTTACCGTCCAAAATGGCATCATCACTCTTGATGTAAGCTCAATTGACACTAGAATCCATCAAACAATTATTGATTTTGTGACAACAACATTTAATAGTCTGGCACAACCGGTACTGATTATCATAGCATATTATGTTGGGGTAAATATTGTTAACTTCATTTATAAAAAACTACAATATAAAAATGATGTTGTCTTGGTACTCTTGGCAGTTGCGGTTTACTTAAAACCATTGTACATTCCGAATATTGATTTCATCTTATTTACTATTTTAGATATACTTATTGTTATTGCAGTAACTGTTTATATAATAATTCGTATTGACGACGTGTTCTTTAAAGGGCGTTTCATTGCCATCGTCTCAGGTTGGATCAATAAAGGTATTGAAAGCATAAAAAACTTCTGGAATAAAAAATCAACTGAATTTACGGCTGCTCGCAAAGAGCATCCAGAAGTGATTGAGAAAGCGAAAGCAGAAATTAAAAATCAAACAAATAAAATTGAAGCACTAGTGGCTCAATCAAAAACTAAAAAAGCTGATCCTAAAGATGTTGAACCACAGAAGAAAGCTAAAAAAGTAAAAAAACAGCATTCTTGGAACAAACGAAATAATGGTGCGGCGCAAATCCAAAAACAAAAAAGTCAGCATGCTCGACGCCGACCCACAAAATAAAAATTGAAATAGGCATCCTCTCGGAGGATGCCTATTTTTTCTTTCTATAATGAAAATTATCAGTTGCAGTAAAGATTAGTAGTCCAATAAGTGCAAGCTCAACAGATAAATTAAATGTAAGACAAAGCACATAAAAACCGATTAAGCTAAACAACATTGCCAAAGATTTATATTGTTCAAAAACAATTTCGTTTTTCTTATGATAAATAAAAACAATATGTTTGCTGACAAAAAAGAGGGCGACACTACCGTAAAGAATACTGATGAAGTAAAAGGTTGAAAGTCGGTTATCAAGCAATAAATCACTGCCAACCGAGAAGAGCAGGATGGAAACTATGATGAAAAAATGGCCATAGAGTAAGAACTGACCGCTGGTGGTCATATTTTTATCAATAGTATTTTCTATATTCGTATAGTAGCTCCAGAACATGCAACAGACAATAGTGAAAAGCAAAATGACATTAAAGAACACGCCAATCGAAGCAGTATTTTGGCTTAATACCCGAACTAATACAACAATTGCTTCACCGAAGGTAATGATAACAAAAAGTCCGAAGCGTTCAACCAGATGCGGAAAATGCACCGGTACTTTTTTTAATATCGTTTTGTTAAATAGTGGCAAGAGAATATCAATACCGATACCTAAGTACATAATAATATATCTGAGCGGGCCGCTGAAAAATAGTGAAGCAGCTGAAATGACGATGCCAATTGTAAATAATTGAGCTAAGCGTTTTGCGGTAGCGCTGCGACTGCCGGAACAATTTCGTGAGCTTATATAATACTCGAGCACTGTTATAGCGCGAATAGCCAGATAACCAACAATAAAAGTGTAGTATGTTTGGTCGAAATCGAGATTAAAACTGGCAGTCATTAGAATTAAGAAAATCATTTGTGCCATCATATAAAGCTGCGGCCGTTTGATATACTCACCAAATCGGTTCATATACATAGTCTGGCCAACCCATGCCCACCACATGGGAATAATCATCAACATATATTCAGAAAAATATAATAGCGATTCTTGCGGATGTTCTGCAATTGTCAGTAAATAGAAATTGACTGACGACACAGCAGTAACAAATATTAAATCAAAAAATAATTCCAGCCAGGAAACTTTCCGCTCCTTCATTTTTATTCACCTCTTAGTCACTTTCATTATACATGAATTTTAAAATCCGGTCTGAATTTTAAGCTTTAAATATAAATGTTTTTATTTTAAGCTCTCAACTCTGACAGAATCACCAAAGAGGCGTATAATTATTTGTATAGAAGGAGGTAATATCCATGAGTGATATTAAAGTAAAAACTGATTTTACCAGAACAATTGAATTTTTAAATCAACAATGTGCCAATTATAGTGTGTTTTTCTTCAAAGTTCGTCAGTTCCATTATAATACTCAAGGAACAGAATTCTTCCGATTACATGAAAAATTCGAAGAACTCTATGGCTATATTGAAGAATTGATTGATTTAGACTCAGAACGGATTATTCAATTAGCCAGCCGTCCATACAGCACAATGGTTGAATTTTTGGAACATTCTGATATTAAAGAAAAACCATACACTAAAAAAATGAAACAGGAAGAGATGCTTGAAGCTGTTGTTGAGGATTTAGTTTTAATCCGTGACGAGTTAGCAAAAGGCTTAGTTATTTCAGATAACGACGGAGACTATGTAACAAACGACATGCTTGTTGCACAAAAAAATAAAGTTGATAAAGATATCTGGTTCTTCACTGCAATGTTAGGAAAAGATCCGGTACCGCAAAATCAATAATTGAGAGAAATTTGAAAACTGTACAAACGAAGCGTTTGTACAGTTTTTTTCTTTTGTAAAAATAAGTAGTTTGGGTTTAAAAAAAGCTATTAAGCAGGTATAATAAATGAGAAAAGGAAGTGACGAAATTGGTAGGAATTATTTTTTGGGTATTAGTAATTATAAATGCGGTTGGATTAATTTCGGTCGTTTTTATGGAACGAAAAAATCCGGAAACGGCGATTGCCTGGATTTTAGCAATTATATTTTTGCCAATTATCGGGTTGGTGCTTTATGCAATGTTTGGTACAACTTTCTTTATGCGTGATCGTCGTAAACTCAATACAACAAGAATCGAAGATCGTTTTAACGAGCAGGCGATGAATCAAAAGGTGAAATCTTTTTTTGAAGGCGATAGTCATCAGGAACTACCGGAATCAGAATATAAGAATATTATGTTGCTCAATCGTAATCATGGCGATGCGGTGTTGAGTGAAGACAATCATATTCAAGTATATACTGATGCAAACGTCAAATATGCAGATTTATTTGCTGATTTACGTAACGCCAAAACGACAATCCACATCACATACTTTATTATTCAAGATGACCATTATGGGAATGAGTTTATCAATATTTTAACCGAGAAAGCGGCAGCCGGATTGGAAGTGCGTTTGATGTATGATGTTAACGCCAGCAATCATACACCTAAGAAGTTCTTCAAGCCTTATCTTGAAGCTGGTGGTAAACTTTGCCGTTTCTTACCATCGCCATTGGGAAATTTTTTGCGAATAAATTACCGGATGCACCGCAAAATTGTGGTGATTGATGGTCAGATTGGATATATGGGCGGTATGAACATTGGGGATGAGTATGCCAGTATGAAACCATCAATCACCCCTTGGCGCGATACCCATTTACGATTAACCGGTAGTGCTGTTTATGCCTTGCAATCACGCTTTTTTGTTGATTGGTATAACATTACCGGTGAGGATTTAAGCCGCCTACATAATATGGGGAATTATTTCGCCCGGGTTAATGAACCGGGGAATTTGCCGGTACAGATTGTTACCAGCGGTCCGGATATTGAAGATATGCTGATATATGATGCAATGATTGCAATGATCAATAATGCCCGGCATACGATAAAAATTCAGACGCCGTACTTTATTCCTGATGATGCCTTCTTACAGGCAATCAAACTGGCAGCAAAAAGTGGTGTGGATATTCAAATTATGATTCCCGGTATCCCGGATAAAAAAGCGGTTTACCAAACGACTTTGACCTATATAGAAGATGTTTTTAACTGGGGTGTCAGCGTCTACCGTCATAAAGGGTTTATTCATGCTAAAACAATTGTTATTGATGATGAAATATGCACGATTGGTTCATGTAATATTGATAACCGCAGTTTTGCTCTGGATTTTGAAATAAATGCTTTTGTTTACGACACTGCTTTTGCTCAGAATTACAGCCGGATTTTCGAAGCCGATAAAAAAGATTGTGAAGTGCTGAATAAGGAATTTTTTGACAAGCGCGGGCTCGTTATCCGCGGGGTGGCCGCGATAACGAGATTATTTTCCCCATTAATGTAAGGAGAATGTTTTATGAAATTACGTCCGTATTTAACCTATCAAGGAAGTTGCGAAGCAGCAATTGATTTGTATAAAAAAGCTTTTAATGCAGAACTTTTAACAATCAGCCGTTTTGAGGATTTGCAAAACGCTGAGCTGCCGGACTTTATGCAGCGGCAGATACTTCAGGCGACGTTACGAATTGGCGAAACCGTTATTCGTATGTGTGATTGTTTTGGTGAACTGAATGATCCGGAGTCTGAGCGGCTTTCAATTGCCGTTGAATGTTCTACTGCCGAAGTTGAACATGCTTTTGCGGTTTTGGCGGAGTATGGTCGGGTAGGGATTCCTTTACAAAAAACGGGGTTTAGCCCTTGTCATGGTGTCGTTTTTGACCAATTTGGGGTTATGTGGAATTTTATTGCCTCAGAGTAGCGTTTCAGGCACGATTGTTATTGACAAAATCACTAAAAATCTGTAAAATTAATTTGTTGTGTAGCACACCTGCTACTGCAACCGCACAGATAAGGTTATGAGTGTCATTGCGACCACCTTCATGGCGAGTCTAAGTAATATTTATAAGGAGGTGCAATGCACATGTACGCAGTTATTGAAACTGGAGGAAAGCAATACAAAGTTGCCGCTGGCGATGTTGTATACGTAGAGAAAATCGACGCTGATGTTGATTCAGTTATCACTTTTGATCAAGTATTATTGGTTGGTGGTGAAAAAGTTGCCGTTGGTACACCGTTAGTAAAAGGTGCCACTGTCACAGCTCGAATTGAAAAACAAGGCAAACAAAAGAAATTGACGATTTTCAAATACAAAGCTAAGAAAAACCAATATAAAAAACAAGGACACCGTCAACCATACACGAAGTTAGTTATTGAATCTGTGAATGCGTAGGCGATTGTTATGATAAAAGTAACATTTACATATGTCGATGGACATATGCGTGAATTTAGTTTTTCAGGTCATGCTGAATATGCTGACCCGGGTGAAGATATTGTTTGTGCAGCGATAAGCGCACTGGTGATTGCAACAACAAATGCAATTGACCAATTAACAAATATCGAACCAATTGCTGAAATTGACGAAACTAGCGGTTATGTGCATGTAGATTTGCCAAAAGTAAATCATGATACTGATTTATTGACAGCAAGTTTGCGTTTAGCAGTAGAAGATACTGCCGAATCATATCCGCAGAATATAAAAATACGAATTGTAGAATAGGAGGAATCCTCATGTTGAAAATGAACTTACAGCTTTTTGCATCGAAAAAAGGTGTTGGGTCGACTCGTAATGGTCGTGACTCAGAATCTAAACGTCTTGGCGCTAAACGTGCAGACGGTCAAACAGTAAATGCCGGTTCAATTTTATACCGTCAACGTGGTACAAAAGTACATCCAGGCGAAAATGTTGGTCGTGGTGGCGATGATACATTGTTTGCAAAAGTTACTGGTGTAGTAAAGTTTGAGCGTTTAGGTAGAAATAAGAAACGCGTCAGTGTTTACCCTGTTGCTTAAGAAGAGTGCAAATGAGCTTGATGAGTGTCATCAAGCTCATTTTTTATTTTTGTTGTATGACAAGAGTAAATAGTAGTTATAATTATTTGCTGCTATGATACAATAAAAGAAAATATTAAGGAGAAAGAAACATGTTTGTTGATGAGATAAAAGTTCAGGTCACTGCTGGTGATGGTGGCAACGGAATGGTTGCTTTCCGCCGTGAGAAATATGTTGAACTCGGTGGACCATGGGGCGGTAATGGTGGCCGTGGCGGTGATGTTATTCTGGAAGTAGACACCGGACTAAGAACATTAATTGATTTCCGCTTTATGCGCAAAGTGCGTGCTAAAAGCGGAGAAAAAGGAATGTCTAAAGGAATGCATGGTCATGGTGCTGAAGATATGATTTTAAAAGTTCCGCCAGGGACAGTTGTATATGACGATATTAGCGGTGAAATGCTTGCCGATTTAAAAAATGATGGTGATCGTTGTATTGTTGCTAATGGCGGTCGCGGTGGTCGCGGCAATATTATGTTTGCTACCCACAATAATCCGGCGCCAAGTGTTGCCGAAAATGGTGAACCAGGTGAAGAGAAGCAATTGCGTTTGGAATTGAAATTGCTTGCTGATGTTGGTTTTGTTGGTTTTCCGTCAGTCGGAAAGTCAACTTTACTTTCAGTTATCAGTAAAGCAAAACCAAAGATTGATGCTTATCATTTTACGACTTTGTCGCCGCAGTTAGGATTAAGTCAAACGAAGGATGGGCGAAGTTTTGTAGTTGCCGATTTACCAGGGCTTATTGCCGGTGCACATTTAGGTGCGGGTTTGGGACTACAATTCCTGCGCCATATAGAACGTACTCGTGTTATTGTGCATGTAATTGATATGGGTGCGGTTGATGGCCGTGATCCTTATGAAGATTATCTGACAATTCGTGAGGAGCTTGCTGAATATAATCCGGAGTTGTTGGAACGGCCGCAAATTATCGTTGCCAATAAGATGGATTTACCAGATGCTGAGGTGCAATTGGAGTGGTTTAAGGATAAATATCAAGGTGATGCACCAATTTATGAAGTAAGTGGTTATACTAATAGCGGTGTGGAAGAATTATTGGTAGCCATTGCTGACATTCTTGATGCTACTGAAGCTATTGAATTAGCTGAACAGGGAGAAGCAAACGAAGTTGAAGAAGTGAAGGTGTTCCGTCATAAACGTGAACATGCTACTGAGGACTTCTTTATCGGTCGCAATGTATCCGGGGAATTTGTCGTTGGTGGCGCTAAAATTGAAAAGCTGCTTAAAATGACTAATCTTGACCATTATGAGTCATTGATTCGCTTTGCCCGACAAATGCGCACAATGGGTATCGATGAGGCACTACGTGCACGTGGTGCAAAAGATGGCGATACCATTTGGATTCTTGACTTTGCTTTCGAATTCAGTGAAGATGGCAGTGCATATGATGTTTAATTTTGAGCGTAATTAATTGTCATTTTTAAAAATATTATGATATAATAAGTATATAATTCCTCGATGGTTGGTGAACTTCTCATTTTTAACCTAACACGTTTAATACGGGAATCCTTAAAGTTCTCAATCTGTGTTGAAAGCTGGTCCTGAACCAGAATCCTTAAGATTGCAGACAAGATACCCACCTGCACAGTGCAGGCTTTAAACCTGAAGGTACCACGGCCGATTGGGGAATTTTTTTGTTGAAAAAAACTTATAGAGGTATGTTATGTTACATCAGTTTTCTCGAAATGAACTAGCCATCGGAAAAGAAGGGCTGGCGTTATTACAAAATAAATGTGTAGCGGTAATCGGTGTAGGCGGAGTTGGTTCTTTTGCCGCAGAAACGCTTGCCCGCAGTGGTATTGGCACAATAATACTAGTTGATAAAGATACAATTGATATTACCAATGTTAATCGTCAGATTCATGCGTTGCTCTCAACAGTTGGTGAACTAAAAGTTGAAGTTATGCAAAAACGGATTGCTGATATTAATCCGGATTGTCAGGTTATTACAAAACACATGTTTTTCCTTAAGGATACAAAGGATGAATTCTTTGATGATGTACCAAAAATTGATTTTATTATTGATGCAGCGGATGTTGTCTTTGGTAAAGAAATTATTATTGAAGAATGCCTAAAACGAAATATACCATTTATCAGCAGTATGGCTATGGCCAACAAAATGGATCCTACTCAATTGGAAATTACTGATTTGAGTAAGACCACATATGATCCAATTGCTAAAGTCATTCGCTATAATCTGCGCAAACGTAAAGTTTATGGCAAGATACCAGTAGTCTTTTCGAAAGAAACACCAATTGTGCCACGCGCGGATGTCAACGAAGTTGTTGGAAAGGCTGACAGCCCAATTCGCAAGGTGCAGATGCCACCGTCTTCAAACGCCATGGTACCAACTGTTGCCGGGATTTTATGTGCAAGCTTTGTGATTAATACTTTGTTGGCGGATGTTGATATTCAGAGAAAAAAGTAGACAATTTTTTTGCGTCTCATACTCACTATATAAAAGAAAAAGGTGGTGGCTCAAATGAGCCACCACCTTTTTAGTTATTTATTTGGGTATTTTTCATCAATGAATTTTTTGAAATGGCCATCGCTGGGAATTCCGCAGGATTGGCAAGCAACTTCTGATTTAGAACTACAGTCGCAGCCACTATTTTTTTTACGTCGATTACGAATTAAGAAGTAGAGCGGGATTGCAAAAATAAGGATAGCTAATATATATTCAATAAACATAGTTAATCACTTCCAATTATAAAAGATAGCTAAGCAAAAGACCGCCTTGATAAATAATAAAGCTGATAATCCAAGCGACTGCTATAGGATAAAGGGCAACAATCCAGGCATATTTCAAGCCATATTCTTGACGAACGGCACCAATTACTGCGACACAAGGTGTGTAAAGTAAAACGAAAACCAGGAATGCGTAGGCAGAGAGGGTTGTAAAGTGGGCTGATAATGAACTTGCAAGCAATTCTTCGCCGCCACTGTAAAGTACCCCCATAGTACTAATAACAGTTTCTTTAGCGACAAATCCAGAGATAATCGAAACTGCTGACTGCCAGTCGCCAAAGCCTAACGGGCTAAAGAGCGGCGCAAATATCGAGCCGATATTTGCTAAAATGCTAGTACCCATATCTTCAGTGTAGCCAGCAAAACTGATGTGTGAAAGCAACCAGATAACCAAGCTTGCAAGCAGGATGAATGTAGCTGCTTTTTTTAAGTATGATTTTACTTTTTGCCAAGTATTGATTGATAAAGTTTTAATGCTTGGAAAGTGGTATTCCGGCAATTCGATTAAGAAATGTTCAACAGCACCTTTGAAGGTAGTATTTTTCAAGACTAACGCAATAATAATTGCAACAATAACCCCCAAGATATAAAGGGAAGCAACAACCAGTCCTTCTTGTGAAATACTAATTGGAATTGGTCCAATGTTAAAAACGAATTGACCGCTGAAGAAGGCACTGGCAAATAATACATAAACCGGAAGCCGGGCATTACATGACATGAATGGCAGCAACAAGGTGGTTAGCTTTTGTTCGCGTTCAGTATCTAGATTGCGAGTGCTGAGTACAGCCGGAACCGCACAACCAAAGCCCATAATCATCGGAATAATTGCTTTTCCCGATAAACCGATTTTAGAGAAGGCGCGGTCAAGTAAAACTGCCACCCGGGGCATATAACCAAAATCTTCCAAAAATGTTAAACAAACATAGAGGATGACAATAACCGGCAAAGCGGCAAGAATTGTTCCCAAACCACCAAATATACCTTCGGATATTAAGGATACAAACCAGTCACTGGCCCAAGGCATGAGCGAAAGCAGCCAAGGTAGAACGACTTCCTCTAAAGCGGTACCGATCCAGTCGCCAAGCGGACCGCCAATCCATTCAAAGGTGATTTGGAAAATCAACCAAATCACAACAGCTAATGAAAGAAAAGAGAGGACTGGGTGAAAGAATATTCGATCTAGAAAAGCAGTAGTTTTAGAATGCTTATCATCTTTTTCTTGAGTAACCATGTTTGGTAAAAATGCTGACTCAATATAGTCATAAGCTTCTTTTTGATTTTCAAAGTCAGGAATAATAATATTATTGACTGTTACCGGTGACTTTACTGTATTAATAAATTCAGTAAAGGTTTTCGGTTGATTTGCCTGAATGGCGAAAACCGGAATACCTAAACGTTCACTCAATAATGGAATATTGATACTGAGACCTTTTTTGGCTAACACATCAGCCATATTTAATAACAAAATCATTGGTTTTTTAAGTCGCAACAATTCCATAGTTAAATAGAGATTACGCTCTAAGTTGCTGGCATTAACAATATTGATGATAACATCATATTGATCTGACTTTAGAAATTGTTCTGCAATGATTTCTTCATTATTGGCGGCGTTAAGTGAGTAGATGCCGGGTAAATCTGTCAGTTCAATAGAACTGTTTTTGATTTGCCCGCTTTTTTTCTCAACTGTAACCCCGGACCAGTTACCGACCTTTAAGTTGCGTCCGGTTAATTGGTTAAATAAAGTTGTTTTACCAACGTTGGGATTGCCGACTAAAACGGCATTTTGAATGTCTTTCATTTGTATACCTCTTTACTATTGATAAGCAAGATAAGAAGAAAACCAAGGTCTGCTATTCCTGACAGAGCTTGGTTTTCCAATTATATTTGTTCCACGAAGATTTTTTTTGCATCAGCTTTTCTTAGTGCAAATTCACAATTACGAAAAGAAATGATGATAGGGTCTAATAAAGGTGTTTTACGCTTCAAACAAACTTCGGTTCCTTCAGTGCAGCCAAGTACTTGAAGTTTCTCAGAAAGTCTACAGCTATCATCTATATATTTAATTTTGGCGCTTTGGCCAGGTTTTAAAGATGTTAATGTCATAACATCACCTCTATTTCAGAATGATTACGATTTAAATTATAGCACTGCTGATTTTAAAAGGCAAGAAAAAACACAATTTTTCACTTTATTGTACCAATTACAAATTTATAACTGGCACAATAAAGTTTTTTGGAATTTTGACTGAATGTGGTACAATTGGTTTATACTAGTAACAGAGGTGTTAATTACTATGGATTTGGAACAAATTAAGGAACTGATTTCAAACTCGGGAAAGAAGATAACCGACCAAAGAATTGCTTTAAGTGAAATATTTTTGCGGCACCCGCACCAATACTTAAGCGCTAAAAAAATTCGCAAAATGCTGGAGGAAGAGTACAATTTTGTAATGAGTTTTGATACCATTTATAACAATTTGTATATGTTCAGAGATTTGCGGATTATTGAGGAACAAGTTTTTCATACCGAAGCCCAATATTGCTTAAATCACTCATTGCATCCGCATCATCATATTATTTGTACAAAATGTGGTAAGAAGGAAGATATTGAAGATTTATGTCCACATGAAGAGTTAGAAGCACGCTATCCTAATTATCTAATTATCAACCATATTTTTGAAGTTTATGGTATATGTGATGAATGTCAACAAAAAGCTGAATAGAAATTGGCAAAAGCAAACTGATACCTCAGTTTGCTTTTGTTTTTGTGATTGTTCAGTAATAATAAAAATGCTATAATGATAAGGCTTGGATGTCAGTATGAAGGAGGTTTTTTGTCATGGTGAATGAGGATTTGAATATCGATGATCAGACGATTAATGAAGAATTGTCGATTGATGATTTGCAGCTGCATGTTGAGGAAGCTTTGCGTGCGGCAGACAAGGAACAGCTTGATGCACATTTAGAAGAACTTCATGGTTATGATCGCTTTAGGATTTTTGATAATTTAGATGAACAGGAACGTTTGGGTTTCTATCAGTTAGTAGAGCCAAAGGTAATTTCAGAAATTTTTGAAAATGCTGAAAGTGATGTTGTTGAGCGCTATCTGGAAGAGATGAATGTTCAGGAAGCGGCCGAAATTCTTTCATATATGGCAACTGATGATGCGGTTGATGTTCTTAATCACATGTCTGCCGGAGATATTACTAATTACCTTTCGCAAATGGATGATGAAAAGGCGCAGGCAATTAAAGACCTTTTGTTTTATGAAGAGGATTCAGCTGGGTCAATCATGGCCGGCGGCGCAATCACGGTTTTAGAAACTGATAATGTCAAGGAAGCAATGAAAAAATTGGTTGATAATGCCCCGGATGCAGAAACCATCAATGTTATTTATGTGCTAAATGAAGACAAGGTGTTGACCGGGGTTGTTTCTTTACGGGAAATGATTTTGGCACGACGTAATCAAATGATTCATGATATTATGACTGAACGGGTTATTAAAGTTACTGTTGATACTGATCAGGAAGATGTTGTTCGTACAATGCGTGACTACGACTTAACTGTGTTGCCAGTAGTTGATGATCATAATTATTTGCAGGGGATTATCACTGTAGATGATGCCATGGATATCTTAGAAGAGGAAGCGCAGGACGACTATTATAAACTGGCCGGTATTAGTGAAGGTGAGAAAGTCCGTTCTGATGACGATTACTATATTATTCCATCATTAAAGAAACGCTTGCCTTGGTTAGTTAGTATGATTTTCCTATCAACGGTAGTATCTTTTATTGTTAGTTTGTTTGATCCGGTTTTACAGGCAGTTACTATTTTAGCGCCGTTTGTTACCTTAGTTAATAATATGACAGGCGTGCCGGGAATTCAGGCAGCAGCGGTAGCAATGATGCGAGTGAGTTCTGGAGAGTTTGAAGATGATAATGAGTTACTGAAGAAGTTTATCTTTAAGCAAGTGCTGATCATTGTAGCCATCGGAGTTATTATTGCCGTGATTGATTCACTATGCGCGTTGTTTATTTCGCGTGGCAATATATTGATTATGTTGATTGTTGGTGTTTCGGTTTTCTTATCTTCGTCATTCAATTCACTTGTCGGCGTAGGTTCAGTTGTTTTGCTGCATAAACTAAATCTTGATCCGGCAGTTGCTTCAGGACCGCTTATGTCAACAATTGGCGACGTTTGCGGAGTAACGGTCTATTTTACGACAGCACTGATTATTTTAGGAGCTGTTGGAATTATGTAAAGAAAGACTGTTGGGGTGCTAAAAAGCATCTAGCAGTTTTGTATGGGGAGAAGTATTGAAAAACTTTCGTCAGCCGGCTGATTGACGAAAGTTTTTTCTTTTTGTAGCATTAAAGCAATAAGTTTATTATAATAAGAAGTGAAGATTAAGGAGTTGATTTTGATGCAATTTAAACGAGTGTTTATTATTGTACTTGATTCTGTCGGTATTGGATATGCAAAAGATGCTGATCAGTTTGGTGATATGGGAACGAATACTTTAGGGAATATTTCTACTAAGGTTGGATTACATGTGCCTAATTTAGAAAAATTCGGACTAGGGAATATTTATCCTTTAGATACAGTTAAGAGTGTAGAAGCGCCGGTTGCATACTATACCCATATGGAACCAAAATCAGTTGGTAAAGATTCTGTTGCCGGTCACTGGGAATTTATGGGGGCTACTTTGAAAGAGCCGTTTAATAATTTTACTGCTCATGGTTTTCCGAAAGAGTTAATTGATGAATTTGAACGTCGTACCGGACGTAAAGCTTTAGGAAATAAAGAAGCGAATGGTTTGAAGATTATTCATGAGTTGGCTGATGAACAAAAAGCGACGGGTGGATTTATTGTATATACTTCTGTAGATTCAACATTCCAAATTGCTGCTCATGAAGAGTGGATTGGACTGGATGAATTGTACAAAGCTTGTGAGATTGCTCGTGAGTTAACATTATCCAATCCTGATTGGATGGTAGCGCGTGTTATTGCCCGCCCGTTCGTAGGCGAAAATGGTGAGTATACTCGTACCGGAAATCGTCATGACTATGCTTTAGATCCATTTGAACCAATTGCGTTGACACCGCTGAAAGAAGCTGGGCTTGATGTTATTTCATTAGGTAAAATTAATGACTTATATAATGGTGTAGGAATTACTGAATCAATTCCAACTAAAAATAACGATGATGGTGTTGAAAAATTATTGACTTTAATGGACCGTGATTTTACCGGACTGGGCTATTTAAACTTAGTTGAGTTTGATAGTTTATATGGTCATCCCCGGAATCCTGAGGGATATCGGGATGCTTTAGAACAGTTTGACCGTCAACTTCCGGATATTGTAGCTAAGTTGCGTGAAGATGATCTCTTGTTAATTACTGCCGATCATGGTAATGATCCTACTTATAAAGGAAATGACCATACTCGGGAGAATGTGCCATTATTAGCCTATTCAAAAGCATTTAAAAATGGGGGCAATTTTGCTGCGCGAATGACTTTTGCTGATTTAGGTGCAAGTGTAGTTGAAAACTTTGATTGCGAGTTTTCAGTAGGAACAAGCTTTTTATCAGAGCTTGGTAAATAGGTGAGTAAATGAAAGAGTTTGATTTAAAACAACAAGGTAAAATTGCTCGTTTGACGAACAAAACATTTAAATTTGATGAACGCGTTAAAGACGGATGGTTTTCCGCAGTCTATTTTTTAAAGACTGCGGAAATTGCTCGTAAATATAAACCGAATAGCATCGTTACGATGCAATTTTTTCAGCGTAAGAATGCTATTTTGTGTGGTATTGATGAGGCGATTGCTTTAGTGCATACTTTTGCTCATAATCCGCAGGATTTAGAAATAAAAGCTTTGCATGACGGCAATGCGGCTGAACCATTTGAAACAGTGTTAACAATTACTGGCCATTATCAGGATTTTGGCTTTTTAGAAGGGCTTATTGATGGTATTTTGGCTCGCCGCAGTTCAGTAGCAACTCATGTACATGATGTTGTGGTTGCTGCCGGAGATAAAGAAGTTATTTTTATGGGTGATCGTGATGATCATTTTTCTCAGCAGTCAGGTGATGGCTACGCCGCGTATGTTGGCGGCAGTAGTGCTCAAGCTACTCATGCTATGAATGAATGGTGGGGTAAGGAAGGTATGGGGACGATGCCCCATGCCTTGATTCAACTTTTTGATGGTGACATTATAGCAGCGGCACATGCTTATCATGAGACTTTTCCTCAAGATCGGTTAACCGTTCTTGTTGACTATAATAACGATGTTATTACTGATACCTTGCTTTTGGCACGGGAATTTGGTAAAGATTTATATGGTGTTCGGCTTGATACATCGCGAACAATGATTGATCAGTATTTTATGCGTAATCAAGATGTGTTGGGCAGTTTTGATCCTCGCGGAGTTAATCCGGAGTTGATTTTTGCTTTGCGTAAAGCATTGGATGAGGAAGGGTTCAATCATGTCAAGATTGTTGCTAGCGGTGGTTTGACGCCGGAAAAAATTGCGCGTTTTGAGCGAATCCAGACGCCTGTTGATATGTATGGTGTGGGAGCTAGTCTTTTAAAGGTGAATATTGGTTTTACCGGTGACAATGTTACTTTGGATGGTCATCCGCAGGCAAAAGCCGGGCGCGGGTATAAACCAAATGAAAGACTTGAGTCAGTTATATATATCGAGGAGGAATAGCATGAAGGTTGAAGCGTATATTGATTATTTGGTTACATGGTTGAAAGAACAGGTAGAGCGGACCGGCAGTAAAGGTTTGATTGTAGGTGTCAGCGGCGGCATTGATTCGGCGGTCGTGGCTAATCTTATTAAGCGTGCTTGTCCGGATAATTCGCTGGGTGTTATTATGCCTTGCAATAGTAACCCGCAGGATCAAGATGACGCTGAGGCAGTGATTGCTGCTGCCGGAGTTGAGCGTAAATATGTGGATTTAACATCAACGCGTGAGTTGATGTTATTGAGCGTGACTTCGCAAATGAATCCGAATGCTGATAATTTACAGTTGGTGGATGGTAATTTACGAGCACGTTTACGGATGTCGACTTTGTATGCTATTGCCCAGAGTTATGGTTACTTGGTGGTCGGAACTGATAATGCTGCTGAGTGGTATACTGGCTATTTTACCAAGTTTGGCGATGGCGGTGTTGATTTAGTGCCATTGGTGCATGTTACTAAGCACGGCGTTGCGCAGATGGCGCAAACGCTGCAGGTTCCGGAACAAGTGATTCACAAAGCACCTTCAGCGGGGTTATGGGAAGATCAGACGGATGAGGATGAGATGGGTGTCAGTTATGCGATGATTGATGCACTTTTGTTGGGTGAGGATATTCCCGAAGAAAAGCGTTTGATTGTTGAACGTTTGCATACCATGTCAGCACACAAACGGACAGGTGCGGTGCAACCAGAACAAAAACCAGATTATTCATTATAAAATGATATGGAAAAAATCATTGAAATGAGGATTTAATACTGTTTTTTTAACTGTTTATATAGTATAATGTTAGAATGAGATAGATTTATCCAAAGAAGGAGGCGGCAAAACGTGCAGCAAGCAAATAGTTATGCAATTCTGGAAATCGGAAATGCGTCAATTCGTCTTATTGTTGCCGAAGTGATCGCTGGAAAAACCAACATATTATCCGCTCAAACTACACCTACCGAGGGTATGAAAGCGAATTGTATTGTTGATCCGACTGCGGTCATGAATAATATTCGTAAGGTAACTCGTATGACTGAAAAATTCTTAGGAATTCAGTTGCGCGAGGTTGTTTTGGTATTTGCAAGTGTTCAATCGTCATTATTGCCGGTTGAAGTAAGTACGGATATTCAAAGTGATAAGCGAGAAATTTCATTAGATGATGTTCGTTCATTATTTAAAAAAGCTTCAATGCAAGTACGGTTGCAACATGATGATTTACTCAATATTTTCCCGGTTGACTTTATTGTTGACGGTATCAATGGGATTGCTGATCCAAAAGGATTGATTGCTTTATCGGTGACGATGCAGGCAATCATGGTAACCGCTCCGAAGATTTTGTTCTACAATTTAATTAATTGTGTTGAACAAGCGGGATTGAGTATTATTGATGTCTATCCAAGTTTTTATGCTGATGCAATTGAAGTTTTAGACGGATATGAACTTGAGCAGGGTGCAAATGTTGTTAACATCGGCGAAGATGTAACAACGATTTCGATTTTTGCAGATGGTTATCCGCGAAAAACCAGAGTGATTAAAAATGGTATGAGCAAGGTCTATGAGGTGTTGAGTGAAGCTTATCAGATTAGCGAGAAGCAAGCACGGGCATTAGTAGAGAAGTTCGGTTATGCGGATAGCATAAGCGCACAGGAGATTGTTATCTACCATATTGATGGTCGTGAAAACAGTGAAGAGGCAGCAAAGTCAATTACTGAACGCGAACTGGCTACATATATCCAAGGAGCTATTCAGGATTTGCTGAATGAATTGAACGAGGTTTTGGACAGCTTCCAAACTTTAGGCCAATTCACAACGGTGTTCACTGGCGGTGGAACACGATTAATCGGTATTGAAAATGTTATTGAACGTGAATTCAGCGGTAAATACCGTATTCACCAAAATAAAGTTGTTGGTACCAGCAATATGCAAGCAACAGCATTATTAGGGGTTATTCCTTTGGTTGAACAGCGTGAACGACTATTCAGCCGTTCAGAGAAAACTGTTAAAATGGATGTCACACCGGTGGCAAATAAAGTGAAGAAACCCATATCTCAAAAAGATGACACATTTTGGTCAAAAGTTTCAAACTACTTTTTTGACTGATTTCGTATAAACGAAATATAGAAGGGAGCAATTGATGTGGATCAAATGATTTTAGATGCATTTCAAAGCGAGGCAGTTCTCGCACGTATAAAAGTAATTGGTGTCGGTGGCGGCGGAAATAACGCGGTTGATCGAATGATTGATGAAGGAATTAAAGGTATTGAGTTTATTGCAGCTAATACCGACTTACAAGTTCTTGAGCGTTCAAAAGCACCGATTAAGATTCAACTTGGTAAAGATTTAACCAGAGGCCTTGGCGCTGGTGCTAATCCAGAGGTTGGCCGTCAGGCTGCGCAAGAAAGTCGTGAGGATTTAAAAGCAGCTTTGGCCGGAGCAGATATGGTATTTGTTACAGCAGGAATGGGCGGAGGTACCGGAACCGGTGCGGCGCCGATTATTGCTTCAATTGCTCGTGAGCTTGGCATTTTGACTGTTGGTATCGTTACTCGTCCATTTGGATTTGAGGGGCGGCGCCGCGGTGAGTCAGCTATTGAAGGTATTCAAGAGCTGCGTCAAAGTGTAGATACAATAATTGTTATTCCTAATGATCGTTTGCTTGAGGTTGTTGACCGCAATACACCTATCTTACAAGCATTTAAATATGCTGATAAAGTATTGTTGCAAGGGGTTCAGGGTTTAACTGATATTATTGCTGTTCCAGGTGTTGTCAATCTTGACTTTGCTGATGTTAAATCAATTATGCTTGATCGTGGTGCAGCTTTAATGGGTGTTGGTATTGCAACTGGTGAAAACCGGGTTATGGAAGCAACACGCATGGCAATTTCAAGTCCTTTGCTTGAAATTTCTATGGAAGGTGCTACTGATGCAATTATTAATGTTACCGGCGGAATTGATTTTAGTTTAGTTGAGGCGCAAGAAGCGGCTAGAGCGGTAGCTCAGGCTTCGAGCACAACTGAAGTGAATATTATTTTCGGGGTGGCAATTAATCCTGAGTTAGATAATGAAGTAGTGGTTACAGTTATTGCAACTGGATTTGAAGATGAGGAAACGTTATTATTCTCTGGCGGAGATAATACATTTACCAGCGATTTTAGTGCATTTTCATCAAGTCGCGGAGAAAAAACTGAAGGAGACAAAACGGATACTTCAGTTGATGTGCCGGTTTTCTTCAAAAAAAGAGATTTCTAAGATTTATTTAAATAATGAAATAATCTAAATGAGTTGCTAAATTTATTATTCTATAGGATAATAAAATAGATATATGTACTAGGAGGAAAAACAATGGCAATTAATGATAAATTAAAAAAATGGTTTACTACTGAAGATGAAGAGTATGATGATGATGACTATATGGAAGAAGACGATTTTGTACCTCCGGTAGTTGCACGTGGCAACGAGTCTGAGGAAGAATTATCAGAACGTCGTTCAAAAAATGATATGCTTATGGAAGCATTACGCGGTAAAGGTGCTCAAATGATTTTGGCTGAACCAAAAGCATATTCAGAAGCACAAGAAATTGCTGATCATTTATTACAAAAACGTGGAGTAATCGTTAATTTACAACGTATTGCGCCAGATCAAGCAAAACGTATTGTTGATTTCTTAAGCGGAGCAGTATATACTATTGCCGGCGATTTACAAAAAATCGGTCCAAACATTTTCTTATGTGCGCCAAATAACTTTGGTGTAGCAGGAAAAATTTCTGACGACGATTCAACAAAAAAAGTATACTAAGATGAAAAATAAACGTGCTGCAGCAATTTTGCAGCATTTTCATGCCAGTGAGCAGGAATTTGTACAGCGTATTGTTTCAGTAAGAGAATCAGTCTTAGATCGAAGCCGACCACAATTATTATCATTTATGTCGGTGCGAGAACTTGAAATCATTGAGATCCTTTGTTCAAAAGAAGTTTATGTGTATGCGGATGGAGCGTTTATAGATAGTGAGCGTAAACGGGTGCTGATAACTCCTTTTGAACAAACTGATCCACAATTTAGTATTGTGGTTGGTGAGCTTATATTTCAAGAAAAATATTATGATATTGATCATCGTGATGTATTGGGTGCAATATTAGCGAAGGGTATTGAACGTCGTAATATTGGCGATATTCGTATTCGCGATAATAAAATTCAGATTGCGATGGAGCAGTCATTTTTTCCGTATTTGGAGCAAGAATTGACTCAAATCGGGCGGGCACACGTTGTTTTTGAACGAATTGTGCCAGCTGATGAATATATTGTATTGGAAAATACGTTCAATGAGTATGAGATAATTGTTTCTTCGTTACGGTTAGATACTTTAGTGGCTAAACTATGTAATGTAAATCGTACTAAGGCGAAACTAATGATTGAACGTGGTTTTGTTCAAGTAAACTGGCAAGTTATTGAGCAGAGTCATGCTGTAGTCAAGGACACGGACATATTATCAATTCGTCGTTTTGGCCGTTTTTATCTGGAACAGGTAAAGGGCAGAACCAAGAAAGATAATTATGTTTTAAATGTAAAGGCGCATGCCTAAAAAGGTTAACAATTTTCTAGAAATTATAGATTAGGGAGTGGATTCATATGTCAACATCAACTGCAATACGTAAAACTATGTTTGGCGGATATAAGAAACAAGATGTTGATTCATTATTAGAATCAATAACTACTGAACAGTTTGAATTGCAAAAAAAGAATAAAGACTTAATGGATCGTTGCAGTCAACTTGAAACTGATTTGCAAAATTACCGCAATATGGAAGACACTTTGAAAAGAGCTCTCATGGTTGCTGAAGAAGCAGCAACTGATTTGCAGAAAATTGTTGAACAGGAAGCGCAACAAATTATTGATGACGCAGCAGTAAATGCTGATCGCATTGTGGAAGAGGCTTTAGTTCAGGCTAAAGATGCTTTAACTGCAATTGAGCGTATGAAAAAAGATGTTGATGTCTTTAAACAACGCTTAAAATTGTTGCTTGAAGCACAGCTTGAGTTAACCGACGATGATGTTTGGCGAGAAGTTGTCAGTAGTTTAGACGGTTATGAAAGTCCGGATGTTTTAGAACCTGCACCGCAAGAAAATACTTCTGATTTTAGTATTGGTGCATTTGATGATTTCTTAAATCAGCAACAAACTGGTGGCCAAACCGAACCTGAATTGCCGCCATTAATTCTTGACGATGAACAATAATAAAAGCATTGATTGAGACAAGTAGATATTGAATCTTTTATAAAGAGCGAGTAAGGGATGGTGTGAGCCTTATTATGAAATCAGTATTGAAATCACTCAGGAGTTATTTTACTGAAGACTACATATGTTTAGGTAAAATCGGAGCTGTTCTCCGTTATCAACAAAATGAGGTGGAAACACGAATAAAGGTGGTACCACGATTGTAGATACACAGTCGTCCTTTACAAATTTTATTTTGTAATGGACGACTTTTTTATTTAGGAGTGAAAGACGAATGGATTATAAAGATACACTACATATGATGAAGACGGATTTCCCGATGCGAGGAAATTTACCGCAAAATGAACCAGGGTTACAACAACGTTGGAATGATTTAGATTTATATAATGCGGTTGTAGCTAAGAATGCTGATAAGCCAACCTTCATTTTACATGATGGCCCGCCATATGCGAATGGGAATTTACATACCGGACATGCGATGAATAAAATTTTGAAAGATTTTATCACTCGTTATCGTGCAATGTCTGGATTTAATGCCGTGTATATTCCAGGATGGGATACTCATGGCTTGCCGATTGAGCAGGCAGTTACAAATAGCGGTGTGAATCGTAAAGAGAAAACTGTTGCGGAGTTCCGTAAAATTTGTGAAGAGTATGCTGAAAAGCAAGTTGCTAACCAAATGGAGCAGTTTAAACGTTTAGGTGTCTGGGGAGATTATGAGCATGCATATTTAACTTTACAAAAAGAATATGAGGCTGAGCAGATTAAGGTGTTTGCCAAGATGGTACAAAATGGATTAATCTATAAAGGATTAAAACCGGTATATTGGTCACCATCCAGTGAATCGGCGTTGGCTGAGGCAGAAATTGAATATTATGACAAATTATCACCATCAATTTATGTTGCTTTTGCAGTTCGTGATGGTAAAGGTGTGTTATCTGGTGATGAAAAATTCATTATCTGGACAACAACTCCTTGGACAATTCCAGTAAATATGGGGATTGCTGTTCATCCTGACTTTGATTATGTTGTGGCTGAATGTGATGGTGTTAAATATGTTTTTGAAGCATCATTTGTGGACCAGTTAACTACTGAGCTTGGCTGGAATGAAGTGAAAATTCTGCAAACAATTAATGGTAAAGAACTAGACCGCTTAGAGGCAACTCATCCATTGTTTGATAGAGTATCATTAGTTACTAATAGTACTCATGTTACCCGTGAGGCAGGAACCGGTATTGTTCATATGGCACCAGCACATGGTGAGGATGACTTTATCGTTGGTCAAAAATATGGTCTTGAAATAGTTTCAGCAACTGATGATAAGGGAATCATGACTGAAGCAACCGGGCCGTTTGCAGGTCAATATTATGAGAAATCTAATACTGCGATTACCGATGCATTAGAGGCTGCCGGAGCTTTATTAAAGTTAGAAATGATTGAACATTCATATCCACATGACTGGCGTACCAAGAAACCAATCATTTTCCGGGCAACTGATCAATGGTTTGCATCAATTGAGTCAATCCGCAGTGATTTGCTGGATGCGATTGATAATACAGATTGGATTATTCCATGGGGACGCGTTCGTTTATATAATATGATTGAGGGTCGTGGTGATTGGTGTATTTCGCGGCAGCGTGTATGGGGTGTACCAATTCCAATTTTCTATGCAGAAAATAAACAACCAATCTTGGATGCAGAGCTTATGAATCATATTGCTGAATTATTCCGTCAACATGGATCAAATGTTTGGTTTGAACGGGAGGCAAAAGATTTATTGCCGGAAGGATATACTCATCCGGATAGTCCGAATGGAGTGTTTACTAAAGAAACAGATATTATGGATGTTTGGTTCGATTCAGGGACTTCATATAATGTTATTGAACGCGCCGGTTTAAGTTATCCTGCAGATATTTATTTAGAAGGTAGCGATCAGTATCGCGGCTGGTTTAATTCATCACTTATTACTGGAGTAGCCACACATGGTCAAGCGCCGTATAAAGCAGTTGCCAGTCATGGGTTCGTTCTTGATGGTAAAGGCCGTAAAATGAGTAAATCATTAGGTAATACAATTGAGCCGGCTAAGCTAATTAAACAATATGGTGCTGATATCTTACGTTTGTGGGTTGCGTCGGTTGATTATCAAGCTGATGTACGGATTTCTGATGAAATTATTAAACAAGTTGCTGAGAGTTATCGTAAAATTCGTAACACACTGCGATTCTTAGTAGGTAATGTTCATGATTTCAATTCAGTAACTGATATGGTAGCCATTGATGATTTAGCAGAAGTAGATGTATATATGCTTACTGTTTATAATCGATTGTTGCAGGATGTTCGTAAGGGGTATGAAACTTACGATTTTGCATCAGTGTATAAACGTGTGTTACACTTTATGAGTAATGAACTTTCTTCTTTCTATCTTGATTTTACTAAGGATATTTTATATATTGAAGCCAAGAATGATTCTCGCCGTCGTGCAGTACAGACAGTTTTATATACAATTTTAGTATCAATTACTAAATTACTAGCACCAATTCTTGCCCATACAACTGATGAATTGTGGCAATATATTGATGGTGTTGAAGAAGAAAGTGTGTTTTTGGCAACTAATGATGAGTATCAAAGTTTCGCTAATCAAGAACAGATTGTTACGAAGTGGGAAACTTTCCTGAATTTCCGTGAAGATGTTTTGAAAGCATTGGAAGAAGCACGAAATCAAAAAGTTATTGGTAAATCATTAGAGGCTCAACTTGATGTTTACTTACATGAGGATGTACGTGAATTAATTATTTCTGAAGTAAATGATTTCCGTCAATTACTTATGGTTTCCGGAGTAACAGTACATGAACAAAAGCAAACGGACATGGAAGATTTTGCTACTGCAGCAATTGCAGTTAGTGAGTTTGACGGTGTGACTTGTGAGCGTTGCTGGAATCGCTATGAAGCAAGCAGCATGCATAATGATGAAATTTGTGAACGGTGTGCGAATGCAATGGTTGCCGATCAAGCGGAGGCATAAGCATGAAAACCTGGAAAATAATTGTATTAGCAGCAATTGTTGTTGTTATTGATCAGATTACAAAGTTTATTGTTGTCAGCACAATGCAGATTCAACAACAAATCGTAGTTATTCCTAATTTTTTCTCACTGTTTTTCATCCGTAATACCGGAGCAGCTTTCAGTTTATTTGAAGGTGCGCAGTGGTTCTTTTATCTGACAACGGTAATAGCACTTTGTTTGTTTGTTTATTTCATCAAGGAAATTGGTGATTTAAACATCTGGACTGGGATTGGTTTAGGAATGGCTGTTGGCGGTATGTTCGGTAATTTTATTGATCGTCTGTTATTTGGTTCCGTAGTTGATTTCTTTAAGTTCGTTTTTGGTGGATATAACTTTGCTATATTTAATGTAGCAGATATTGGGCTGACCGTCGGTATCGGGCTGGTTGTCATTGGATTAATTGTGAGTGAAATGAAGAAAAAAAAGACAGTAGCAGAATAGAGAAAAACCCTTGCATTATCGGATGCAAGGGTTTGATAATTCAAAGGAGGCGACGGAGTTATGCAAACAACGAATACGATATTTGTAGAAGAAGAAGATGCTGGCATGCGTTTGGATAAGTTTGTTGCCGAGCATATTGAAGCATTTTCACGTACTTATGTACAAAAATTAATTGCCAACGGATTGATAATGGTTAATGGAACTTCAGTTACACCAAGATATTTGCTGCAGAAGCATGACCAGATTGATATATTATCAATTGAGGCAGTTGAAGCAGATATTGCAGCAGAACAGATTGATTTAGACATTGTTTATCAAGATGATAATGTAATTGTAGTGAATAAGCCACGTGGCATGGTTGTCCATCCGGCTGCTGGACACAGCAGCGGTACATTAGTGAACGCCTTAATGGGCTACAGCCCGGAATTATCAACAATTTCCGGGGTATTGCGTCCAGGGATTGTGCATCGTATTGATAAAGATACTTCCGGTTTACTAATGATTGCCCGAAATGATGCAGCCCATAAGTCGTTGGCTGCGCAGTTAAAGGCTAAGACAACTAAGCGTGTGTATATTGCCCTTGTGGATGGTAATGTGGTACATGACAAAGGCATGATCGACGCGCCAATCGGTCGCGATCCACGTGACCGTAAGAAGATGGCAGTTGTGGATACCAATGGTAAGGATGCAATTACCCATTTTCGGGTACTACACCGTTTCGGCAAGTATACATTAATTGAATGTCAGCTTGAAACCGGACGTACCCATCAGATACGGGTGCATTTGAAATATATTGGTCATCCATTGGTAGGTGATTATGTGTATGGCAAATCTAAGAACGAATTCGGTTTGGAAGGGCAATTCTTACATGCTGCGGTTATTGGGTTTATTCACCCGATAACCGGCGATTATATGGAGTTTTCTTCCCCACTGCCGGAGGCGTTACAGATTATTATAGATAAATTGGAGTTTTCTTTAGGGGAGTCCATGAAGTAAGGAGTGTAGAGATGAAAAATAGTTCATATTATTTTACTAAATTGAAAGCGTCAAGTATTACCATTATTTTGATTATTTTAATGGCAGTAGTGACGATAGCATCATATTTTGTTGATATGACGTCGTTGACCATGGTTGGTGCCCTTGTTGAGCAGGGACAATGGTGGCGATTATTGACTGGTTTCTTGAACCAGGGAACAATTGTTGGTCTGGCATTGAATGCTTTAATGTTGTTTTGGATTGGCTATCGTACAGAAAATATTTTTGGTCGCTGGCGGTACTTGCTGATTGTTATTGCATCGGCAGTTGTATCGAATTTAATTGTGTTTTTAGGATACCGCTTTTGGGGCGGTTACGGTGTAAGCGGCGGGGCCGGCGGAGTTATTTTTGGAATAGGCGGTTCTGCAGTAGCATTGTTCATGCTTTATCGTGATCGCTACATGTATTTATTGCCGCCGATTTTAACCAGTGTAGGGGTAATTGCCGCTTGGACAATTATTTTCTCGTATGGTAATTTATTATCGCAATTAGGTGGTTTTTTAGGTGGCTTCCTGATTGCCGGATTAATTTGCAATATTTCTCCACCAAAATAGAAAGGCGGAACAGAATGATTACTGATATTATTATTATCATTACTTTATTGTTGGCGGCATACTTTGGTTATCGTAAAGGGCTTGTTTCACGAGTTTTGCAATTAGGTAAGTATGTTGTGGCATTTATTGTTGCTCAAATGGCAGCAGGTATTGTTGGCGGCTTTTTGTCATCAATCTTTGTTATTCCTGAAGACTGGCTGATTAAAATCGGCACGATGTCACTTGGATTAATAACTGGAACAACGATATGGCAATCAATTTCATTTATTGTTATCTTTATTGTTGTTGCAGTAATTCTTGGTCGTCTGGTAAAAGGCATTAACTTCGAGGATTGGATTATTGTTGGCTGGCTTTCAAGAGTTGGCGGTATCTTCTTGAATGTTGCGATTTGGTACATTATTATCTTCTTTGTTGTCTTTATCATTCGTATCTTCGCATTTAGCTTCTTTCAGGAATATCTTGAGCCTTCAATTATTATTCAATTTATGCTACAATTTATGTGGTAGCAAAAGAGGAGTAATTTATTATGGCGGAAATACATATTCACCGAAATAATTCATTTGTTTCATCAGGAAGTGCATTTATCATTAAACTAGATAATGTTGAAGAACATCGCATTCTAAATGGACAGAAAATTGTTATTGATGTTGAAGCCGGAACCCATCTGGTACAGATTGCTACTTTTGGGATTAGCTCGGCACAAAAACAATTTACTGTATCTGAAGAACAACCTTTATATTTAAGCACAGGGGTCAATTTATGGGCTACATTCGCGCTCTATATTGCCAGTTTGCTTACGGTTTTCTCAGTTGCACCATTTATCTTATTATTTGGGAGTCAACAATTATTTTTATGGCTTGTCTTTATTGTGTTATTGATTGCTGGAATTTTCTTTTCACTAAGAAAAAATCATTATTATTTACGACAAATTGATGAAGTAGAATATAAGCGTTTATAAAAAAAGATCGTTTTAGACGATCTTTTTTTGCTAAAATGCTTGACCCTACAACTGCGTCATAGTTTATCATAAAATGTGAAGGAGATGATGTGTGATGCAAATTACCGTTAAGGAGTTAGCAAAAGCAGCTAAAATCAGTCCGCGAACACTGCATTATTATGACAAAATCGGTTTATTGCAACCGGCCGCCCATTCTTCGAGCGGTTACCGATTATATGGCGAGGCTGAACTTATTAAGTTACAGCAAATTAGTTATTTGAAGCAGCTTGGTTTTAGTTTAGAGCAAATTAAGTATATGCTGACTCATAAGCAGGAAATTCCAATTATGCTGGAAAGCCAGCTAGCTTTTCTTGAAGTTGAATTACGGCGTATTAAAGATGTGCAGGAGTCTGTTCGTCAGGCAATGACTGATGAGCCAATTCTCACGAGTGAGAATTGGCAACAGCTCTTTGCTAAACTTCCGGAAGCAAGTGAGGAGGTGAATGGTAGCATGAACAAAGATAATGATTTATATCGGGTGTTACAGACGATAACTGCAATGTTTCTAAAACCAATCAATGTATTTTTTATGTTGTTTTCTATTGTGGGTATTATTTATAATATTCAAGTAATTGCTTTTGCGCAAGATACATTGATAAATCCAATAGTTATGTTAATTGTGTTTATTGTTGCGTTAGTTGTCACAATTATTGCAGTTTTCCGAGTAAGTATTAAACAGTTATTGAGTGATATTGACCACAATAATACTGCCTTTCAACAACATGTTGATGCTATTCTGGAACAAAGACGATAATTTTATTGGTGAATTTGGAAGCAACGCCGGCCGCGTCATATGCCGGCGTTGCTTTTTTTCTTCTTTCCACTGCTCATTTGGCGATAAATTTGGTATAATATAACTATTCCGATTTGGAGGTACATAAATGGATTATTATATTGTTGGGCGAATTGTTAATACGCATGGTATTCGTGGTGAGGTCCGGGTTTTAGCAGATACTGATTTTGCCGATGAGCGTTTTGTTCGTGGTAATAAGTTGTATATTTTTAATAAGAATGAGTTGGTTGAACAGGTTGAGATTGAGCAGGTTCGATTGCACAAAAATTTCTATTTGCTTACATTTAAAGGTAAGCATAATATCAATCAAGTGGAAGCATTTAAGCAAATGGTATTGAAGATTGATGCAACGCAGCAAAAACCACTTGATGATGGATTTTATCATCATCAGATTATTGGTTTGCGGGCTGTTGATGAGCAAGGTCAGGAAGTTGGCATGGTTAAGGATATTTTTAATAGCGGCGCAACTGATATTTGGACAATTAAGCGTAAGGGCGATAAAGATATTATGGTGCCATATATTGATGAATATGTTGGCGATGTTGATTTAGAGGCAGGAACGGTCGTTCTTAAAAAGTATCAAGATTTTATTTAAAGGAGAAAATTATGCATATTGATGTTTTATCACTCTTTCCGGAGATGTTTACCGGTGTTCTGAATACTTCGATTTTAAAGCGGGCACAAGAACGCGGTGCAGTTACGATTGCAGTTACTGATTTTCGTGAGTATGCTGATAATAAACATAAAAATGTTGATGACTATCCTTTTGGCGGCGGAGCAGGAATGTTATTGAAGCCTGAACCACTTTTTGCTGCTGTTGAGGCGTTGAAGCAAGCTTCTGGTAAGAAGTCTCATGTAGTGTTAATGTCGCCGCAGGGAGCGCCATATACACACCAGAAGGCGGTAGAACTTGGTACGCATGAGCATTTGATTTTACTTTGTGGTCATTACGAAGGTTTTGATGAACGAATACGTGAGTATTTGGTTGATGAGGAAGTTTCAATCGGTGATTATGTACTTACCGGTGGGGAGTTAGCGTCAATGGTTGTAGTTGATAGCGTAGTACGATTGTTGCCGGAAGTTATTGAACATGATTCGCATGATGATGATTCCTTTGCCCACGGATTACTTGAGTATCCGCAATATACGCGGCCTGCTGATTTTAATGGGATGAAGGTACCTGACGTGCTTTTAAGTGGTCATCATTTAAATATTGAGAAGTGGCGGCGTGAGCAGGCATTAATTCGTACAGCAATGAAACGTCCGGATTTATTACTAAATGTTGAATTGAGTGATGAAGAAAAACAGTTCATTGAACCATATTTAAAATAGGAGGCTGAGCTGCGATGAGGATTATGACAAGTGGTGAATCGCATGGACCGGGAATGACGGTTATTATTGATGGTTATCCAAGTAGAGTCAATATTGATATTGAGATTATTAATGCTGCGCTGCAAGCCCGAATGAAGGGGCCGGGTCGCGGTGCTCGGATGGCAATTGAAAATGATCAGGTTGAAATTTTGAGCGGTATACGGTTTGGTAAATCAATTGGCAGTCCGATTACGCTTTTTGTGCGTAATCGTGATTATGCAAATTGGCAGGATGATATGGCGAGTCAGGGCGATGCAGTTGATAGTGATAAGGGACGAACAACTGTTCGTCCCGGGCATGCTGATTATGCAGGAGCCCTTAAATTTGGTCATCAACGTGATGTTCGCAATGTTTTAGAGCGGGCAAGTGCGAGAAGCAGTGTTGCATATGTTGCTGCCGGTAGTTTAGCTGAGATTCTGTTGAGAGAATTAGGTATTGAAGTACATGCCGAGGTTTTACAAATAGGTGATAAATTAATTACTGGCCTCAGTGATACTGAGTATGCAGAAATTATTGAGTCAGTTCGTCATGCTAAGGATACGATTGGCGGTAAGGTTATTGTGCGTGCCAGCGGACTCCCAATAGGTTTGGGTAACTATAGCCAGTGGTCACAAAAGCTGGATGCGCGGATTGCTTCAGCTATGATGAGTATCCCGACAACAAAGGCTGTTGAGATTGGGGCCGGGGTTCAGGCGGCAACGCTGCGTGGCAGTGAATTGCATGACGAACTATTTTTGGATGAAGCCGGTAATGTTTTTCGAAAAAGCAATAATGCCGGTGGGATTGAAGGCGGCGTTAGTAATGGCGAGGATATTGTTGTTAGTTTAACAAGCAAGCCGATTCCAACCTTGATGCAACCGTTGAATAGTATTGATTTGAACAGCAATGAAGCTGCAACTGCTTTTGTTGAGCGGAGTGATGTGAGTGTACTTGAAGCGTATGCGGTGATTGCTCGTTCAATGCTGGCTATTGTTTTGGCAGAGATTATCTGTGAACAATATCAGAGTGATACTTTGGTGCAGTTAGTAAACATTTTTGAGGAACTGAAAGGGATGAATAGAGATGACGAATAGTTTTTTGATACACGCGATACCGCCGTATATGATTCATGTTGGTGATGGTGTGTTTGCTGAACTTTCAGTTAAAAAGTATAGTCAGGCGATTTGTTGTGTTGATGAACGGGTTTGGCAATCGCATGAGCAATATATTCGAGATGTTATTAAGGATATGACAGTTATTGTTATTCCCAGTGGAGAAAAGAGTAAATCACTTGATAAATATCAAGTGATTATTGAGCATTTACTAAAAAATCATATTGATAGAAAAGGGGTAATTATTGCAATAGGCGGTGGTGTTGTCGGTGATTTAGCTGGCTTTTGTGCGGCAACGTATATGCGTGGAATCGATTTTATTCAAGTGCCAACGACAATTTTAGCGCATGATAGTGCTATTGGTGGCAAGGTTGCAATTAATACTGATGTTGCTAAAAATAGTATTGGTGCTTTTCATCAGCCGACTACGGTATATTATGATACGCAATTTTTGGCAACATTACCTGAGCGTGAGGTGCTTTCCGGTTTCGGTGAAATTTGTAAGCATATGTTTTTAGATAAGCATTTTTATGATTTTATGCAGGCATTTCCTGATTTAGCAGTTGCTGAGGAAAATATTGAGACGATATTATTACACTCGATGCAGGTAAAACAGAAGTTTGTTGAGGAGGATCCTTATGAAAATGATGTTCGTAAGTATTTGAATTTCGGTCATACTTTTGGGCATGCTCTTGAACAAATTTCTAATTATAGCTTGAGTCATGGTGCAGCAGTTGCTTACGGTATGGCTTTTGCTGAGTATTTAGCAACACCAATCGGCATTCGTGAGATGTTAATTAATTATGGTTTATTGACTCCATTGCAATTGGATGTTGATTTTGATACTGTATATAACCTGATGAAAAATGATAAGAAGAGCGTTAGTGGCGCTATTCAGTTTGTTTTAATGGATGTTATTGGTCATCCATACGCGCAGGTTGTTGGTGAAAGTGAGTTGCGTGAGGCATTTGATAATTGGCGTATGGAGTATTTAGTATGATTAGGATAACAGATTTGCCTAGTGATAAATCAATTAGTCATCGAGCACTTATTTTTGCATCATTGTTGCCTGGACGCCGGGTGTTGCATGGCAGCCATTTTGGTGAGGATGTTCTTTCAACAATTCGTTGTTTTAAGGCCTTTGGGGTGGCAATTACGGTACACGACACTGAAATTATTGTTGAGAGCCGTGGTTGGCAGCAGTTTGTTGAGCCACGGGAGGCACTTGATGCCGGAAACTCGGGGACTACTGCGAGGTTGTTAATGGGTATTTGCGCAGCGTTGCCGTTTAAGGTAACGATAAGTGGTGACGCATCGTTGAGCAAACGGCCAATGCGACGAGTAGCTGAGCCATTAATTTTGATGGGTGCAGACATTACTTTGAGTAATGATGGTTGTTTGCCGGCGGTTATTCTGGGGCAGAAACTTCATAGTATTGACTATAAGTTGCCGGTCGCCAGTGCGCAATTAAAGTCAGCTTTATTGCTGGCGGCTTTTGTTGGCGGTGTTTCAATAATCGTACATGAGCCGGCACGCACGCGTAATCATACGGAGTTATTTTTAAGTACGGTAGGTGCGGAAATTGAACAGGTTGGAATTACTACATGGTTTAATCCGCAGGCAGAATATCAATTTGCTAATGAATATAGTATTCCTGGTGATGCGTCAAGCGCGGCATACTGGGTAGTTTGGGCTAGTTTGGCTGATGGCGTAATTTTGGAATTAGATAATGTTGGTCTAAATCCTAGCCGCCTGAGTTATGTTCAGGTTTTAAAAGAAATGGGTGCAGACATTGTTACTGCAAGCAAAAACTCGGCAAATAAGACTGAACGAATTGGTAGTATCATGGTTAGGAGTAGTAAGCTACATGGTATTACTGTGTCGGCAGAAAGTATTGCTGACATTATTGATGAGATTCCAATCTTGGCGCTTGCGGCAGGATTCGCTGATGGCGAGACTTGTTTTAATGCGGTGGAGGAGTTACGGGTGAAGGAGAGTAATCGCCTTGAAGCGATTACTGAGCTTTTAAAAACAATTGGTGTTACTAATAATATTGATGGTAATGATTTACATATAACTGGTGCAAAGGTATGGCATGGTGGTATAATACATACATATCATGACCATCGTATTGCTATGTGTGCAGAAATTGCAGCCATATTGATTGATGCTGATTTTGATATTGATGACGTTAATTGTATTGCTGTTTCATATCCGAATTTTTTCGAGCATTTGAGACAGATTAATGAAGGGAGCCGAGTGATAAAATGACATATTTAGATATTTTGGCACTACTTGGTGAAAGTGGATTTACTGATGAAAATTTAGCAACCTTAGAACATTGGTTTGCAGAAGAACATGATATTGAGGAATATGCCGAGATTGGCTACTTTTTATACCAACAAGGCTTTTTTGATAAAGCGGCAATTGCATTTGAAAAATACTTGGCAGTTGAAGCTGATGATGAATTGAGCTACTATTTGGCTGATATTTATTTTCAGCTTGGTGATGATGATAAAAGTATCTTGCTACTGGATTCAATTCCGAGGGATGCTGCATTTTATGTTCAAGGACAGATATTGCTTGCAGAGATTTATAATGCCCAAGGACTTAGTGATGTGGCATATCGAAAATTGCAGAGTTTGCAAAATATCTCTGATATTGAGCAAACGATTATTACCGGGCTGCTTGCGGAACAACTCTTCCTTATGGAGGATTTCGACGAAGCAATTGATCAGTATTTACTTTTAAAGAGTAAGAATGTTGTTGATTTGCCATTTTCAATTGATGAACGGCTGGCGCTATCGTATAGTAAGGTTGGCGCTTATTTGGAAGCTTTACCATATTTTGAAAAAGCTTCTGGCAAGGCATCTGATTTGCTGGAGTTTTTGAATGAATATGCTTATGCACTCTACCAAGCAGGTGAACGGGAGAAGTCATTTTCTACTTTTGAGGAAATTATTAAGAATTTTCCTGAGCAGACCTCAATCTTGAATTATTATATTGAACTTTTGATTCAGGAAGAGTTATTTGAACGCGCTGAAAAGTTAATTGCTCAGGGTTTAAGTCATAACGAGTTTTCAGAACAGCTTTATTTCTTACAGGCTATTGTTTTTGATCATTTAGGGAAAAGTGATGAGGCATTAAAGATTTTACATGAGTTAATTCAAGGGAATCCTGATGCTTATGCAATCAATGATTATTATTTAGATCTTTGCATTCGCTCAGGAGCGTATGAGGCTGCTTTGATGCGTATTGATGATTTAGAAGAACAAGGTGATTTCGAGCCTAAATTTATATGGTATAAGGCACAATGTTATTTAGCAGTTGATGAAGATGAACGTGCCAATGACGCTTTTTTTGAGGCATTTTATTTCTTAAATGATTCATTAGATTTCTTAGAATCTTATAAGCATTTTTTGGAAAATTACGATGATTATGATACACTAGAACGTGTGGAAGCAAGAATTGAAGAATTAAAAGTGAAGGAAGAAAATGAATTGGAGGCAGATGACTAATGTATTTTCCATTATATTATATGGATCCACTTTATATGCTGGTTTTGATAGCCGGAATCCTATTATCAATAATTCCTCAGAGAATGATTACATCAACATATGCGAAATATAGTGCTGTAGATGTGCGCACCGGACTTTCAGGGCAACAAGTTGCCCGTGAAATCCTAGATCGTAACGGGTTGCAGGATATTCCGATTTTTTCTACGCATGGGGTCTTAAGCGATCACTATGATCCACGTAAAAAAGCGGTATTTCTTTCGCAAGATATATTTTACGGAAAATCAGTGAGCGCGACTGCAGTGGCGGCTCATGAGGTTGGCCATGCTATTCAGGATGCTCATAATTATGCATTTCTGAAGTTTCGCAGTCTTATATTTCCATTGGCACAACTTGGTTCTCAAGGTGGTATGATTTTACTTATTGTCGGAATTCTATTTAACCTTTTTTGGTTAACTTGGGCGGCAATTATTATGTTTGCCTTAGCGCTTTTATTCCAAGTAGTAACGTTGCCGGTTGAGTTTAATGCGTCGAGTCGTGCTCTGGGGCAAATTAAAGAATTGAATTTGCTTTCGACAGATGAGTATGGCGGAGCAAAACGAGTATTGCAGGCTGCGGCGTTTACGTATGTAGCGGCAGCAATTGCGTCATTGTTGCAATTGCTATATTACATTTTCCGTTTTGGCGGCAATAATCGTGATTAATTATATAAAGGAGGCATGTCATGTTTGATATGCTGTTTAAAAAGACAATTGCAGATAATCCTAACTTAGTACTCAATTACGTACTTCAATTTGAACGCGAACTTGAATTGAGTGATGAAGAAACACTCGTGTTGCTTCATCTCTTGCGTTTAAATATTAAAAAAAATAATTTTCCCAGTAATAGTCAATTGATTGCCCATATGCAGATGGATGAAGAACAATGCCGGATGTCTGTGCTTGGGCTTATTAGTAAGCGCCTTGTTGAAATTGATGCTATACAGAAGGAAGATGCAATTATTGAGCGATATCGTTTTGATTTGTTGATTGAACGTTTGGCGTTGTTACAACAACGGGTTTTTATTGCTAAGCAGAATGCCGAGAAAGAGGCAAGTGCAGGTTCAATTTTTCAAAATGTTGAGGAGGCTTTTGGTCGTCCTTTGGCACCAATTGAGCTTGAAACTGTTGCTCGTTGGATGAATGAAGATAATTATAGCGAAGGATTAATTCTGGAGGCTTTAGATGAGGCAATTTTAAATGATGTGCGCAATATTCGTTATATGGAGCGTATTTTGTTTGAGTGGCAAAAACAAGGGGTTACCTCTGTTGAGGAAGCACAGAGGCAGCGACAGCATTTCCGTGATCATCAACAAAAAAATAATCCCTTACCGGAAAATGAGGTTCAGGGAGCAGAGGCTGATTTTTTTGTATATGATTGGTTAAAAGAAAATAAGTAAGATGAGGTAAACTATGCGAGTAAGTAAGAAAGCACAATTTATTATGGATGAACTGGAAATTCTTTTTCCTGATGCGGATTGTGAATTAAATTTCACGAACACATGGGAGTTATTAGTGGCTGTTATGTTATCGGCACAAACGACTGATAAACATGTTAATTCAGTTACAAAGCATTTATTTAAGAAATATCCAGATGCAGAAAGTTATTTGCTGGTTCCTCTGGATGAATTGGAAAATGATTTGCGTTCTATTGGCTTATATCGAAATAAATCAGCTAACTTGCAAAAGACAGCGAAGATTATTGTTGAACAGTACCATAATGTTGTACCTTCGGATCATAAAGCGTTAGTTGCTTTACCAGGCGTTGGCCAGAAGACTGCAAATGTTGTGCAATCAGTAGGGTTTGGTATACCGGCTTTTGCGGTTGATACCCATGTTCACCGCGTGTCGAAGCGTTTGGGGCTTGTGAAAGAAACCGCTGATGTTAAGGAGACTGAAGCGGCGCTTTGCAAAAAATTTCCGCGAGATAGCTGGATTAGGTTACATCATCAGTTCATTTTCTTTGGTCGTTATCTTTGTAAAGCGCAGCGACCAAATTGTGCGGTTTGTCCTTTCCAGAATATTTGTACGTATTATAAGAAAAAGTAAAAAGCATTTACATAAAGTGAATGCTTTTTTTAGTTTCCTTAATTGCCGTTGTTATTGGTATTATTATTGTTGTTGTTATTGTTGTTATTATTGTTGTTATTTTGAGTTGGGTCCGGTTTTGGTACATTACCATCTGCGCCAACTAGTGGCTCACTACCATTACTGCCGTTGCTGTCACCTTCAAAGTTATATTCCCAGCCGTATTCCCCAAATTTTAAGAATAATTGTTTGTAAATTAATGACGGTATCCATTTATTGTTGTTAACACCATAAATTCCTTTTTCGGCTGCAGCGGTAGGAGCATCATAACCACTCCATACAGCAATTGAGTATTGTGGTGTATAGCCAACATGCCAGTGGTCTTTTTCTGCGCCATAAGGAATACCATATTGGTTACGAATAGTTGTATCATAAGATGATGTTCCGGTTTTAGCCGCCATATTCATACCGCTGACATTACCACGGCTTGGCGTTCCAGCGTAACTTGAATACATAAGCGCTTCAGTCATTGAGCGAGCAGTAGATGGTGACATTGCTTGAATAGTCGCACTTGATGGATGTTCGTAAATGACATTATCATTCATATCAGTAATTTTACTAATGAAGTAAGGGTCAGTATAGCGTCCATTATTACCTAGTGAAGCATATGCGCCGGCCATTTGTAATGGTGTGACTGTCATGCTTCCACCTAAGGCGTTAGCTTCTTGTAAGCCATCTTCGCCATAAGTAATACCTAACCGTTCGGTGAATTCTTGAGCATATTCAGTACCGGCTTTTTGCAAAGCGCGGAGGGCAGTGGTATTTTTAGATTTAGCTATCGCAGATTGCATTGTTAAGCTACCTTCGTTTGCTTCGCCATTATAGTTAGAAATCTTTATACCACCGGTATATGTTGTAGGAATATCTTGAAGCATGGTATATGGTCCCCAACCGAATTGTTCCACAGCCGGAGCATAGTCAATGATTGGTTTAATTGATGAACCAGGTTCATGACCACCACTAATTGCGAAGTTATATCCGCCACCACCGCCGCCTTCAGTGGTGTAGTTAATGTTTCGACCGGCTCCTAAAGCAGAAACTTTTCCAGTTTGAGTATCAACCACTGCAAAGGCAGTTTGATAATACTCATCCGGGAAGGATAATCCTGTTTCTTGCTCTAAGAATGCGGGGTTATCTAAAAGTTCGTTAGAATAATTTTGCATTGCTGTATTCATGTTCGAATATATTTTAAGACCGCGGTTTGTTTGGGCATCGGGAAGAATTTCATTAAGTTCTTGGCTGATTGCAGAGAAGTATGCATAATTTTGATAAAGGTAATCCTCTGGATCTTTAGCCAGAAGGTCAGAAACCGGTAATGATTTTACCGCATTTGCTGCTGCTTCATTTGTAAAGCCATGACGTACCATCATATCAAGTACATAATTCCGACGTTCGGTTGACTTGGCAATATCCTGAAATGGATTGAATTCATTAGGATATTTTGGGATACCGGCTAACAGAGAGGCTTCTGCAAGGGTTAATTCGCTAACATTTTTGTTAAATAAACGTTTTGCTGCAGTACCAATTCCCTGATAGTTACCAAAGAGGGCAGTGTTAACATATTGAGTAAATATTTCCTCTTTGCTTAAATGTTGCTCAACTTCCATTGCTAAGAAAATTTCTTGGATTTTCCGGCGCATTGAGTTGGCATATTCAGCATCACTATTAATGCGGCTAGCCAGAATAGTATTTTTTACTAATTGTTGTGTAAGAGTACTGGCACCACTGGTAATACCGCTGGCAGCGAAGTTATCGAAAACTGCACCAACCATCCGTTTAGGATCGTAGCCGCGGTGGGTAAAGAACCGCGCGTCTTCAACAGCTACAAAAGCATCAATGACTACGTCAGGGATTTGATCATAAGTGACCTCAATATAAGTATCTTCGCCTAGCTCATCAATGTAGTTACCATCTTTGTCATACACTTGAGTTAAAGGTTCGCTAGGTTCCAGTAAAGCTACATCGAAAGCTGGCATATCAGATAAAACATCACTTAATATTTTTACACCAACAAATCCGGTAGCTATAGTACCGATGATTGCAAGGGCAAACACTAAATTAAGTGCTGTCCATAGCACCTTGCGTATTGGACTGCGCTTTTCATATTTTCCTTCAACATATACTTTATTATTAAGTGTAAAGTTGTTAGTCTTTTTAGCGCCGCCTTGTTTTGCCGTTTTCGGCGAACTGCTTGAGGCCGCAACAGATTTTGATTTGGTTGCTTTGTTGCTAGCTGTTTTTGTAGTATTAGTAGCTGACTTTTTAGCAGTGGCAGTCTGTTTCGTAGTTGTTTTCTTTTTAGAAGCTACTGCTGCTTTATTATCTATCGTTCCATTTGTTTCTTTGGCATTTGTTTTTTTAGAAGCTCCTGTCTTTTGCTTTCTTTTTGCCATTTAATTTCACCACCTGAGATATATTAATTGTTTAGTTTTCTGAAGTCTCTTCTTCAATTGCTGGCAAGTTTACACGAGTTGCCTTACTGCTGATTGAGTAATTTGAGAAGCGAGCAACCACTTCAACAGAAGAGTATGTTTTATATGCTGAATAGTTGAAGGATGTACTCGAAACACCATTAGCAACTTGAGTAGATTTACCAGATTTGTCAATAACATAAACATCATAAACAATATTACCAAACGCTTTTTTGACACTATCAGGTGCTTCGCCATATGCAGGCGTTGGTGCACTCCAGATAACTGTTTGCGAAGATTCATTTATTGAAGCATTCACAGCTGGAATAGAAATGTTATAACTGCCGATATCAACTGGTTTACGATCACTAAAGAAGTAATCAGTTGAGGTTTCGCCATTATAACCGTTTGGCGGAACTTGAGCAGGGAAGACCCCGGCCATAACCGTTGCACTTACAACACCACTTGGGGCATTGAATGAAGTACCGTAAGTTCCATATTTGGTTAAGAATTTTTGGAAGATATCAGCGGAAACGTATTTGTATTCGTTTTTACCGAATTTTCCGTTTGCTGCAGCTTCATAAGGTTTGGTATAGCCGCTCCAAGCAGCCAGAGAGTATTCTGGTGTATAGCCAACATACCAGTGATCTTTTTCATCATAAAGCGAGATACCGAATTCTTCACGTTCTTCCGGAGAATATGATGAAGTACCGGTTTTTGCGGCAACTGCCATTCCGCCAATATTACCACGGGCAGCAGTACCGGTCTGTGCAGTATATTCAAGTGTTTTTGTCATAATATATGCAGCTTCCGGTGAAATAACTTGTTGCGCATTATCTTGATGTTCGTAAATAACATTATCATTTACATCAGTAATTTTAGTAATAAAATATGGTTGAATAAATTTACCATCATTACCAAATACAGTGTAGGCACCGGCTAATTCAAGCGGGCTGATTTGCATCGAACCACCTAAAGCATTTGGCTCAACCGCATCATATGAATCAAAATAACGGAAATTCAAAGTCTTCATATATTCAGTAATCTTTTCAGAACCAACACTTTGATATGCTTGCAGGGCAGTTGTGTTTAAACTCTGAGCAATTGCATATTTCAAAGTGACGCTACCTGAATAACCACCTTGGTTGTAGTTGTAAATTGAACCACCGCCGGTGTAAGTAGTAGCCTGGTCTTTTTGTTCCTCGGCAGTTGACCAGTGATTTTGATCGACAGCAAGCGCGTAGTCGATAACTGGTTTGATTGAAGAGCCAGGTTCAATACCGCCATTAACACCGATGTTGAAACCTCCGGTACCTTCGTTTGTATAGTTGATATTACGTCCGCCACCGATAGCAGGAACTTTCCCGGTTGTTGTCTGAACAACCGCAAAAGCTGCGTTATAGTCCGGATCATTCTCTGGGAAGTATGATAAATCTTCGGCGTTATCTAAAAGATCATTTGCATATTTTTGCATATCAACATCAAGGTTAGTATAAATCTTGTAACCTGAGTTATAGTCAGTAATACCTTCAAGGGCAGGAATAGTACTAAGCTCTTGTCGAACGCCAGTAAAGTATGCATAGTAAGTATTTAGGAACTCGCTGGCGTCTTTTGCAAGTAAATCAGAAATAGGAATACCTCTGGCTGCGTTAGCTTCTTGATCAGAAATGAACCCATGACGAACCATTAAATCAAGTACGGTATTACGACGAACATTTGCTGATTCAATATTCTCATAAGGATTATTTTCTGCAGGATTCTGCGGAATACCTGCCAAGATAACCGCTTCGGCAAGAGTTATTTCTGAAATATCCTTATTGAAATAACGTTTTGCTGCTGTACCAATACCGCTGTAGCGGCCAAATGAAATCGTATTTAAATATGACTCCATAATTTCTTCTTTAGACATTTTGGTTTCTAATTCAGCTGCCAAAATAATCTCTTGCACTTTCCGTTTAATACTGTTTGTATAAGTAGGGTCTTGATAGAGACGTTCTACAATAACTGTATTTTGGATTAACTGCTGCGTAATGGTACTGGCACCACTGACGATATCGCCAGAAGTGAAGTTACCAATAACCGCACCAACCATCCGCTTAGGGTCGTAACCGCGATGGCTGAAGAAACGGGCATCTTCAACTGCGACAAAGGCATCTATGACAACATCAGGGATGTCTTCATATTTGACCGCTTTATATTCATCTTCAGATAAGTATTCAACGGGATTACCATCTTTATCATAAACCATGGTTCTTTGCGGTGATCTGATTGTATCTAAATTAAGTTCCGGCAAGTCAGAAAGTGCTGAACCGAGAACAAAGGTTCCGATTGCACCGCCGGCAAGTGTACCAACTAAAAATAAGACAAAAATAACATTAAGAACAATCCAGCCAAAACGTTTTGGCGTCATTTTCTTTTTGTTGCCTTTGTCTGCTTTTTTCTTATCTTGTTTGTTTGAATGATCTGGATTTTGGTATTTTCTTCGATTTGTGGTTGTATTACTAGTTGTATTATTGGATCTACGCTGGCTTCTTCGAGTAGTCATGCGTCTATTCACCACCTAAATAAAATTTATCGATTATATCAATATAATTGAGGGTAGGAAATGTCGTAGTATCAATTTTATGTCCGTGCATTTGTGAGAACTGATACGAAATTGATTTCCGCCCGTCTGATTTGCTTTGTTGCCAAATTTCAATAACATGCTGAGCATCTATAAGGAAAGTTTCATTATGTTGAGTAAAGTGAATGATAATGAAACAAATACCACCGGCAAGCAGTACTGCCTGCATATGCTCAATTTGATGTTCATAGAAATTTTGTAAAGGTAAAGCAGTTTTGTTATTCGTTTGTTTTGCTTCGAAGTCAATATACCGACCCTTGTAAATACCATTGTAGTCAGTTGTTGAAGGGGTACGGAAATATGCTTCAGTAATTTTTGCTGCCGACCGTTTCGGATAGTCAACTTTTACTATCTGAATCGGCGTTGGCTTTTTATGAATAACAGCAATGTTTGAGGCACGATAGTACTCATTTGCTGTGTTGAGTTCTTCCTCAAGACGCATACCGCGATTATTGTACATAACGGTTTTCTTCTGCGTCGTTTTTTTAGCTTTTGTCGGATAGCCGATAAGCGCCATAAAATCACCTTACCTTTTGATATTATACTATATTAACTCTTGAAAGTACAATTTTTTCTGGAAGCGCGAAGTAACATTTTTGTAAGTCATATTCTGAATTTTTTTGATTGTGAAACTATGATAAAAGTTGAGTATTATATATAGGGAAGAAAGGGAATTGTATCGCCGGGACAATCCCCTTTCCAAAAATTTCTCCCAAGATAACATTAAAAGTGGCTAATAATTGGCCGACAGGGATGTCGCTGTCGCTTTTGTGTCGCATTATTGTCATACGGAAAGCGGTATTCTTTATTGATTTGTGAGTTAAGTTTTGCTACAATAGGGATGAATAAATTTAGGAGGTACAATGATGAAGCAAGTATCACAGCTTTCTGTACAGGATATTCTTGAAAAAGAGTTTCGTAATGAAATTCGCGGTTATAGTCAAAATGAAGTTGATGATTTTTTAGATGAAGTTATTCATGACTATGAAGCGCTACAAAAAGAAATCAACCGTTTAACAACTGAAAATGAGGAATTGAAAAATTATTTGAAATCAGCTCAAGCAACAAAAGAGAGCGCGTCAAGTGCATCAGTTGCCAGTGACACTGATGCCGGACAACCAGCTCAAGCGACTAATTACGACTTAATTCGTCGTATCAGTTTGCTGGAAAAACAAATGGCAGAAATTATTCGTGTCATTCGTTCAGCTAACGAAGAATAATTATTAGGTTAATATTGATGCTGGAGACAGGCTTTGTAAATACGCTTTTGTGTTTGCTCTAAGTGCCTGTCTCAATATTTTGCATCGACAGTATTATACTCGAGTAATCGCTGCAATAATTTATTATTGTTGAGGAAAGTCCATGCTCGCACAGACTGCGATGTTTGTAGTGTTCGTGTATTGCGAAAAAATAAGCGATAGACGGCTTCCCAGAGCCGTACGGCTGCATGATTTATCTAAGTTGCTTGCAATATGATAGGTCATCTTTAAAAGTGCCACAGAGACGAATCTGCATTGGAAACTTTGCTGGTGAAACGTTGGTAAACCCCGCGAGCGAGAAACCCAAATTTGGTAGGGGAGCCTGAACGATGGAAATGAACAAAGTTCGGGGTGCTTCGTGCACAGATAAATGATTACTGTTTTGTACAAGGCCTTAGGGCTGTTTGCGTACAAAAACACAGAACATGGCTTACAGAGTATATTTCTGGGATATTAAATTTCGAAAATGAAGGTGAAAACGTGAATCAGACAAGTATTTTTAGACGTGATTATTTAACGATAGCAGTACGATTGCTTTTAACAGTCGGAATGATTGCTATTTTCTATATTCCGAACTTTGGCGGAAGCATTCAATTCTTCTTTGATGGAGCTATTTTGCCGTTTTCACATTTCCTGACTGCAGTTATTATAATTGCCATTGGAATCTTGGAATATTTTACATTTGTGCACATGCGCATCAATAAGGCACGTAACCTTGATCAATTATTACGTCCTGCTGATGAACAGGCTCATATCTTTTTTGCACTTGTATTGGTAGTTCTTTTACTGGGGAACTTCTATATTCCAACTTATATTGCATTAGTCTTTATTATTCGTGAGTTGGTTATGTATGGTCTGCGTTTGCAATATGCTTACGCTGGTAATGGTGCATTAAGTGAGCAAATATCCGGAATTCAACGCTTCTTCTTTTTTATCGCAATGCTTATTTCGGTATTAGGGAATCAACCATTTGAATTATGGAATATTCCGGTGCAAGATATCTGCTTGATTGTTGCAGCAGTAGTATCAATCTTATCATTGGCATTAACATATTTGAATATGCAAAAATTATTGAGAGAAAGTAAGTAAAATTACGAATAGATAAACACGAGGAGGTTTATTATGAGCACAGAAAGACAAAAAGCACTTGATGAAGCAATGAAACAAATTGAGAAACAATTTGGTAAAGGTGCTGTTATGAAATTAGGTGAAAAACCTAATGTAAAAATTGAAACTGTTTCTTCTGGATCAATTGGATTGGACATCGCATTAGGGATTGGCGGATATCCACGCGGAAGAATTATTGAAGTTTATGGACCAGAAAGTTCAGGGAAAACGACAATCGCTTTACATACTGTTGCGGAAGCACAAAAAGCTGGTGGTCAAGCAGCATTTATTGATGCGGAACATGCTATGGATCCGGTTTATGCTAAGAAACTTGGCGTTAATATTGATGAACTATTAGTTTCGCAACCAGATACTGGTGAACAAGCTTTGGAGATTACTGAAGCATTGGTACGAAGTGGTGCTGTTGATGTACTTGTTGTCGATTCAGTTGCAGCATTAGTGCCGAAAGCGGAGATTGAAGGTGAGATGGGTGATTCACATGTTGGGTTACAAGCACGTCTGATGTCACAAGCTTTACGTAAACTTGCTGGTATTGTTAATAAATCAAATACAATAGTTATCTTTATTAACCAATTACGTGAAAAAGTTGGTGTTATGTTCGGTAGTCCGGAAGTAACTCCCGGTGGTCGGGCATTGAAGTTCTATTCTTCTGTTCGCTTAGACATTCGTAAAGGTGAAGCAATTAAGGATGGTATTGAGATTAAAGGGAACAAAACCAGAATTAAAGTTGTAAAAAATAAAATGGCTCCGCCATTTAAACTAGCTGAAGTTGATATTATGTACGGAGAGGGAATCTCTAAAACCGGTGAATTGGTTGATATGGGAGTTGCTCTTGATATTGTTGATAAAGCTGGGGCATGGTTCTCATACAAAGGTGAAAAGATTGGTCAAGGTCGTGAAAATTCTAAAATTTTCCTTCAAAACAATCCAGAAATCGCCGATGAAATTGAAGGACTTATCCGTGACCATTACGCTATTGTTGAAGAAGAGATTGAAGAGACAGTGGCAACAAACGAAGATGATGAATAATTAAGAGAAAAGTAGGTGTTTTGTGAAAACGCTACTTTTCTTTTTTTATAATGTAGTTTTCTGGTTGACTATCGGGTATAAAAAGCTCTATAATTAAAGAGGTATAGAAGTGAATTCTATACTATGAAATAATAGAAAGCACATGACAGAAAAAAGGAATCATATGGAGGTGTATGAATGTCAACAGAAGTTTTGATATTGATTTTCATCCCCGTATTGCTTGCCACTGCGCTTTTAGCAGCATTTTTTAGTCGTAAAGCTGTTATTAATAATTTTAAAAAAGCTGGTAAAACAGTTGAAGGAATGTTAGTAGAGGCCGAAAAAGAAGCGGCAGCTCGAAAAAAAGAATTATTATTGGAAGCTAAAGAAGAAGTTCATATACTTAAAATGGATAATGAACAAGAAATTCGCGAACGTAAAAGTGAGGTAAATGAACGTGAAAAGTTACTGTTGATGCGTGAGGAGAATTTTGAGTCGCGCCAAACAGCAGTTGAAAAACGTGAAAAAGCAATCGAGGATCGTGAAAACACATTACAAAAGAAAAACAGTGATTTAGATACAGAACGAGTAAAAATCGAGAATCTGATATCACAACAAACCGAAAAACTTGAACACATTGCAGGGTTTACCAGCAATGAAGCTAAAGAAGAGATTTTTAAAAGAACCGAGGAACAAATTTCGCATGAGTTGGGAAGTTATGTTCGTCAGATGGAATTGGAAGCAAAAGAAAATGCTGACAAGAATGCCAGAAATGTTTTATCACTTGCAATTCAGCGTTATGCTGCTGAAGTAACAACTGAAAGAACTGTATCGGTTGTGAACTTGCCAAGTGATGATATGAAAGGTCGTTTAATCGGTCGTGAAGGTCGAAATATTCGAACTATTGAATCATTAACCGGTGTAGATTTAATTATTGATGATACACCAGAAGCAGTTGTACTTTCTTGCTTTGATCCGGTACGCCGGCAAGTTGCTAAGCAAACGGTTGAAGCATTAGTTGAGGATGGACGTATCCATCCGGGACGAATTGAAGAGTTATTTGAAAAAGCATCTCGTGATGTTAACCAAATGATTAAAGAAGCTGGTGAACAGGCAGTATTTGAAACAGTTGTCGGTAATATGCATCCGGAACTGGTGAAATTATTAGGTCGTTTACATTTCCGGACAAGCTATGGGCAAAATGTGCTTAAACATTCTGTTGAAGTTGCTTATTTAACCGGATTGATGGCCGGAGAATTAGGTGAGGATGTCACTCTAGCTCGCCGCGCTGGATTACTGCACGATATTGGAAAAGCAGTTGATTATGAAGTTGAAGGCAGTCATGTCACTTTAGGTGCTGAAGTTGCTAAGAAGTATAAAGAAAATGCCGTTGTTATTAATGCTATCGAATCACATCATGGTGATAAGGAAGCAACCAGCGTCATTGCAACATTAGTTGCTGCAGCTGATTCATTAAGTGCTGGTCGTCCTGGTGCTCGCAGCGAATCAATTGAAAACTATGTAAAACGTCTTGAGGCACTTGAAGAAATTTCAACATCATTTGATGGTGTGGAAAAATCATTTGCTATTCAAGCTGGTCGTGAAATTCGGGTTATTGTTTACCCAGAGCAAGTGGATGATGTTAGCGCACATGTAATTGCCGGAAAAATTAAAGAACGAATTGAAAACGAACTACAATATCCAGGGGTAATTAAAGTTACTGTTATCCGTGAGGTAAGGGTTTCTGAAGTTGCTAAGTAAAGGAAAAGCCAAGTCTGCTTGTCAGACTTGGCTTTATTTTTTTCTCCAAAAATATGAACTGACAATGTTGTAAGTTTATCTCCATATAAAGAACACATAGTGAACAATTGAACAACATATCAGACCTGTATACTAAAAGCATACCAAGATAAAGACAACAAGTAAGACAGAATTTAATATCTTGGAGGAGGTGGTTCGATACGAGCGAGCAGAACAAATATGATAAAAAAATAAAAACTTTTTAATAATATAAATCCTTAAAAAATAAAAAAACTTTTTCATATATATCCTCTTATATATATAAAAACAGTTGCAGTTGCAACGTTTTGAGCTACCGGGTTACCTCCCCGGTAGTTTTTTATTGTTTTAAAGCAAATTTCTAAACTTCACATAAACTACACATACAGAACAACCAAAGCACATGTTATTGTCCTATAATAAAAGCATACCAAGTGAGCGACCCAACTTGTTTGGTAAAAATAAAGGCGGTATTTCATCCAAATTTAACCCAAACAGATTTGAATGATTCTTTCCAAAACACCCCTTTAAATAAAAAAACTTTTTCATATATATCCTCTTATAAAAAACGGTTACGTTTGTAACGTTTTCCAGCTATTGGCTTACCTCGCCAATAGCTTTTTTTTATTTTCACCAGTCTTTATATATGTGATATAATTAAACCTGATCATCAGCAAGGCAAGTGTAGCTTTGTTGATAAGAGAATTATATCGGAGGTAAATCAAGTGATTGATGCTTTATATATCCATATTCCATTTTGTAATCAAATTTGCACATACTGTGATTTTTCCAAAATTTATTATGCCAATCAGGCACGGCATGAATATATTACGCAGCTGCATCGTGAACTAGCATTGCTGCTTCCGGAGGCGAGACCATTGCGTACGGTGTATTTTGGTGGCGGAACGCCATCAAGTATGGATTTGGAAGAACTGGAGTATTTATTTTCAGCAATAAATCCTTTTATTGGTGAAAACACGGAATGTACTTTTGAAGCCAATCCTGAATCGCTTACCTTTGCGAAGCTGGAATTCTTAAGACAGGCCGGAGTGAATCGATTGAGTATTGGGGTGCAGACTTTTGATGAGGAGCGCCTGCAGTTGTTAGGGCGTACACATAGTCGATCTGATGTTGAACGGTGTATTAGCGATGCTAAGCGTGCAGGTTTTACTAATATTAATATTGACTTTATTTATGCTTTACCTAAGCAGACTTTGGCGGATTTGCAAAAAGATATCAGCCATTTTCTTGATTTGGAAGTGACCCATATTTCTACTTATGCGTTAATTGTTGAACCACATACGGTGTTTGGTATTGGTGCGAAGCAGGGCTGGTTTAGTGAGACTGATGAGGAATTGCAGTTTGTGATGTATTCTTATGTCCAGGAAGCTTTGCAGGAAGCTGGTTATGAGCATTATGAAGTGAGTAATTTTGCAAAACCTGGGTTTGAGAGCCGGCATAATTTAACATATTGGAATGCAGATGAATATTACGGTATAGGTTTAGGTGCGCATGGTTATATTGCTGGAGTGCGTTATGGTAATACTCGTTCGATTAATAAGTATATAGCTATGCTTGAACAGGGAGAACGTCCGCTTGTGGCTGAAGAGCGATTAAGCCAGCAAGCTCAGATGGAGGAGTTTGTTTTTCTTGGTTTAAGAAAGCGTGAGGGTATTGACCCGGCGGAATTCGGGCGCCGTTTCAATACCCCATTTGAGGAGATTTACGGAGATATAGTTGCTCGCTTCATTGCGACCGAAAAGCTGGAGGTAGTTGGCGGCTATATTCGTTTGGCACAGGAGGGAATTTTTGTGTCAAATGAGGTTTTACAAGCTTTTTTGCTTGATTAGCACATTTGTCTTGACAGTGCCAAAGCAATCGGGTATAATGGTTTTAGCACTTGAGATAACAGGGTGCTAAAAGAGGTGATTATAGTGTTAACTACTCGGAGGTCAATTGTTTTAAAAGCAATTATTGATGAATTTATTCATACCGCTCATCCGGTCGGATCAAAGTTATTGATCCAAAAATATGATATGCCTTATAGTTCGGCAACTATCCGTAATGAGATGGCAATGCTTGAAGAACTAGGCTTGTTAGAAAAAACACATACCTCTTCGGGGCGTGTTCCTTCGTTGAGTGGCTATCGTTTCTATATTAATCATTTTTTGGATATCGCAGATGATGTTCAGGAAGTGACTGATGATGATATGGATGCTGCTGAACAGATTGAACGTATTGTAATGCGCCGCGATATTGCTTTTGATGAGAAGATTCAATTGTTGTTGAGAGTATTATCAGATGAAACCGGCCTAACAGCTATTTTTATCGGTCCTTCGGCTCGCAGAAATACGATTGTACAAGTACGAATGTTACGGGTATCAGCTAATCAGGCTGCCGTACTGGTTGTTACTGATCAAGGCCAGATTGAAACTAGGTTGTTTCAATTGGCTACAATGTACGAGTTTGAAATGTTAGATAATACTATTAAATTTTTGAATCAAATGTTAAATGGTGTACCGTTAAATGAAGTGTTTGATAAGTTAGAAAATGATATCAAACCATTGCTTGAAGAATATATCGATCATTATGATCAGATTCATGATGCGATTTTACAATTTTTCAGTGCAATGAATACATCAATTACTTATTTCAGCGGGCAAGCCAATTTATTATTGCAGTCAGAATTTGAACGCAATACTATAAAAGCAATGTTTGAATTTTTAGAAGATGATGCACGACTTAGCAGCCTTAAACAGAACGAACCCGGAATTGATATTCGTATCGGTAGTGAGATTGGTGATGTTTGCTTTGAAGAGTGCGCATTAATTAGTACTACATTCCGAATGCCAATTCGTGGTCACGGAACAATTGCTATATTGGGACCAATTCGCTTAGACTATCAAAAAGTTGCTGAATTACTGAATATAGTAGGGAAAACTATTACAATATAAATGGAGGTGCGAACTAATGTCGTCAAAAAAAGATAATAAAAAAGATGAAGTTCTTGAAGAAGAATTAGTAGAAGAAAATATTGAAGAAACTGATACGGCGGAAGCTACGGTTGAAGACACCTTAGCGGAAGTTCAAGTTGAAGTGGACAAATTAAAAGAATTATTATTGCGTGAACGCGCAGAAGTTGAAAACTTCAAGCGCCGCACGCGTACTGATGTTGAAACAACATTGAAATATGCGTCACAATCTTTGATTACTGAGCTTTTACCGGTTTTAGATAGCTTTGACCGGGCGCTCGCAACTGAAGAGACTGACGAAGCAAATGCCGGCTTTGTTAAAGGGTTTGAGATGATTTATAATCAATTGTTTACTGCTTTAGCGAAGGAAGGACTTGAAATTATTCCTATTGATGGTGAATTTGATCCACATATGCATCAAGCTATTATGCAAGAGAATCATCCGGATAAGGATAATAATATCATTCTTGAGGAATTACAACGAGGTTATCGGTTAAAAGACCGTGTGCTTCGCGCAAGTATGGTGAAAGTGAATATTAAAGAATAGCTTGACTATGCTTTAATATCGAAATTTATATAAATTAATAAGGAGAGAAAATAATTATGAGTAAAATTATAGGTATTGACTTAGGAACTACAAACTCATGTGTCAGTGTTATGGAGGGTGGCGAATCAAAAGTTATTCCAAACCCAGAAGGTGGACGGACAACGCCGTCGGTTATTGCTTTTAAAGGCGATGAAGTGATTGTTGGTGATGCTGCTAAGCGTCAAGCGATTACAAATCCAAATACTGTAAGTTCGATTAAACGTCATATGGGAACTGATTATAAAGTTGAAATGAACGGAAAATCATATACACCACAAGAACTTTCAGCAATGATTCTTCGTTACATGAAAGAATATGCAGAAGGTTATTTAGGTGAGAAAGTGACTAAAGCGGTTATTACCGTGCCAGCTTACTTTAATGATGCTGAACGTCAGGCAACTAAAGATGCCGGAAAAATTGCCGGTCTTGAAGTTGAACGTATTATTAACGAACCAACTGCAGCAGCATTAGCTTATGGTATGGATAAACAAGAATCTGATCATACAATCTTAATTTATGACTTAGGTGGGGGAACATTCGATGTTTCTATCCTTGAATTAGGTGATGGCGTGTTCGAAGTTGTTTCTACAACCGGAGACCACCGTTTAGGCGGGGATGACTTTGACCAAAAAGTGATTGATTATATGGTTTCAGAATTCAAAAAAGAAAATGGTATTGATTTATCACAAGATAAAATGGCAATGCAACGTTTAAAAGATGCAGCTGAAAAAGCGAAAAAAGATTTATCAGGTGTAACTAGTACACAAATTTCATTACCGTTTATTTCTGCCGGTGATGCAGGACCAGTTCATATGGAAATGACTTTAACTCGAGCAAAATTTGATGAGTTAACTCATGATCTTGTTGAAAAAACATTAGTGTCAGTTCGTACAGCATTGAAAGATGCTGGTATGACTGGTAAAGATATTCAAAAAGTATTGCTTGTTGGTGGATCAACACGTATTCCGGCAGTGCAAGATGCAATTAAAAAAGAATTAGGTCAAGAACCTAGCAAAGGTGTTAACCCTGATGAGGTTGTTGCTATGGGAGCAGCAATTCAAGGTGGGGTACTTGCCGGTGATGTTAAAGATGTCTTGTTGCTTGATGTTACTTCATTATCATTAGGTATTGAAACAATGGGTGGCGTTATGACAAAACTTATTGAACGTAATACAACAATTCCTACGAGCAAATCACAAGTATTCTCTACAGCTGCTGATAATCAACCAGCCGTAGATATTCATATTTTACAAGGTGAACGTCCAATGGCAGCGGATAACAAAACACTTGGAAACTTCCAATTGACTGATATTCCTGCTGCTCCGCGTGGAGTTCCACAAATTGAAGTAACCTTTGACTTAGATGCTAACGGTATTGTTAACGTAAAAGCAAAAGATTTAGGAACAAATAAAGAGCAATCAATTACGATTACTTCTGCAACTAATTTAAGTGATGAAGAAATTGAACGCATGGTAAAAGAAGCAGAAATGAATGCTGAAGCTGATAAAAAACGTAAAGAAGAAGTTGAGTTAATCAATGAAGCTGAACAAATGATCTTCTCAGTTGATAAAAGCATAAATGACTTAGGTGATAAAGTTGGCGAAGAAGAGAAAAAACAAGCTGAAGAATTAAAAGCTAAATTGCAAAAAGCAATTGATGACAAAGATTTTGATACAATTCGTACTACAAAAGAAGAAATTGAAAAAGTAGCACATAGTTTTGCTGAGCAAGCATACAAAGCGCAGGCAGAAGCTGCCGGAGCTGAGGGTGCTGCTGAAGCACCGAAAGCTGATAATGTTGTTGATGCTGAATTTGAAGACGTGGAAGAAGATAAATAATGAGAGTAAAATCACTGGCGGTTTCGCCAGTGATTTTTTGTTTTTTAACAATATGGAGTACTTATCTTGATATAAAGATTTGCGTTTGATATACTATTTAAGTAAACGCAAATTAAAGGAGTTTTTTAAACATGAAAATTTTACGAATTGATGCTAATCTTAATACTGCTGATAAATCATACTCTATGGGAGCAGCTGATGAAGTTATTAAACAATTACAAGCAAAATATCCAGATGCAACTGTTGAAACAGTAAATGTTTTTGCAGCAAATGTACCAAGTTTGGCACATGATTTAATGCCAGCTTGGGGTAAAGGAGAACAAAATGAAGCAACTGCAAAACAAGCTGAGTTGTTAACTCAATTTAAATCTGCAGATTTATTTGTTGTTGCAGCGCCAATGTGGAACTTGTCATTCCCAGCAGAATTACATAAATATTTTGACAATGTATTTATTGCTAAAGAAACTTTTGGCTATACTGAAACCGGAGAACTTGTAGGCATGATGAAAGGTAAAAAAGCAATCCTTGTCAATGCGATGGGCGGAATTCATACCGGAACCAAAAATGATTTAGTTGTACCACATATCACTCAAGTACTTAGTTTCTTAGGTATTGATGTTGTGGATAGTGTTGTTATCCAAGGAACGGCAATTGAGCAATTGCCAGTAGCTGATGCGGTAGCAGCAAACAATGATCAAATTAAAAAAGCGGTAGCTGCTGTTTAATATGGCGTGTGTCGATACCTGGCTCCTGTTTTTAAAAGCCCATCGTACGTTGAACGCTAAGCTGGATAAGGCGCTTTCTTATTCGGAATTAACTTTATCAGAGTTTAGCGTTTTAGAAATGTTGCGTAAAAATGGCAGCCAACCAATTCAACAAATTGGTAATTGCTTAGGATTAACAAGCGGAACAATGACTTATACGGTAAATAAATTGGAAGAGAAGTCATATATTGTTCGTAAAAATTGTACGAATGATCACCGGGTTTATTATGCTTCACTGACTGATTCCGGACAGGCGTATATTGAAAATTGTTTTGCCGGATATTATAAAGCAATGGATGATATCTTTAATAAGTTATCGCCGCAACAACAGGCTGACTTAAGTGAGTTGTTGTATACGATTATTGATGAATAAAATAGGAAAAAGAAATATAGGAGACTATATTTCTTTTATTTTTGGCACTTGAATATTGAAAGTGCTAATTAGTTGTGATATAATAAGAGAGGTAAATCTTCACATAAAAAACAAATGCTATTTTTGTATATATGTGATAAAATATTAATAGTAACTTGAAAGACAGAGGTGAATAAAAATATGGCACAACGCGATTATTATGAGGTTCTTGGACTTGAAAAAGGGGCTTCAAAAGAAGAAATCAAAAAAGCGTTTCGCCAACTTGCTCGAAAGTATCACCCGGATGTGAATAAGGAATCTGGTGCTGAGGAGAAATTCAAGGAGATTCAGGAAGCTTATGCAGTTCTTTCTGATGATGAAAAACGATCACAATATGATCAGTATGGTCATAACGCCTTTAATCAAAATGGCGGTGGTTATGATTTCTCAGGATTTGATTTTTCAGATATTTTTGGAGACATTTTTGGTAATTTTGGTTTTGGTGGATTTGGCGGCGGCAGCCGTAACCAAAACGGACCTCGTCGTGGTTCAGATTTAGCAATGACAATGACGCTTAGCTTTGAAGAAGCTATCTTTGGTGCTAAGAAGTCAGTTGAGGTATCACGCGACGAGACATGTTCAAAATGTCATGGAACCGGCGCAGATAAGCCGGAAGATGTAGAAACTTGTGGTCGTTGTAACGGCTCAGGATATGTTACTGTGGCACAAAATACGCCATTTGGACGAATAGTAAACCAAACGGTTTGTCCTGAATGCCAAGGCCGCGGTAAAATTGTTACTCATAAATGTACTCAATGTAATGGTAGCGGCACTGAACATGTGCGCCGGACAATTGATGTAACAATTCCAGCCGGAATTGATGAGGGACAACAAATTCGTGTCAGCAATCAGGGTGAGGCCGGCAGCAATGGCGGACCAACCGGTGATTTATATATTAGTTTCCATATCTTAAAACATGAGTTCTTTGAACGTGAGGGAAGCAATATCTATCTTAAAATGCCGATAACTTTTGCACAGGCGACTTTAGGTGATGATATTGAAGTTCCGACAGTTGACGGTAAAGTGAAACTGAAAATTCCTGAAGGAACCCAAAATGGCACTGAGTTCCGTTTGAAATCAAAAGGAATTACTGCAGTGAATGCAAATCGTAAAGGTGATCAATATGTTCAGGTACACATTGTTGTTCCTAAACATATTAATAAACGCCAAAAAGAAGTTATTAAAGAAATGGATTCAATACTTGAGAGCGAGAACGAAAAAGGAACGCTGTTCGAGAAATTTAAAAAACTATTTTCTTAAGTTTTAAAACCCTGTGAGCTTGGCTCACAGGGTTTTAGTGTGTCCGTAGCCATAAAAAAGCACATTAGTGATATAATTAAGTGGTAGAGGAGGTCATTACTATGACTAATAAGGTTGAAAAGAAAGTAAAACGAGCAGCAGAAGATGCTGCGGATGCTGTTAAAGACACAGCGGACAAAGTTGGTGATTCTGTCGAATCAACATACGCGAAAACGCGGGTGAAAATGGAAGACAAAATTATCAAAAAATATGCTGAGGATCAGGCACAGGAAAAAAGCGATGAGGCAAAAGAAAAACTACATGATGTTAAAGACTCAGTACAGGACGGTTTCGAACATGCTGCCGATAATGTGAAAGCGGCAGGAACGGCTGTAAAAAATAAAGCCGGTGAAGCTGTTGATGCGGTTAAAGAAGCTGCAGAACATGTAAAAGATAAATTCTCAAAAGATGATGAGAAATAAAAAGTAAAAGACTGGTCGGTATGGCCAGTCTTTTATGGTATAATAAGGATATTATGGCTAGAAGGGTGAGCGTACATTGAAGTTTATTTCGTGGAATGTTAATGGATTAAGAGCAGCAGTTAAAAAGGGTTTTTTAGAATATTTTTCGGCAATTGATGCTGATTTCTTTTGTCTTCAGGAAACAAAATTACAGGCAGGACAGATTGAGTTAGAATTACCGGAGTATAAGATGTATTGGAATTATGCTGTAAAAAAGGGTTATTCGGGAACGGCAATTTTTACTAAGCATGAACCATTATCAGTACAATATGGTATTGGCATTGAAGAGCATGATACTGAAGGTCGGGTAATCACATTAGAGTATCCTGAATTTTATTTAGTGACGGTCTATACGCCAAACTCTCAACATGAGTTGAAGCGTTTGGATTATCGGATGAATTGGGAAGATAGTTTCTTGGCTCATTTACAGGCATTGGATCATCAAAAGCCAGTGATAATGTGCGGTGACTTAAATGTGGCACATCAGGAAATTGATTTGAAAAATCCGGGACCAAATCGTTTGAATCCAGGATTTACCGATCAAGAGCGCGGTAAATTTTCTGAATTTTTGGCTAGTGGATTTGTTGATTCATTCCGATATTTGTATCCTGACTTAAGTGATGCTTATTCTTGGTGGTCTTATCGTGCCAATGCACGCGAACGTAATATTGGCTGGCGGATTGATTATTTCTGTCTTTCGGAGCGGATTGCTGACCGCTTAAGCGGCGCGGCAATCCATGCTGATGTTTATGGTTCAGACCATTGTCCGGTCGAGCTTGATATCGAATTATAGGAGGTCTTTTATGGCAAAGATAACATTAGGAGTAACTGGTTCGGTGGCAGTTCAAAAAATTCCGCAGTTGATTCGTTTGTTGCAAGAGCGTGGGCATGAGATTTTTGTGGTGATGACTGAGGCGGCCGGTGCTTTTGGTTTTAATGATGAGATTGAGTCACTTGTAGGTAACGAACATTTCTATGATTATCATATTACCGATGAGGCAACGGATGCAATTACCCATATTTATTTAGCTCAAGAAGTGGATTTGCTGGCAATTGTTCCGGCGACTTACAATAGTATCAATAAGTATGCGCTGGGGATTGCTGATGATTTGCTTGGTTCAGTTGTTGCAGCCAGAACGGTTCAGATGGTGATTGCTCCGGCAATGAATACGTTTATGTATCAGAAACCGGTATTGCAACACTCGATGCGGGCTTTATATGAAGAAGAGGTTGGTTTTATTTATCCGGCAACAGGAATGCTTGCTTGTGGTTATGAGGGTATTGGTAAATTGGCACCTCTTGATGAACTGGTGTACGGCATTGAGCTGTATTTGCATGCCGGTGAGCGATTAAAAGGGAAGAAAGTACTGGTTAGCAGTGGTACAACCCGGGTTTATCTTGATCCAATCCGTTATATTGCTAATACTTCCAGTGGTAAAATGGGTTATGAGTTAGCGCGTCAAGCGAAACTGATGGGAGCAGATGTCACTTTGGTGAATGGTCCTAATCAGATGCCCAAAATATATGGAATTAATTATGTTGATGTAGAAACTCCTGAGCAAATGCACCAGGCAATGCTTGCTGCATTTGCCGATAGTGATTATGTGTTTATGAGCGCTGCTGTTTCTGATTATAAACCTAAAGAGGTTTCAGATATTAAAATTAAAAAGAGCGATGATGAGTTGCAGCTTGAATTGGCGCGCTCAATCGATATCTTAAAAGATTTGGGTAGTAAAAAAACGACCCAAAAGTTAATTGGATTTGCAGCAGAAGACAATAATCATGAAGAACATGCACAGAACAAGCTTTCTAAGAAAAATTTAGATTATATTGTATTAAATGATTTAAGTAATTTTGGTAGTGACGAGAATGCGGTGAAGATTATTGATCAGCAAAATAATATTGTTGAGGTGAAGCAGGCAGCAAAAGCTGTAATCGCTAAAAAAATAATAGAAACCGTGATTTGATTGAAGAAGAAAACGACCGCGAGGGCAGCCTCGCGGTCGTTTTTTTATTGATTTTGCAAATAGAAAATAGCAAGTTGGGTGCGGTCACGCAGCTCAAGTTTGTCGAGTAGGATACTGATGTAGTTGCGGACGGTGCCCTCGCTTAAGAAGAGGGCGGCGGCGATTTCTTTGTTGGAGTGGCCAAAGCTAATTTGTTCAAGAACAGCAAGCTCGCGTTCAGTGAGGTTATGCTGGGTGAAATTAACGGTTGGCTTTTGGTTGAGTAGGGACGGCAGTTTGGCACCGATGTCTTCACCGAAGACCATCTGGCCACGGTGGATGGCACGGAGGTTGTTGGCGATTAGTTCGCTATTAGATTGTTTGAGCATGTAGCCGGAAGCGCCGCTTTTGAGAGCTTGAATGATGTATTCGTCATCATAGAAGGTGGTGAGGATGAGTACTTTTTGCTTAGGATTTTTGCTGGTAATTACTTTGGTTGCTTCAATGCCATTGATTTTTGGCATACGGACATCCATAAGGATGGCATCAGGATTGAGGGTGGCTGCGAGTTCAATGGCGGCAGCACCATCATTGCCGGTACCGACAACTTCAATATCGTCATGATTTTTCAGCATTAATGTGAGAGCATCAATAATAAATTGGTCGTCATCAATAAGTATTACTTGCATATGTACAACTCCTTTATTTGAATGGTAGGGTGATTACGGTAAGGAAGCCATCATTTTGTGAGAAACTAGCGTATCCGTTCTGGTTTTCTACACGCTCACTAATGCTTGCCAGTCCTAATCCAGGATGATTATCGTGAATGTTTGTTCCGTTATCATGGATTTGATAACGGATGAAGGTTGGAAATTGTTCAAGTTTAATATCAACAGTAGTAGCATTGGAATGTTTAATGACATTAGTAAGTGATTCTTTAGTTGTCATAATTAATGTTTCCAGAATAGCATCATCTAGTTGTTGCGTATCATCATATAAATCATAATTCAGCTTACAAAAGTAAAAATCAGTGAGCATATCAATGAAAGTCTGATAGTTATTTTTTTGACTGTCATGTAAATTGTGTACGGTTTTTCTAATATCATCCAAAGCATTGGTCAAACTATCATGAACAGTTTGCAGCATTGGCAGTTGTGGATTATCAGGCATGCTGGTATCAACAATTGCACCGACCATCATCAAACTGCGGGCAACAAGGTGGCCGACATGGTCGTGAATATCACGTGCTATGCGGTTACGTTCTTGGTTTTTGGCGGAATTAGCTGCTTGGCTTGTAGCTAGCAAAAGTGCTTCATTTTGCTTACTTAATTGCAATTCGAGAGTATCATGTGCTTCTTGAAGCTCGTGATACTGCTTTTTCATCAGTTTTTGCCGATAAAATTGAAAGCAGAAAAATAAGGTAGTGGCGTAGGGGATTAAAATAAGCACTGATTGAGTATTTAGGTAGCTCAGAACGAGGGCAATTAGGGTAAATATATAAAATTCATCATGGATGAGGATGAGTGGTGCCAGGAATGCAGCTTGCGGGAAGATGAAACTTGCGATAATGGTAAGAATAAAAATACTTATGCGCAAAAATCTGTTTGGCAGCAGTTGAACGATTATTGAAATAATCAGAATAATCAGTAAGATCAGCACATCTTGTGTTGGCGCTAACGGATAAATTTGATAATAACTGATGATGCTTATGAGTAACAGAATGATTTTATAAAACAGCATTTTTTTCACCTCTATGTTTATTATAACTAATATATGGCTAAAATATACGAAAAATTATAAGTTATGACAAATGTCACTAGTGGCTGCAGAGATGATTATATATAATAAAAGCAAGATACAGAGGAGTGGCTATTTATGAAAGTAATTGTTGATGTAGATGGGGTTGTAAAGCGTTATAACAATGTAGCAGCTTTGAAGAAATTTTCAATTCAGGTTCGGGAAGGTGAAATTTATGGTTTGCTTGGGCCAAACGGTGCCGGAAAAACGACAGCAATTAATGCAATTTTGGGTTTATTGTCAATTGATTCCGGGTCAATTAAGATTTTTGATAAAGAACTGAAGGGCAATGAAGCGGCAATAAAAAAGCAAGTAGGTGTTATTCCCCAGCAGGTTGCAGTTTTTCGTGATTTAACGGTACAAGAAAATATTGATTTTTTTGCACAACTTTATAAGGTTGCTGCTAGTAATAGAAAACAGTATGTTGCCGATGCAATTGCTTTTACTGGTTTAGAGGCATATAGTAAAAAACGCGCCAAGGAATTGTCAGGTGGTTTGCAGCGGCGACTAAATATTGCTTGCGGTATTGTTCATAAGCCGAGACTTATTTTTATGGATGAACCAACTGTTGCAATCGATCCGCAATCACGGAATAGCATTTTGGAAGGCATTATTCGGTTGCGGGATGAAGGTGCAACGATTGTTTATACTTCACACTATATGGAAGAAGTTGAAGCGATTTGTGATTATATTGCGATTGTTGATAATGGATATATTATCGCACAAGGAAGTAAAGAAGCATTAAAAGATATGGTTTCAGATAAAGAAGCTATTCGTATTATTGCCGATAACTTGAATGAAACGGTATTTAAGGAATTAAGGTTGCTGGCCTTAGTAGAGGATGTTACCCATGAAGCCGAAGTTTTAACTATTTCAATTCAGAAAAATGCTGATGTGTTGAACAAAGTAATTACAATATTACAGGCCCACGGTGTTGAAATTCATTCAATTAATGTTGAGACGCCAACGCTGAATACTGTATTTTTGACATTAACCGGCAAACAATTACGGGATTAAGGCTGGGTGATGAGTATGTTTATTAGTATTTTTTACTATCGCTTACTATTACTGTTACGTGACCGCAGTAATATATTCTTTATGCTTATTTTTCCGCTGATATTGATTACCGGTTTAGGGATGATGCTTAATGATATCATGTCACCGAATTCACTGTTAGTTGCTGAGCCATTTGCAGTTGTGTATGAGAACAAAACAAATTCGGTTTTAGAAACCGAGTTTGCTGATTTCCTTCAAAACCGGGAAATTACCGAGATGCTGACATTTTCAGATTACGATAACTATGACGAAGCAAAAGCAGCATATCAAAGCGGGAAAGTCAGCGGTATTGTTGTTGTAAAAAGTGTAGAAAATGGATTAACAATTGATGTGCAGACGGCAGAACCTACTGGTATGATTGGCAAAATTTCTCAGAGCATCTTTGGCAGTTTCGCTTCAATGAGCAATGCAGTTATGCAGGTTTACATGAATGGTGGCATAGTTGACACCAGCACTTTCCAGGATAGCTATATTGCCAATGAGACCCTTGCATGGCAGAAAAAAGTGCCGAATGCTTATGAGTATTATATGGTGACTAATTTGGTAATGACAGCCTTATTTGCCGCATTTTATGCCTTAAATATTCTTGAGGATAATGAAATCTCTCAAGGTATCGGCGTGCGTCTGCGGACGACGCCAATACCGATGTGGATGAATATTATGGGGCAGTTAAGTGCCGCCTTACTTGTTATATTGGTACAGATGGGCATAATTGTCTTGTTTGCACATTTCGTTTTAGGTGCATATGTGGGGACGAATATTGGCTTGGTAGCTTTGTTGTTGTTGGTAACCGCACTTTTGGGACTTGGTATTGGGTCAATGTTTGCAGCAATTCGCAGTATGACTATGGCTTCAAGACTCAACGTGCTAAGAACGACATTGATATTACTTACTTTTTTAGCAGGTGGATATGTTGCCGGTATTGAGAATGTATTGCTGAGTGTTGCACCATTCTTAGAATATATATTGCCAAGCTTTCTAGCGCAAAATGCACTGTTTGAAGCAATATTTTTTGAAAATATCGCTGTTTACTGGCAGAATTTAGGTATTCTTGCAGTTATGGCAGTTGCAGCTTTGACTTTAGGAATAACTTTAGCTAGGAGGAAACTATAATGCGCGGATGTATAAACTTTGTTATCAAGTATTGTTTTAAACAAATCAGCCAGGTTATTATGTTAGTTGCATTTGTCGCCTTTGCCTTCTTGGTGGTTATGTTATCTTTTAGCGGCAGTGGTGATAGTAATCAACTAAATGTCGTTGTACATGATTTAGATCAAACAGCTATTACTGCTGTTCTGATTGATGAAATCAGTACACAAGCAACAGTTGTTGAAACCGGGTCTGAAGATCAGTTGCAGAAACAGCTGTTAAGCGGAAAAATCCAATATATTATTGAAATTCCTCAAGGTTTTACGGCTGCAATTATTGAGAGTACACCGAAGGTTGTAACGACTAAGATTGATGGTACTAATTCAACAGTAATTATTGATACCGCTATTAATCAATTTATCAATCGTGCCAAGGCATCGCTGTCCTTAGCATCGACGCCCGAAGAGCTTGCTCAAATTGTTACCGCCAGTCACGAAGGGGCAGTACAAGTGAGCAGTACTTCTCTAGCAGTTAATGATGGTATGGAGAAGGCAGCAACCGCATTTCCGATTATCGGTTATGCCTTTAGTGCCGCATTCATTGGCTTTGTGATGAACTTTTTGGTTGAACAACGCAAGAGCGGGATTGATGATCGGATTAAACTGACGGCGACAACAGCACGAGGATATATAAGCGGCATCATGATTGGCTATGTTATTGTTGGGGTTATTATTACTGCCTTAACATTATTAGCGGCAAATCTAATTATTGGTATACCACTCAATTTTTGGTTGTTTATTTACTTGTTGTTGTTATCCTATGTGTTTATGGCCTTAGGACTTGCTGCCGGAAGTATCAGCAAAGATGGTTTATCAAGTATGATATTTGTACAAACAGCTTCATTATTGATTGCAATTGCCGGTGGTTTCTTTGTACCATATAAAATGTTGCCGGAGGCGATTCGTACGGTCGGATATTTCTTGCCGGGTTATTGGTATACTTCAGCAATAACTGAGACGGTAAAAACCGGGTTGCCGAACTTTTTATCGATAGGTGTACTAATTTTATTCATTATATTGTTATCGCTTTTAGCAATGTTGTTACGTAATCGTAAACAAATGCAGACTTATTAGGGGAAAAATAAAACCCCGCATGGCCAAGGCCGTGCGGGGTTTGTTAATAATTATTATTGAAGTAAGTTAAGGATAAAGAAGCCAAGCGCGAATGCGGCTAGGATGGTTAGCACTAAAATAATGATAAGAATAATAATCACTGTGCGTTTTTTCATGAGTCTTGCCTCCTAGAGATTAATTTGATTATAGCACAAAGGTTTTATTGAAAGCAAAAATATCAGTTAGTGAAATGAAAACATGGTATAATTGTTACTATGAAAGAAGGGGTAAATATGGGTGTTTTTAATCGTATTGCAGTAGCTTTGGTTACGCCGTTCAATACACTCGGTGAGGTTGACAGTAAAAGGCTGCAACAATTAGTTGAATGGCATATTCATGAAGGGATTGAAACTTTCTTGTTGAATAGTATTACAGCTGAAGCACGAAGCTTGCAGGATGAGGAGTTACAGGAAGTTATTAGCAGTGTGGTGAGTGTGGCTCAAGGCCGCGCAAAAGTGATTGTTGCTTTAGATGAGGGCCATGTTGCTACTGCTGCACAATTTATTATTGATGCTGAGATAAGTGGAGTTGATGCGATTCTACTATCAATGCCGGATGTCTTTTTGAGTGATGCTTCTGGAGCCCGCCAGTATGTTGAATATGTAGTGGATCATACTAATATGCCGATTATTTTGCATTTTGACGGAATGCAGCATAGTTATGACTATGATGCATTGGATTTTCTCCCATTGGTAGAATTACCGCGTGTGAGCGGAGTTAATGTTACTAATGTTGATCTGGAGTATGTAAATAATTTAGTGAATTTATTGCCGGAGTCGTGTGCCTTTTATAGCAGTGATGAGCATTTATTGGTGCCTTATATGGCAATGGGCTTTGCTGGTGTGTTTAGCAGTGTAGCTAATTTATATCCTAAAGTAGTGCAACAATTAGCGAGTTTGGCTGAGCAAGAGGATTATGCAGCACTACGTTCGCAAGCACGAACAATTTTTTTATTAAATGAAGCTTTAAGTGATGTTGCCGGGATTAAGGCGGCTTTGAATATTACCGGTATCAGTGTCGGTGATGTACGTTTGCCGCTGACTAAAAAACCTACAGAGGTGACTCGCTATATCAAAGATTTATTAGAAGAAATTGAAGCTGATGCTTTATTTCCGACAGATTAAACAGAAAAAGGATGAAACTAAATGAATTTTAAACAGCTACAAGAGAAAGTCGTTTTTTGGCGCCGGAATCTGCATCAGATTCCGGAGTTAGGTTTTAAAGAAGAAAAAACCGCTGCGTTTATTCGTGAGCAACTGAATACTATGGGTTTAGTGTATGAAACCGTGTGCGGAACTGGTACATTAGTGTTTTTAGATGCCGGCAGCGAGGAAACGTTGGCTTTCCGCGCTGATATTGATGGTTTGCAGATTGCCGAGGAGACTGGCAGTGAATTTCAATCGCAGTATGCCGGAATGATGCACGCGTGCGGTCATGATGGACATACGGCAACAATGCTTGGCTTTGCTAATTTCTTGGCGTTGCACAAACCTTTGCTGATGAAGAACATTTTATTGATTTTTCAGCCGGCAGAAGAAGGTCCGGGTGGAGCAAAGGCAATTATTGATAGCGGTGCGTTTACAAAATACAAGGTAAAGGCTGTTTATGGCTTGCATGTTTGGCCGGAATTGACCGAAGGTATTTTTGGTTCAAAACCAGGGCCGTTATTGGCACAGAATGGTGAGCTAGAGGTTGTTGTTCATGGGAAAAGCGCTCATGGTGCAATGCCACATGACGGTGTTGATGCTATTGTAGTAGCAACTGATATTATTCAGCAGTACCAAACAATACTTTCGCGTCAAATTTCACCGATGTTTCCGGCAGTTATTAATATTGGTAAAATTAATGGTGGTGATGCAGCTAATATTGTTGCTGAGCGAGTTGAGTTTCAAGGAACAGTTCGCGTGTTTTCTGATGAGGCTTTTTATTTAATTAAAAAGCAAATCGAAAATATTCATCGAGCTGCTGAGATTGCTTATGGTTGCAAAATTGAATGGCGAATGCCTGCTGGTTATCCGCCGGTAATAAATGATACAACTTTATTTAAAACCGTGGAGCAAGCTTTTGCTAAGTTTCATTTACCGTTTGTAGAGTTTGATACGCCATTTATGCCGGCAGAGGATTTTGCTTTCTATCAGCAAGAAGTTCCCGGAGTGTTCTTTTTCCTTGGTGTTGGCAATGTGGCACTTGGGAATACGGCACCACTGCATAATAGTAAGTTTGATTTTAATTCAGAGATTCTGGTTAAAGGTGTTGAGGCATTTGTTGCGATAGCAGCAAATGGCGGCTGCTTTACCGAAGCAGTCGATATATACTAGAAAAAAGCGTCAGGGTATCATCCTGACGCTTTTTCTGACGATTTTGTAAGTTGATGCGGCAGAAATGTAAGAGCAGTCCATGGCAGCGTGTATTGGTATTGGGTATACTTAATATAGAAGAAAGGGCGTGGACGCAATGAAGAAATTAGTTTTCGGTTTCATCGCAACAGTTTTAATTCTCAGCAGCCTTGCTGTCTGTGGTTACTATATTGGCAGAAATGTGTTATTCCGGGTTGCTCATACCGATGTTATTCAAGAAGTGAGCAAGAAGTATGATGTTGATCCATATTTATTGATGGCGCTTGTTGCTAAAGAATCAGCTTTTAATAAAGAAGTTATGGAGAGTTATTCGCCAACAGAAACGTATAATGGAGCAATTAATTTAACTGATACAGCTGCTCAGGATTGGGCCAATAAAGCCGGTATTATTTTGAATAAACCAGCTGATATTGCTGATCCGAAGGTAAGTATTGAACTGGCAGGTTATATTCTGGCAACCGCTAAACAAAATGTTGGTAATGATACTAAGAAGCAGATCGCTGAGTTTTTAAAACGAAATGACGCAACTAAAAATAACGATACTTATGTGAATGAAGTAGCCTCAAGTATTTTAATATATCGACTTTTATATATGAATTTAGACTAGTTGTTTTTTAGAGAAAAGAAAAAGGAGTCAAGGCTAAACCTTGACTCCTTTTAATATTCCTCATAATTATCGTTTTTGTTTTACAACAATTTTGCTTAATTCAAGCAATAAAGCTGGTATAATCATGAGGCTAATGGTTATAATGGTCTCATTTATTTCAAGTGGTACTAATCCTAAGAATGCTGAAAGCGGGGTAAATACTGCCAGGAAGTTGAGCGTAATACCAGCAATAATAGCAATAATCAAGTTGCGATTAGCAAACATTTTTTTAGTGAAGAATACCCATTTTTCAGAACGCATACTTAATGAGGTAAGCATTGGTGCAGTTGCCATAACTAAGAATGCCATCGTTTGTGCGTTAGCAATGGTATCATTTGGATCTTGTAATCCGATGAAGTAGGCAGTAAGTACTGCAGCCATAGTTGTGAAGGCAACGAAGAGAATGCGGAAAACCATATTGGTGAACAGTGATTCATTACGTGGCCGTGGTTTATCATTCATAACATCAGGGTCATTAACATCCATGCCCATTGGTATCGCAATAATTGATTCAACGATTAAGTTGACCCAGAGAATATGTACTGCTGATAATGGTTGATAACCACTAACGATGACAGCAATGAATACTGCCAGTACTTCACCAAGGTTAGTTGAAAGAACAAAAGCAATTGCCCGGCGGATTTTTTTATAGATGTTCCGACCTTCTTCAACGGCACCAACAATAGTTGCAAAGTTATCATCAGTTAAAATCATATCCGCTGCTTCTTTAGAAACGTCGGTTCCGGTAATACCCATTGCAACACCGATGTCAGCAGTTTGTAAACTAGGTGCATCGTTCACACCGTCACCGGTCATTGAAACGATTAAGCCATGAGATTGCAATGCTTTTACAATACGAACTTTATGTTCAGGGCTTACCCGGGCAAATACATGATAGTTACGAATAACTTTAGCTAACTGCTCGTCATCCATTTCATCAAGCTCGCTGCCGCTGATAACTTCAGCTTCGTCATCAACAATACCGAGATTTTTTGCAATAGCGAAGGCAGTAACGCGATGGTCACCGGTAATCATTACAGTTTCAATTGAAGCTTTGGTTGCACGCGCGATTGCACTTGCAGCTTCAGGACGAGCCGGGTCAATCATACCGACACAACCAATAAAAGTAAGGTTGTATTCGTAATCATTTTCCGGGTCTAATTCAGCAATTTCTTTATAGGCAAAACCAAGAACCCGAAGCGCATCTTCTGACATTTCGTTTGCTTGGGCCATAATTTCAGCCTTAAAACCATCTGTCATTGATACTACTGTACCGTCTAAAATAATTTTACTGCATCGTTCCAGTAATTGGTCAGTAGCACCCTTAGTATAAACAACAAACTGCTCTTTATGTTGATTGACAGTGGTCATTAATTTCCGGTCAGAATCAAATGGTTGTTCATCAACCCGCGGAAACTCCTTGCGGATAGTAAATTCATTCCAGCCTTGCAAACCGGCAAAAGCGGTGAGGGCAACCTCAGTTGGGTCACCAATAGGTTGGTTGTCATCATTAAAGAATGAGTCATTACAAAGCTCTAAACTGCGTAGAAAGATTTCATGAGTATTATCATTTAAATCAAAGTTATCCGGTTCAAAAGTTTTATTATTTAAAAGATATTTAACAACTGTCATTTTATTTTGGGTTAAGGTTCCGGTTTTATCAGAACAAATAACATTCACTGCACCCAAAGTTTCAACTGCCGGCAGTTTTTTAATAATCGCGTGATGTTTTACCATTCGGCTGACGCTGATTGCCAAAACAATAGAGACAATAACCGGTAAGCTTTCAGGAATCACGGCAACTGCTAAAGTTATAGCAGATATAAGTGCCTCACCAACGACATTGCCCATAAATATTTCTAAGGCAAGAATAATACCACCAAGAACAAAGGCGAGAATTGAAACGACCTTTGTTAATTGCGCCAATTTTTCCTGGAGTGGGGTTTTGGTATCCGGAGCTTCGCTAATCATTGAAGCGATTTTACCGATTTCGGTGTTTAATCCGGTGCCAATAACCACACCAACAGCACGGCCATTAGTAATGAATGTCGACATAAAAGCCATATTAATCTGATCGCCTAAGGCAATGTTGCCTTCGTCGGTGATAGCAGCTGACTTTTTATTAACCGGCACTGATTCACCGGTTAATGCTGACTCATCAATTTGTAGTTGCGCAGATTCAACAATCCGTAAATCGGCGGGAATAAATTTTCCGGCATCAAGAACAACGATATCTCCGGGAACAAGACTGGTTGAATCAACTTCAACGGTTTCACCATTACGGCGAACAGTTACTTGTGGGGTAGAAAGCTGTTTTAAGGCATCTAATGATTTCTGTGAACGAACTTCTTGGACAGTTCCGATGATGGCATTGATAACAACAATGATAACAATAACAATTGCTTCTTTGGCTTCGCCAACGAAGAGCGAAATTGCTGCCGCAAGTAGCAATACAATTACTAACGGTTCTAAAAAGTTTTTGAAGAAGATAACAATCGGACTTTTCCGACCTTCTTCAGGTAATTTGTTAGGACCGTTTTTGGCCAGTGATTGCTCGTACGTGGACTGTGTCAGTCCGGTTTCGATGTCTGTGCCTAATTCTGTTAATACTTCATCAACATTTTTCTTTGACCACATGGGTAAATTCCTCCTAAAATTGAGACTAAGCTGTAAAAAAAGACCTATACATAGACAACGTTTCAGCTTGGTCTATGCATAAGTCTTGCCGTTTCATACAAAACCAGATTAATTCAATTAATCGGTTAGTGTTGATTTTGCACCAGGAATCCTGCTGGCTACTCCCTTATGCTTATTCTATTTTATAAGTAACAGTATACGTTAAATAGTGGAATAGTACAAGTGTTATAGCATAATATTTGCTATAATATAGCTAAATGAGGTGTTATTTGTGAAAATTTCCAAGCCAGAAGCACGAAAATTCCTATTGAATTATCATTTTATTCATGGTGCTGCATTAAGTGGTAAAGCGGGGATATTGCAATATTTTGATCGGGTGCACACGATTCAATATGATCCGCTAAATCCTGTCGGCACCAATCCGGAACTGGTGCTCCAGGCCCGGGTTGGCAATTTTACTCCCGAACTATTACATCAGTTATTATATAGTGACCGGCTTTTGATTGATGGCTGGGATAAGAATATGGGAATTTATCAGACAGTTGACTGGCCATATTTTGCTCGTTATCGTCAACATGCTGAACAACATTATGGCGAAAAAGTTGACCATGTGTTACCGCATGTTTTGCAGTTGTTCCGTGAACTGGGTCCGTTGGATGCTAAGCAGATTGATTTAAATGAGCGGGTAATTGGTGATTGGGGCAACTCGATGAAGGTTTCCAGTTTGGCACTGGAACATTTATATCGCTCTGGTAAAGTGGTTATTTATACACGTAAGGGGACGCACCGTACCTATGATTTAATTGAAAATCATTTAGCTCCGGAATTATTAACACAAAGTGAACCATTTCTTGATGATAATGATTTTTATCGTTGGCAACTGCAACGCCGGGTTGAATCAGTTGGTTTAATGGCTTCAGGAAATAATGATGCTTTACTGGGGATTCGTGGTTTGAAAGCAGCGCAACGTAATCAGGGTTACCAAGAATTATTGGAACAAGAAATAATTGGTGAACTGCAAATCGCAGATTTGCCGCAAACCTATTATTATCCTAAGGTTTTTAAAAAACTATTCAAGGATGCTGTGCTTGATCAAAGCATGGTATGGTTAGGACCACTTGATAATATGATTTGGGACCGGCAGTTGATTGAAGATGTATTTGGATTCTATTACCGCTGGGAAGTGTACAAGCCGGCGGCACAACGTCAGTATGGTTACTATGTCTTGCCGGTGTTATATCAAGATCGTTTTGTGGCACGTATGGAGGCGAAATACGATCGCAAGGATCGGGTGTTGCGAATTATTGATTGGTGGTTCGAGCCAGGGGTGAATATTGGGGATAAAAAAATGATGCAAGCATTCGAGCAATGCTTACACCAATTTGTTCAATATTTAGGTGCTGAAGAAGTGGATATCGCAACTCCTATTTTTTAGGCGGCACCGGATCGATACCGAAATGTTTATTGAAGGGGTTGCAGCGCAGGATACGCCAAAGTCCGAGGCCAAGGCCTCTTATGGATCCGTGAATCTCTATTGCTTCAATCATATATTCAGAACATGTCGGGGTGAAGCGGCATGTTGGACTCTTTTTTAATGGTGAAATATATTTTTGATACATATGCACCATACCAATTAGCAAGCGTTTCATCATAACGCTCCTTTCTGTTTCAAATCATATTATATCAAATCGGTGCATGAAAGTAAAAAGGAAGAATTGCTTTGTTTGCGTCTGGTTTTAGCCTATGTTATAATAGGCAGGAAGTAAAAATTAGGAGGCTGGGCATGAAGAAACTACTTATTTTATTAGCAACTTTTGTTTTGATTATCGGAGCATTCTTTGCTTTTATATTTTTCAGTAACCAAAATGCTTATACAGATGTAAGTTTAGCACAAGTGCAAGAAAAAATTGATAACAAGGAAGATTTTGTTTTATATGTTTATTCACCAACGTGTTCATATTGTACAAAATTCAAACCGGTATTAAATGGCATTATTAATGATAATAATGTTACTATTTATGCAATTGATTCTAGTAAAACTGAGAATCGCGATGAAGCTATGTTAAAAGACGGGACACCGGCTTTGATTGTTTACGAAAATGGCGTTGAAACAAGCCGTCAGGTTGGTTATAAAGATAATGATACAACAATGAAGTTTTTAAAAAAGGATGCCTCGTTCTTAGGCATTCAATAGGGGTGTTGGCAATATGAAGAAAAATATTTTGATGGTTGTTATTGGTATTGTTTTAGCTGGTGCAGTCATCGGTGGTTATTACGGATATGGCTGGTACCAAGACAACGTCAGCCCAATTGAAGGGAAACTGCCTTCAATGACTGTGGCTGAGTTTGAAAATAAAGTCGCTAACAATGAAAGCTTCTATGTGTATGTTGGCCGCCCGAATTGTGGTGATTCAGATTTCTTCGAATCATGGTTTATTCCAAACTATGTTGAGCAGAATGATAAGATTGCAAATTATATCTATTATATGGATATCAAAGATTTACAGGCAAACGATAGTGAATGGAATGCTTTTAAAGCACAGTATGGTATTGCCCATACACCAACACTAGCTTTTATAGATAATGGTGTCATGGTTGATATGATTGAGTGGACAGCTGTTGATGATTTCCCGGAATCATTGGTTGATGCATGGTTGCTTCGCAATGATTTTATCGTTGCCAGTGATGCTTCTGGAAGTTCAACGAATATTTCGACGAATAATAATTAAAAGGTTGCAGGACTCGTCCTGCAACCTTTTTCTTTTAATATATAGCTTGATAAGCAAACTAGTATTAGCGTTTTAAATCACCGAAACTAATCAGTTCGAATTGATTGTCGGTAAACCATTGTGCTACTCGTGGATCACATAGGGTGTCAAGTTCGCGGCAACGTGGATAGGTGAGTGATGAATTATCGAGAATAAATTGGTCAAGGAAGCCAACATCAAAATGCATTTCAATGACTTTATTTTTGTCTTGGTTTAAAAGATTGAAGGCATCGTCAAGAAAGTGATGAACATGAGTGCCCTCATTGATAAAGGAAAGTCCGTTCACTTCAATCAGAGCGCCGGTTTCAATGTAGCCAGGTAAACTAGGCCAAATCTTGTCGCCACTATATTTTAATGTGGTGTGGATGTGGTATTCTTGAGCTAAGTCATAGAAGACTTGGTCAACAGTTTCATCACCAATAGCATGGCAGTCAATGTGTTGCGGGTAATAACCAAGTAGTGATTTGAAGCGTTCCATTTGCGCTATGGTTTCAATCCGAACTTCTTCATAAACGAAGTTTCTTTTTTGTGTCCGGTAGTATGACGAACGATGAAAATTACCGTCGCTATCAACCATTGAGGGTAGAAGTGCGGCATCAGCACAGGGTTTACCAAGAAGAAAATTAGTATGTTGGCCGATAAACAAATCCGGTAACTGAGCGGCAAGCTTAACGGCATGTGCAGCGGTTGGTAAGTTAGGCATAAGCAGAGTTGAACTGGCAATACCTTCGCTCAAGGCTTTGATAATACCATAGTTAATTGCTTCTGATAATCCAAAATCATCAGCATTAATAATTATTTTTTGCATCAAATCACTCCTTGTTCAGTTATTTTGATTATAGCATAGATAGTTTGGAACTAAACATAAATTCTTATTGTCAACAAACAGATTTATTTGATAAAGAACACATTTTATGGCAGAATAGGGAAGAAGACTTTTATGCAAGGGACTGAAAGTAATGCAACGATATTTTGTGAATAATGAGCAGATTATTGACCGGGTAGTAACAATTAATGGTAGTGATGCCCATCATATCAGTCGGGTTATGCGGATGCAGCCGGAACAGCAGATTATTGTTTGTAACCAAGAGCAACAAGCGTTTTTAGCTGTGCTTACAGATGTCACTCATGATGTAGTTATTGCGACTCTTGGTGAAGAACTTATTGCCGAGACTGAATTGCCGGCACGTATTATTTTAGTTCAGGGTTTACCTAAAGGTGATAAGTTTGAATTTATTGTCCAGAAAGCAACTGAGCTTGGGGTGGATACCATCATTCCCTGGGCATCTGAGCGAGCGATCGTGAAGCTGGATGAGAAGAAGGCACCTAAGAAGCAGCAACGCTGGCAAGCGATTGCTAAAGAGGCAGCGGAGCAGGCGCACCGGGTGATGGTGCCGACGGTTGAAATGCCGCAGACAACCGCACAGTTGATGGTGCAGTTTGAGCATGCCGATTTGCTTTTGGTAGCTTATGAGGAATTGACTCATGATGGTGTGGCGATGGAGCATTGGGCGGCAAAGCTTTTGCCGGGTACAACAGTTGTGATTGTCATCGGCCCAGAAGGCGGTATTAGTGCTAAGGAGTTTGCTGCATTGCAAGCTGCTGGTGCTCAGGCAATTCAATTAGGGAAACGAATACTACGAACAGAGACAGCGGCACTTTATGCTCTAAGTATTGCCGGTTATTATCTGGAAAACGAATAATAAAGGAATAGGTGAAATATTTATGCCAACAGTTGCATTTCACACTTTGGGATGTAAAGTAAATACATATGAAACTGAATCGGTTTGGAATCTTTTTAAAAATGAAAGCTATGAACGGGTTGATTTTAAAAGTGAAGCCGATGTGTATGTTATTAATACTTGTACAGTAACTAATACCGGCGATCGTAAAAGTCGCCAGGTGATTCGCCGGGCAATTCGCCGCAATCCAGAAGCAGTTATTGTGGTAATGGGCTGTTATGCGCAGTTAAAACCGAAAGAGATTATGGATATTGAAGGTGTCGATATTGTTGTCGGGACCCAAGGGCGCGAGAAATTGCTTGACTATGTCAAGCAATATCAAGAAGAACGGCAGCCTACCCTCGCAGTTACCAATATTATGAAACAAACTGAATTTGAGGCATTGGATGTAGAAGGATTTGCTGAAAATACCAGAGCTTTTTTAAAGATTCAGGAAGGGTGCAATAATTTTTGTACATTCTGTATCATTCCCTGGGCTCGCGGACTGATTCGCTCACGTGATCCGAAAAATGTTTTAGAGCAGACTCAGCTATTGGTTGAGCAAGGATATAAAGAAGTTGTCTTGACCGGTATCCATACTGCTGGTTATGGTGAAGATTTTGAGGAGTATTCATTTGCTGATTTACTACGTGACATAGATCAAAATGTTCCCGGTTTGGAGCGGATTCGTATTTCTTCAATTGAAGCAAGTCAGGTAACTGATGAAGTTATCGAAGTACTGAAAAATTCAACCAAGATTGTCAACCACTTACATATTCCTCTACAGGCCGGCAGTGATGGCGTGCTTAAACGAATGAAGCGGAATTACTTAACCAATTTCTATCGTTTGAAAATTCAGCAATTGCGGGAAGTGTTTAGTGATCTTGCAATCACTACCGATGTTATTGTTGGGTTCCCCGGTGAAACCGAGAAAGAGTTTTTAGAAACATATGAGTTTTGCAAGGAGATGCAATTCAGCGAAATGCATGTATTCCCTTATTCGATTCGTAATGGAACGCCGGCAGCTAAGATGGAAAATCAAGTGCCGGAGTTGATTAAAACGGCGCGGGTCAGTCAGTTGATTGCTTTAAATGACCAGATGGCAAAAGAGTACGCCAGCAGCTTTGAGGGTAGTACGCTGCCAGTGCTTTTTGAAGAGGCAAGCAAAATTGACGCTGGTTATTATGTTGGTCATACAACTAATTATTTGCGGGTTGAGGTACTTGCTGATGATAGTTGTTTGGGGCAGATATTGCCAGTGAAGATTGCTAAGGCTGGTTATCCGTTGAATATAGGAACTTTAGGTTAAATGGGAAAAGCTGGTTGCTTTAGCAACCAGCTTTTTTATTTTTTCTTGCCAAATAATACAGGTAGTGATATTATTAAACTACAATATGTAGTTTTAAGGAGAGTTATTTCATGGAATTAGATGAGCGCTTGGTTGAGGCCTATAATAATATTTCTGAGGCCGGATATAATTGTGACGAGGAGGAGCATGAGAAATATAAGCAGGAATTATTGCAATTAGAAATTGATGATGCGGAGCAATTGTATATTATTGCCCAGCATTTTATGCATGGATTAGGGGAGTATGATATTGCTAAGGCTTTGTTGTTAAAGATTCAGCATGATAATGCGTTTTATGGTCAGTCATGTATTGTGCTTTCAGATATTGAGCGTTATGGTTATGAGAATTATGAGGGTGCGTTCAAGGTTTTAGATGAAGCAATTGCTAATGGTGCAGCAAAAGACAATGTTTTATTTGCTAAGGCGCGTATTTATGTTGATATTGAGGAGTATCAGTCAGCACTAGATTGTTTAGATGAGATTGATGCTACTAAAATAGAAAACTATGCCAATGTATTGAATTGGTATCTCGTTGTTTATACACGTATGGAAAATACAGACTTGGTTAAAGAAAAGTTTGATTTGGCTGAACAGCATTATTCAGAAGATGTAAGTTACCCAAGTGTAATTATTCGTTATGCTAAGTTTTTGAAGGAGCAACAACAATACTCGGAAGCGCTGGCAGTACTGGCGAAGATGCCACCATTAGTATTGGAGTACTTGGAGGCTTTAGATGAGTATGCCGCTATTTATCGTTTATTAGAGGATGAGCAGCAAGCTGGTAAATACCAGAAATGGAAACATGTGCTGGAAAAAATTGGGCAACTGATGGTAAAGTGAACTCTGCGCTTTGGTCAAATGAAACAGTTTTAGATGAACTGCATTTTTGGCAGCAAATTCCCAATCAAAACTTGGAGTATTATTATGCGCAATTGCGTATTGCATTTATTGCCAAAGAATTAGGGGAATTAGAAATAGCCAAACAATTGATTGACGCTATTCCTGATGAGGGCAGAACATATATTAGCGAAGAGTATGAGTATAGTTTTGAAAAAATTGATGTGCTGCTTACCGAGAAGTTTGCCGAGCGAAAACGTCCGAATACAATTCCAAGTGGAGTTTTCTTTGATAATAAAGATTCAATCTGGGTTTTAGGAACAAAGAATGATCTGCATGCTTATGTTGGTGAAGTGACTGAATGGAATCAATCCGGGGAACTTACTGAAAAAGCTTTTTATTCAGGTGATGAAGGTGACACCGTTATATTTAAAACATATAATCAAGCGGGTGAGGTTTGGAGTGATGGTACTTGGGTTGATGGTCTTATGATTGAAAACAATGTATACCGTTGTGAACATAGTAATCATCTGCTTGATACATATGGCGTTGAAGATGTTCATGCGGCTAAAATAATGGCAACTGAAATAGCGTTACTTAATCAGTCAATTGCTTTTACAATTTATGATGAGCATAATCGAGAAATTGGTAAAATAGACTATCGCGATGATAACAATTTTGCCGAAGGCTTCTTCGAAGATACTACCCGTAACTTATTAAAAGCATATAGCCCGATTGTTCGAGGAACATATGGACTAATTAGAGGTCGTTTAGCGAATGTGGAGCGAGCGGAATTGGCGAGCGAAACCTTGCAGACATTATATGATTGTCTGGCATTTATTGCTGATCATGTGGTTGATAATGATGTTGTAATTGATGAAGACTTTATTGCTATGCATAATATGCTTGATAATTCGCAGTTTAAAAGCTTTAATGTAAATTTTGAAAGTTTTATTAAGGCCCAGGCTAGCAATTATTTAGCGATGATTGTAGATCAAGTGAAATAATGAAAAAGCTGATTGTTGAGCAATCAGCTTTTTTTCTTTTCCTCAAAATGTGCTAAAATGAAGATATTACTTGACTCTCTTGTATGGAGGAGGGTTTATACTTGTTTTAGGAGGTGTTGCGATGTATCAGATTGGTGAGTTTTCTAAGATTACCCGGTTGACGATTCAGACTTTACGGTATTATGATAACGAGGGGATTTTAACGCCGTCTTATCGTGATCAACAGAGTGGCTATCGCTTTTATAATGATGAGGATTTTGCGCGTGCTGAGATGATTATCAGGCTAAAACAGTTTGATTTCTCAATTGCTGAACTTAAGGAAGTGTTAGTGGCGATTGATAGCGGTGAGGAATTACAATACTTTCTTGATGAGAAGCGTGAACAACTTAATTTTGAGGTTGAACGGAAGCAACAGTTGATTCGTGAAATTGAGGCGCAGCTGGGCGATAAGCAAGATGAGCGAAGACAGACTAGTTATCAGATTAATGAGTTGGATATACCAGCAATGTTGATAGCTAGTGTTAGTTATCAGGGCCGCTATGACGAGGTTGGTAAACATATTGGTCAATTGTTTAAGGCGGTAAAGGGTAAGGCTGCCGGACCGGTTTTTATTTGTTTACATGATGATAGTTATCAGGAAGCAGCAAATATTGAGATATGCGCGCCTATTAGTAGAGAGTTGAATGATTCGAAAGTGACAACACGAGTACTAGCCGGTGGATCAGCAATCAGTACAATGCATTATGGTGGTTATGATTTATTGCAGTTTGCATATAAAGCATTATTTACCTATATTTTTGAACATAACTTGATTGCTCAGATTCCTTCTCGGGAAGTGTATCATCGTGGTCCGGGAATGTTCTTTAAAGGTAATCCTAATAATTATCAGACTGAAGTAATTATATTAGTTGAACGTGAAGGAGCTAATAACAATGAGTAATTTTGATTTTAAAAAAGAATATAGAGATTTATATGGGGCTTCAAGCAAGAAACCGAAGCTTGTTGAGGTGCCGGCAATATCGTTTTTAATGTATGATGGTTACGGTGATCCCAATAGTGCTATTTATAAACAAGCAGTTGGTAGTTTGTATAGCATTGCCTATACAATAAAAATGAGCAAGATGAAGGGTGAGCAGCCTAAAGATTATTTCGATTATGTAATGCCACCACTTGAAGGGCTTTGGTATGTTGATGGTGATACTTTTAGTTTGACTGAGCGGGATAATTGGCTGTGGATTTCAATGATTCGTCAGCCGGATTTTGTCACACAAGAAGTATTAGCGTGGGCGAAGCTTGAAGCAGCAAAGAAGAATCCTGATTTTGATTACAGCAAGGTTCGATTAGAAACTTTTGAAGAGGGTTTATGTGTCCAGATGCTACATGTTGGTCCATATGCTGATGAGCCAGAAACGATGGCAGTTATTGATGCATTTATCGAAGCCAATGGATTGATTAACCAAACTGCCAATGAGCGTAAGCATCATGAACTCTATTTATCAGATCCAAATCGCAGTGCTCCGGAAAAGCTAAAAACGATTTTACGGGTACCGGTTGCATACAAATAATTGAAAAAGAACAGTGATTAAATCACTGTTCTTTTTAACTTTCAAAACATGGGAAAAAGACGCATAAAATGAATTATTTTGTGAAGTTGTATATACAGATTTACATTGGTTGTTTTTTTCTTATAATTAAGACGAGAGGAAAGAAGGAGGATATATATATGTTAAAGTATTTACAACGAATTGGAAAATCGTTGATGCTCCCGGTAGCAGCGTTGCCGGCGGCAGCAATTTTACTTCGTATTGGAGCTGCGGATGTATTAGACATTCCATTTATTAGTCTTGCCGGTGGTGCAATTATGGACCATATGGCAGCATTGTTTGCGATTAGTATTGCTTTCGGGATGTCAAAAGACAATCATGGTGCTGCGGCACTAGCCGGATTAATCGGTTTTTATGTTGTTATTGGGGTATTGGCACCAGCAGCAGTTGAATCGTATGGCGTTACTGACGAGATGGCGTTAGCAGCATTTGGTAAAGTGTCTAATAACGTCTTAATTGGGGTTCTGGTCGGTATCATTGCCTCGGTGACTTATAATCGTTTTAGTGAGACTAAGTTGCCGGCTTGGATTGGCTTTTTCTCAGGACGCCGTTTAGTGCCAATTCTAACATCGATTTTCTCATTGATTTTAGCAGCAATTTTATTCTTTGTTTGGCCATTTGTTTGGACAGGAATTTCAGCATTTGGCGATTGGTTGATTTCACTTGGTGCAATTGGCGCAGGATTATTCGGTTTCTTCAACCGTTTATTAATTCCGCTTGGCTTACACCACGTACTTAATTCAATCTTCTGGTTTAACTTTGGTGAATTTATACCAACAGTTGGGGCCGGAGCCGGAGTTCCGGTTTATGGAGATATTTTCCGTTTCTTAGCTGGAGATCCAACTGCCGGAATTTATCAAGCAGGATTCTTCCCAGTTATGATGTTTGGTCTTCCGGGAGCTGGGTTTGCCATGGCAGCAACAGCTAAAAAAGAAAACCGTAAAGAAATTTTATCGGCAGTTATTTCGGTAGCGGCAGTTGCATTCTTAACCGGGATTACTGAGCCAATTGAATTTTTATTCATGTTTGCTGCACCGGTACTGTATGTTATCCATGCAGCGTTAACCGGATTATCTTTATTCTTGGCTAACATTTTTGGCTTCTTGCATGGGTTCGGCTTTTCAGCAGGATTATTTGACTATGTACTTAACTTTGGTTTAGCAACCAATCCGATTGGCTTGCTAATTATGGGAGTTGCTTTCTTCTTTGTATACTTCTTTATTTTCTATTTCGTCATCAAAGCTTTCAATTTAAAAACACCTGGACGCGAAGATGATTTTGAAACGAATGAACAAGAAATCGATGATACTATTGCTGTCGAAAGTTCAAAAGCAGCTCGAATTCTTGAAGGACTTGGCGGTAAAGATAATATTGTTACCATTGATAACTGTTCAACTCGTTTACGTTTAGATGTAAAAGATGCTGACATTATTGATGAAAAGAAGATCAAGTCTGCCGGAGCAGCAGGAGTTATGAAGACATCAAAAACTGCAGCCCAAGTTATTATTGGTGTAGATGTGCAGTTTGTTGCTGATGATATTAAAAAGTTAATGAAAGAAACGAAAACAAAAGAAGAATAGAAAAAAATGAATTAAACTTTCCTTTCGCGAAAAAAGTCGGCAGCAATGCCGACTTTTTCTTATCCTTTATAGGCTACGCCATCAATCTGACATAGACATTCTTCGTCAATAAAATCGGTGATAACCGTCATCCGAGCGGGGGCGCCATCAGTAAAGTACTCTGCGAATACATCAGCACCGGTACGAAAATCATCTTTGTTGCGAATATAGTAATTGAGTTGGACAACATCGTCAAGGCTGGCACCTGCATTCTCCAGAGTAATGCGTAAGTGATCAAAGCAAACTCTAGTTTGCTGGACGATATCCGGTTGATAGCCTTTTTTGCCATCATACTGCTCTGCTTCAGCAGAAGCAATGCTACCGCTATGGTGCGCCAGGAAAATGAAATCACCGGCAATAACCGCAGCTGCACAAGTATCATCTTTAACATGGGTAGGTAATCGTTTTATCATAGCAATCAGCTCCTTTATAATTAGTATATCAACTGTGTTTAGCAACGAAGCGACAATAATTATTCAATCGTATTCATTGACACTAGGCAGATTGACTGATACGATAAATTATATTGGTAGTTGGAGGGATTGGTTATGTATAATCATCAAAATCTGGATTCAAAAAGTGTCAAACGATTAATCGGTGGCACAGTTGCTTTAGTTGGAGTTATAAAAATTGCCACAATTGCATATGGATTATTTGTCTGGGACACTGTGAAGAAGGATAAGGAACGAAAATTACTTGAAGAAGGCGAATAGAAATGGTAAAACCGCGTGGTAAAATTGCGCGGTTTTTTGCTGTCTCGTTTTCGCGAATAAAGTTTGTTATAATAGGAAGATAAAGGAGGCAGAAAATGAAACGCTTAATAACTCAATACCGACCGAGAACGGCAACGCCATTCAGCTTTAATGCGACGCATAGTGAGTATGCGGCCAATTATTTTCTGCAACCTTATATTATTTGTTTTTGGGGCAGCGAGCAGCCATATCGTCCGGATGCTGTTGCCGAGCAATCCACAAGTTTAGTAGTTCCTGATACAGCCATGGACATAATATTTATTATTAATTATAGTAGTGGTAAAGTTTTTACCAGCTTTCATGGCATTAATGATCATGCGTATTATGTGCCGCCGATGAGTGGTAACGATGAGGTGGCGGTCTTTGCGGTGCGTTTTTATTTTTGGACCGTGGGTTTATTTACGCGAGTGCCCTTAGATAAAGTCTTGAACTACAACTTTGATGCCCGAGAGTATTTTGCTGATTTTGTTGAAGCATTAACCCCGCACTTGATTGAGGAGCGTTTGATGGGGAGAAAAATTTTGTTTGCTGAGCAACTCCTCAGCAAACAAATCAGCTTTCAAGAGATTGATAGTCATGTCTTCAATGCTTTATATTTAATGTTGAAGACGAATAAAAGCAGTCAGGAGATTTTTGATTCGGTATATTTGTCGCGGCGGCAGTTAGAACGGCTTTTTTTGCAATATACCGGAGTGACGCCGAAAAAGGCTTATGATTTAATTCGTTACCAGCGCATCTGGCAGACGATGTTAGGAGAAGAAATTGTCAATGCACAGGACTTGGTGTTTCGTTTTGGTTTTGTTGATCAGGCGCATTTATTGAAATCATTTAAAAAGTTTCATGGGTTAACACCGCGGGCAGCAAAAAATTTGGCATTGAACAAAAAATAATGTCGTATTTTTACAATTGAGTTTATAGGTAGTGGTGTATACTAGAGGCAAGGAGTTGGAAAACATGAAGTTATATCAAGAACAAGTAGATGCAATTGAGATGTGGATTATGGAATATGGCCGACCGCTTGAAAAAGCGAAGTGGCAAGTTATGATGCGGAATGCTGAAGCAAATTTAGTTTTAGCAGAATTGCTGAAGTATCAAAATGCTGATGGTGGGTTTGGTAACGGGCTTGAACCTGATATTACTATGCCGGAATCATCAGCAACTGCAAGTGCGGAGGCATTATTTATTGCCGATGAGTATGGTCTTTTGCAAGATGCTCCTTGGCTGGCGCAGCTTTTAGCATATTTTGAAAATACTGCTGATGAGCAACGACCAATGACCTGGGAGCAAGTGCCAAACATTGTTGAAACATATCCGCATGCGCCATGGTGGCAATACCAGTCGGCAACTGAATATCGGCCTAATCCCGGAGCAGTTGCGGCAGCGGTACTGATAATATATGGGAATGCGACACAGCAGGATTTAGGGTTGCGTGAAGCTGAGCGTGCATTAGCATTTTTAATGCAAGCAGAAGTTGCTTTTGAACATGATTTATTTTGTCTGCAATTCATGGTTGAGCATTTATTAGCGATAAACTCGCCAATGATTACTGATGCAGTCGTTGTTAAGCTGCAAACATTGATTCATCAAACAACTAGTTTTGATTCAGCTACATGGGAAGGGTATGTAGCAAAGCCGCTGGATTTTGTGGATAAACCAAATTCGCTTTGGTATTCGGCAGTTGAAGCGGGAGTAGAAAAGAATTTTACTAACTGGATAGAAACATTGCATCCGGAAGGATATTGGCAACCCAATTTCTCTTGGGGTGAAGAAAGCAACGAGGCTCAATATGTAACCCAAATATGGCGCGGGGTAGTAAGCGTGCAACGGGTAACTAAATTCAAACATTTTGGTTTAATTGAATAAGAAGATAAAAAATCCATGTTAAAAAGCATGGATTTTTTATTGACAGTTACAATAAATAATATTATAATGACTATATAGTCATTGACTTGGAGGTCATTATGAATAAACGCGAATTGCAAAAACAACAAACCAGACAGAATATCTTAGCAACGGCTGAGCAATTATTTGCTGAACGCGGTTTTTTGTTGACAACTATTGATGATATTGCCAAAGCTGCCGGAGTGGCAAAAGGAACAGTATTTGTTCATTTTGCCAGCCGTGATGAGCTGATATATGCTGTGGTCGATAAATTGTGCCATGAATGTGATCGTTTATATGAACAGATGCAAGGCTTTAATGGTGATGTTGCCGGCATCCTTGGTATTCATTTGGATATCTTGATTCAGTTTGAGTGTTTATATCGGCAATTGATTATAGAACGGACTCATTTACCTGAGCAAGCGCAATTACGCTTTCTGGGAATGCAGTCGGCAATTTCTAATTACATCTGGTTGGTTTATTGTGAGCAAATGCAGGACGGAACCGTGAAGCAGCTGGAACAGGCTTTGTTGTTTAATACTTGGTTAGGGTTAGTTCATTATTATTTGATGAATGGTGATTTGTTTGCCGAGGTGGGTCGGCAAGCAAATCTACTTTTGACCTATAAAGAGAAGTTGCTCAATCATTTTATGTTATTAATTCAAATTTAGGAGGCGATTTTGATGAAAACGTGTATTGCGTGTGGTATGCCGATGCGTGCGAAGGAAGATTTTGCGATGGGTGATGAGAACAAGGATTATTGCAGATATTGTGCTCGTGCTGATGGCAGTATGCAGAGTTATGAGGAAAAGCTGGATGGGATGACTGAGTTTGTTATGGCAACCCAAGGGCTGGAGCGAGCAGTTGCTCGTAAAGTGGCAGCTGGGCAGCTTGCAGAGCTGCCGGCATGGAAGCATAGAGAGGGTGAATAGCAATGAATGAGTTGATGGCGATGACCAATATTGGGAAGGTTGCTGCAACGCGGTTGATTGATGTCGGCATTGATACACCGGAAAAACTGATTGCTACGGGGAGTATGGATGCTTTTTTAGCAGTGCGTTTGCGCGATCCTGGTGCATGTTTGGATATGTTGTATGCGCTCGAAGGTGCAATTGAAGGGGTTCGCTGGCATAGTTTGCCGGCGGTAAAGAAGCAGGAGTTGAAAAGTTTTTTTAATAGTTTATAGCAGCTTTTGCTTGTTTGGGTTTCCTGTTTTTCACAAAATGAGCATGCTTTGCATGCTAAACAACTGAGACTTCGGCTCAGTTGTCAATTGAATCAACCAAGCGCATAGATTGAGTGAAGTTTGGATTATTCTGTGAGTATCGAGTGGGAGCGTATCTAAAATACGTGACCATGAGACACGGAGCAGAATCATTCAAAATTCGCCAATATATGTGCTTGGCAATCAGATATGCAGAAAGATCAGAGTGGGTTAACTCTGGTCTTTTTATTTGTTTTATTGGTGTTTTTGAGTAGCTCTGTTGGATTATTCCGTCAAAAGAAAAATACATAGTAGTGTGATTGAAAAGTGAAAAATGTTTTTTTATAAGAAAATCATTAAAACTGGTAAAGCTATGCTATTATAAGTTGGTATATTTTTCATTAAATAAACAGGGGGGAATAATTATGATGAAAATCAAGAATGCTGTAGGGGCCATATTATTTGTATCTACCTTCATTTTTGCAAATATTCTTGTAAATACAAACAGTCCAATAACGGTTCAGGCGACTAGTAATCCGGTTGAAGCACCGGTAGATTGGGCATTTGGGTCTGGTAGTGTGGAATTGCATGATGCGATTTTATTACTGTATCCAGAATTTGATTTAGATGGTGATGGATTTATTAGCGTTGATGAAGCTCAGGCAGCAACCGGGGAAATAATTTTGCGAGAAAAAAATATTGCCGGGACACTTAATGGAATTGAAAACTTTATCAATATATCAACGATAGATCTATATGGAAATAAATTGACTGGCGAAATCCCTGCTGAAATTGGCAATATGTTAAGCATTGAAAAACTTTCGTTATCTAACAACGGTTTATCCGGTGTTATTCCAACAGAAATTGGAAATCTAACAACGGTGATTGACCTTAGATTGGCCAAAAATAAGTTCACAGGTTCAATTCCAACTAATATTGGCAATTTAAAAAAACTGGAGCTTCTTGATTTAAACACTAATCAGCTTACTGGTGCAATACCAGCCGAGATTGGCAATCTTAACAGTCTTACTAACTTAGATTTATCTTCAAATAAGTTGACTGGTGAATTGCCTGACGAATTAAGAAATTTAGCAAAAATATCCACATTTTTGGTTTCTTGGAACCAGTTAAGCGGACCAATTCCTGATTGGATTAGTGAGTGGTCTAATGCCGTGACTATTGGTATGTCAGGTAATCGTTTCAATGGTGAAGTGCCAGCAAGTATTGGCACTATGCCTAGATTATTCCAGTTACTATTGGATAACAATGAATTAACCAGTGTTTCGAGCGGAATCGCACAATCTAAAACACTATGGAATATGCCTTTATATAACAATAAGTTAACTTCGCTGCCAAAAGAAGTGTATGACTATATAGTGGCGAGAAATGCTTCAACTCCTACACTTGTTCGATTTTCTAATCAAACAAGTGCTTTGAATCTAACTTCGGTTGGTCCTTTAGAAACCGATTATAGTTTTGCTGCATATCCTGCGTATAATCAATTTGTTGATTATGGAATGACATTTTCTTATATTCTGACTCAGCCTGATGGAATAGAAATAAATGTTATGCCTACACTGCAAGATGGACAATTAATTATTGATGGTGCTGATTTAACGCAATCAGGAGTATACACTTTAGTTGCCAATGGCACAGGTGGTCGCTTGGATCCGGTACTATATACAACCTATTTTGAAATTGGTTCCTTTGTAACAGGCCCGGACGAAAACAGCAGTGAGAATAATTCCAATGGTAATGGAGGTGGCAATACTGAATTACCGCAAACAGGTCAAACAGTCTATGAATACTTGCTTGTAGGTTCAGTATTAGTTGCAGCTGCTCTGGTTACTGCTATAATTGCATCAAAAAGAAAAGTTGAGTAATTGAATAATCGTAAAAATAATCTATCTTGGTAGATTCTTTTTCATCATCGTTCCCATTTCTTCATAAAAATGATATAGTATGTAGGAAGGAGTGGTCATCGTGGATATGGCAGTTTTACTGTTGGTTGCAGTTGTGGTTATTGCAGTTGCGGTTATGGTTATTTTAAATATACAGGGGAAGCGGCGGATGAATGAGATTGCCACTGGCGGTCAGATTTGTCAGGCATTGGTTCATGATCGGCACTCGTATTTACCAGATGAGAGCAATAATACGATTCAATTATTTATTGATCTTGAGTATGAATTGGATGGCAAAACAGTTCGCTATCAATATACTTCAAACTGGATTGATATTTTGGAAATGCAGGATTTTGCTTTTGCTCACATGCCAGGCAGTATGGTTGAAATTCGTTATATTCCTGATACGCCGCATCATATTGTTATCCAAAGTGAGACGCGGCCGATTAGTTTTTATTTGATAGAAAAAAAGAAATAAATGACTGCTCAGATTTAGAAAAAGCCATGCCCTTTCAAAGGGCATGGCTTTTATTGCGATTTTCTCACAAATAAAATGAAAGTGTGCTACAATAAAAACCATATAAACTAAAGGAGGAACGCTAATGAGTGAATTATTAACGCGTGATCAGGTTCCGGTTACGCTGACTTGGGATTTGACAACTATTTTTAAGACCGACGAGGACTGGGAGCATGAATTTGCGGCTTTGCAAACCTTCATTGAAAAAGCAGCCGAATTTGTCGGAACATTGAATCAAGGTAGCGAACAATTATTGGCGGTATTGCGCTATCAAGATGAGTTATTTGATCGTCTTGGCAAGGTGTATGTGTACGCCAGTTTGAAAAATGATCAGGATACAACCAATAGTGTGTATCAGGGGTTTGATGCCAGAGCTGGAAGTTTGTATTCAAGCGCTGCCAGCAGTATGGCCTTTTTAAGTCCGGAAATTTTAGCAATTGAACCGGATCGTTTAGAAGCATTTATAAATGAGAATGCCGATTTAGCATTATATCGCCATTTGCTTGAAGAAGTGACGATGGGGCGGCCATACACTTTGAGCGATAAGGAAGAGGCATTGCTTGCCGGGGCCAGCGAAGTGTTTGGTGCCTCGAGCAATACTTACATGATGTTGAATAATGCTGATATGAAGTTTCCTACTATTATTGGTGAAGATGGTCAGGAAGTTGAAATTACTCATGGCCGTTACGGCACCTTCCTTGAAAGTGCCAACCGCGACGTACGTCGCGCGGCTTTCAATGGCGTTTATGCCGCGTATCAAGCGTTGCAAAATACTTTTGCAACAACAATTTCCGGACAAATAAAGAAGAGCAATTTCAGTGCACGGGTGCGTGGCTTTGAATCAGCACGCCACGCAGCCTTGTTTAATAATCATATTCCTGAAACAGTCCATGAAGCATTGATTGCCGCTGTCAATGAGCGCATTGATTTATTGCATCGTTATGTTGGTGTACGTCAAAAAATGTTGGGACTTGATGATTTACGGATGTATGATTTATATACACCGGTTGTTGCCGATGTTGATTTAAAGTTTACTTATGAAGAAGCGCAGGAGATTGTTATTGAAGCATTGGCGCCACTTGGTGCTGAATATCAAGCTATTCTCAAAGAAGCTTTTGCTAGCCGCTGGATTGATGTTTTGGAAAACGTTGGTAAGCGCAGTGGTGCTTATTCATCAGGAGTATATAGTACAAATCCATATATATTGCTGAACTGGCAAGATACTTTGGATAATGTTTTCACTTTGGCACATGAATTGGGTCATAGTCTGCATAGTTATTATACACGTAAAAATCAACCGTTCATTTATGGTGATTACAGTATTTTCCTTGCCGAAGTCGCTTCAACAACCAATGAAAATTTACTGACTGATTATTTGTTGAAAAAATATGATGATAAAAGCATTCGTGCTTTTATCATCAATCATTATCTTGATGGCGTAAAGGGTACGATTTTCAGACAAACTCAATTTGCTGAATTTGAGCACTTAATCCATAAAGCAGATCAAGAGGGAACGGCGTTAACAGCTGAATTTTTAACAGAGAATTACTTTGCATTAAATAAAAAGTATTATGGTGAAGCCATGACTTATGATGATGCTATAGGCTTTGAATGGGCACGTATTCCTCACTTTTATATGAATTACTATGTATATCAGTATGCTACTGGATTTAGTGCAGCTTCCGCTTTGAGCGCAAAAATCTTGCACGAAGGGCCAGCGGCGGTGGATGCCTATTTAGGATTCCTGAAAGCTGGTAGTTCAGACTTTCCTATTGAAGTGCTGAAAAAAGCTGGTGTTGATATGACAACCAGTGAGCCGGTTATTGAAGCATTGGCAGTGTTTAAAGAGCGTTTGGATGAACTGGAAGCATTATTGAAATAGCTGATAAGCCGGCGGGCTCGCTCCCGACCGGCTTATTTAATTTTTAAGGAGAGGATTGTTTTAGCGTACTACGCACCAGCAACAATTAATGACTTATCATTTAAACTTGGTTCAACTAAAGCATTTATTGAACCAAAAAATGATTTTGAGTATATCCTTTTTTATGAATAATAAACCCGGTCGGGCCATTTGCTCCCGACCGGGTTTTGCTTTTATTCAAGAAAATAATCAGATATAATAAAGGTAGAATTGAACGTGATTTAGGAGGAGTAATGTGATTTATGTAAAGGGAGTTTCAATAAGAGGTGACAATAGTATTGATTTTAAAAAATTTCCGTTTAATTTACCTGTTGTTAAGAACCTTAATAATATTGTTTTTGATAAAGCAGTTACGATTTTCATAGGAGAAAATGGTGTTGGTAAATCAACGTTAATTGAAGCAATTGCTATTTCGCTTGGATTCAATCCAGAAGGTGGCAATAAAAATGTTATGTTTTCTACTTACGATTCTCATTCTGAGTTGTATAAAGATATTGTATTATCAAAGTTATTCATTCCGAAGGATGGTTTTTTCTTGCGTTCAGAAACCTTATACACATTAGAAACTAAGTTACATGAATATTTTGAAGATGATGAAAATTACAGTATGCATCAGTGTTCACATGGTGAAGGCGTATTGAAATTACTTCAGCGTTATTTTGTTAAAGATGGGATATATATTTTAGATGAGCCAGAGGCGGCATTATCTCCAGCCTCACAATTTGTATTTTTAAACTTAATGCATGAACTTGCCGAAATGCAAAATTGTCAGTTTATTATTGCAACACACTCACCATTAATTGCTGGATATGAGTATGCAAGAGTTTATGAGATGTCGATTGATAACGGTGTAGAAGCGATAAAGTTTGAAGATTCAGTTCTAGCGATGTTGTACAAACGGTATTTAGAGAGTCAAGAATATCGAAGAAATGTGATTGGGTTAGATTGATTTTTCATAATAGATTGTCATGTTATAATGAAATAAGGTAGGTGACTGGTTTATGGAAGCTGAAAAGTTGTTTTATCCCGAACCACAGCAGTGGGGATTGCGTGGTGACCCATATTTATGGCGGCAATTGTATATGTTTTTTGCTGAACAGGGAGTGCCTGAGTATCTTGCCGAGTTTTTAGAGGCGTTGTTTGATGCTGCGGAAATGTTGATTGGCGAGCCGTTGCATACCGGAGTGAATGTTCATGTTGCCGACTTTAGTCACGGTGGTATGTCTAGCGGACAAGTTTGTGGTGATTTCTGGATTTTAAAAGGATTACCATTGCTGCTTGCGCGGTATGATGAGGAAAATTTAAAAAGCGTTCATTCATGATGAACGCTTTTTTTTATAAGTCTGTAAAGTAAATAACTTCTTTGCCCAGACTTTGGGCAAACTCAATTTCACTTTGAGTACTTTCGCCAATATAATTATCAATATTAACAACCAAAATAGCATCTGATAATCGAATTCTTTCTTTGTGCATGTCCCCAAATAAGTCTTTATCAGCTTTATTATATGTGTGAATGGTTTGAATTGTTGGATAGATAATACTTAACATGCAATTACCTTGTAATGTCATTTGTTCAGTAATTTGCATAATTTTGTTTTTAAATTTTAAGCTGCCACAAACAGTTATTATTTTCATCTTATATAATCCTTCCTCAGCGTTTTAATTATATGTATTATACTATATTTTGTTCTTTCTTAAAGCGTCTAGTTGCGATAAACGCTTTTTTATTTGACATTTTTTGGATAACTGTATATAATGTATATAAACAGTAGTGACAGAAAAAGGAATGATGGTATGAAAATTATTATCTCAAATACTTCCGGGATGCCGATTTATGATCAGATTCAGGAACAATTACGTGAGGCAATAGTGACTGGTGTTTTGGCGGATGGTGAGATGTTGCCCTCAATCCGGCAATTAGCAACGCAATTAAAGGTGAGTGTTATTACTACACAACGGGCATATGCTGAACTTGAGGCTCAGGGGCTTGCTAAGGCAGCACCGGGAAAGGGTTACTTTGTAACTTTGGATCAGGCGCGAGTGGTTGAGGATTTCCGTTTTAAAACGGAAGCGGCAATCAGCGAAGCAATAAAATATGCACGCCTGGCCGGTTTAAGTGAAGAGGAGTTTCTTGAAGCAATTCAATTATTAATGAAGGAGGAGTATTGATATGGATGCTTTGCAATTAACGAATGTGAATAAACAATTAAAAGGTTTTGCGCTTAATGATGTGAGTTTTTCATTACCGCAAGGCTATATAATGGGATTGGTCGGTTTAAACGGTGCCGGTAAGTCGACGACGATTAAGGCAATAATGAATACCTTACAAGTTGATAGCGGCACTATTGAAGTATTTGGCCATGATACTGCTAAAGCTGAAATTTCAGCAAAGGAAGCTATTGGTTTTGTATCGGATACATCAATTTTCTCTGAGGCTTGGACTGTTAAAGATATTAACTTCTTAATGAAACATCTGCATCAGTCTTGGGATGAGCAGAGGTTTCAGCATTATATAGCACAATTTCAATTACCGGACGATAAAATTTTAAAGGATTTTTCCCGCGGTATGAAAATGAAGGTAATGTTAGCAGCAGTACTCAGCCGTGATACGCGGATTTTAATTTTAGATGAACCGACCAGTGGTTTGGATCCGGTGATGCGCGATACTTTACTGGGACTTATGCAGGAGTATATTGCTGATGGTGAGCATAGCGTGCTGTATTCTACACATATTACTTCTGATTTGGAAAAAACTGCTGACTATATTACTTTTATTGATGATGGAGCAATTGTGTTCTCTAAAGAAGCCTTTGCTTTACAGGAAGAGTTCTGTGTGGTAAAGGGTGAGGCTGAGATTATGAATGCCGAACAGACAAAGGCTTGTATTGGTATTAGAAAAAATAAATTTGGTTTTGAGGCGATGATTGCGGCTAAAGATATGCATTTGTTTGATGCTTCGTTTGTTATTGATACTGCTGATCTAGATGCAATTATTGTCTTCTATGAACGTGAAAAGCGAGGGGTGCATGTATAATGAAAACGATTGGAAAAAGTATGTTGGTTGATAGTATGTCATTTACTAACCGGCGTGTGCTTATGGTTTTTGCTTTTATTTTTATCATTTATGAGGCAACTAATTTAGGTGCATTGTATGTTATAATACCAATTATTTTGGCTTTTTATCCGTTTCAGAATGAGGATAAAGGTGTAAGTGTGCTGAACTTTGCGGCGGTCAGTAAAAGCAATGTAGTAGTCGGACGTTATCTCACTGCAATTGGTATTTTTCTGGTATGCACGCTTATTGATGTTGTCTGTCATTATTTGCTTTCAATGATAATGCCGCGGACAAGCATTGGTCTTGTTGGCTATATGTTATTAACAACGCTTTACGTTATTTATGTTGCTGCTTGTTTGCCGCTGTATTTCAAATTCGGTTATGCGAAATGTATTCCGATTATGTATGCAACTGCAGCTGTCATTTTTGCTATTGGCATGCTTGGCGCAGTTATCTTTAAATACTTCAATCTTTACTGGATTTTGGATATGATTTTCAGTTTACAGGTTGATCCACTGATTTTTGGTATTGGTGGCCTAGTTATCGCCGCACTTATAACCGCAATCTCATTGGTGATTTCACTCAAGATTTACCAACACCGGACTTTGTAGGAAAATTTGAAAAAGCAGCCGTTGCCGACGGCTGCTTTTTTTCCTTCAATCACTAGGAAAAAAAATGAAAATAGCGTATAATAATGTGGAATCAAATTTGTAGTTAAGGAGGTTGCATAGATGGCAAAGGCAGTTGTGCTGGCAGAAAAGCCTTCAGTTGCTCGGGATATTGCCCGGGTGCTGGGATGTAATCAAAAGGGAAATGGCTTTTTAGAAGGCAAACAATATATCGTTACTTGGGCACTTGGCCATTTAGTGACACTTGCTGACCCTGAAAGTTATGATAAGAAATATCAGCAATGGAAGCTGGAAGATTTACCAATGTTGCCTAAAGATATGCGTTTGGTAGTTATTAAACAAACGACAAAGCAATATCATGCTGTAGCAAGTCAATTGAAACGTAATGATGTTGACAGTATTATTATTGCAACTGATGCCGGACGCGAGGGCGAACTGGTAGCACGCTGGATTATTGAGCAAGCTAAGGTCAAGAAGCCAATTAAACGATTGTGGATTTCATCAGTTACTGATAAAGCAATCAAAGATGGCTTCAACCATTTACAGGATGGTCGAAAATATGAACCGCTTTATATGTCAGCAGTTGCCCGCAGTGAAGCGGACTGGCTGGTAGGTATGAATGCGACAAGAGCATTAACCACAAAGTACAATGCCCAATTATCAAGCGGGCGAGTGCAAACGCCGACTTTGGCAATGATTGCTGCTCGTGAAGATGAGATAAAAGCATTTGAACCTAAGAATTATTTTGGGTTACAGGCAAAAGCCGAGCAAGTATTGTTTACCTGGCAGGATAGCAAAACTAAAAGTACGCAAAGTTTTGATGCTGAACGTATTAGTAGTTTGCTTAAAAAGTTAAATGGTCTACCGCTGATTATCCAAAAAGTTGATAAGAAGGCGAAGAAAACCTTTGCTGCCAACCTGTATGATCTTACTGAGTTACAGCGGGATGCCAATAAAAAATTCGGTTTTTCAGCTAAAGAAACTTTATCAGTCATGCAATCGCTTTACGAACACCACAAAGTGCTTACATATCCGCGGACTGATTCGCGCTACATCAGCGATGATATCGTGCCAACGTTGAAAGATCGTTTGCGCAGCTGCGGCAAAGCGCAGTACGCAAAACTGGCGCAACAAATTCTTGCTAAGCCGATTAAAGGCGGCAGCTTTGTAAATAATGCCAAAGTTTCCGATCACCACGCTATTATTCCAACTGAAGAACCGGTGAATCTGGCAGCACTGAGCGATCGTGAACGTAAAGTTTACGATTTAGTTGTTCGTCGCTTTCTAGCAGTTCTGCTACCACCATATGAGTATGAAGAAACCAGTATGCAGGCAACCATTGGTGAGGAGCTTTTTACCGCTCGCGGCCAACGCGTGCTTGCGCTGGGATGGAAGCAAGCTTATAGTGGTTTGGAGCTTGATGATGAAAATAAAGATGCAACACAAAATCTGCCAGAATTACAAATTGGGCGCGAGTTGAAGCCGGTTATTCTGTTAGAGACGAGAGGGACAACCAAACCGTCGGCATATTTTACCGAGGCAACATTACTCAGTGCGATGGAGCGGCCGGCAAAATATATGAACAGCAATGATAAAAACTTGATAAGTCAGTTGGAACAAGCGGGTGGTATTGGTACAGTGGCAACACGTGCTGATATTATTGAAAAACTATTTTCATCGTTTGTTATTGAGCACCAGGGGCAAAGCATTCGCATTACCCCTAAGGGCCGGCAATTACTTGACTTAGCACCACAGCAATTAACATCGCCGTTATTAACAGCACAGTGGGAGCAGAAACTCGCTGAAATTGCTGAAGGTAAATTATCAAAAGATGTTTTTATTCGCGATATTCGTGAATACGCACAAACTTTAGTGAGTGAGATTAAGCGTTCGGATAAAAACTTTAAGCATCAGAATATCAGCGGCAAAATGTGTCCTGATTGTGGTAAGCCGATGCTGGAAGTAAATGGTAAAAAAGGGAAGATGCTGGTGTGTTCTGACCGCGAATGCGGCAATCGCCAGCGGGTATCGCAATTAACCAATGCGCGTTGTCCGGAATGCCATAAAAAGCTGGAATTGTTTGGTGAGGGTGATGGTCGCATCTTTGTATGTAAGTGCGGTTATCGCGAAAAATTGTCGGCGTTTGAAAAACGGCGCAATAGCGAGCAGAGCAAGAAGTCGGCTTCTAAAGGTGAAGTGCAGAAGTACTTGCAGAAGAGCAAGAAGGCTGAGCCGCCAAAGGATGATAATCCTTTTGCTAAAGCTTTTGCGGCTTTGAAAAATGATGAAGAATGATATTTGGGTTTGAGTGCCGCGCTTGCGCAGGGGCTCAAACCGCAGGGATTTTCCCGAATGATTTTATAATAGGAGTGAGAAAAATGGCAAAAACATTGATTTTTGGACATAAGAGTCCGGATACGGATACGATTACGGCAGCTATTTCATTAGCATATTTAGAGACTCAATTAGGTAATGAGGTTGAAGCGGTTCGTTTAGGAGAAATTAACAAGGAGACGGCTTTTGCATTAGATTATTTCGGTGTGGAAAACATTCGTCTTGTTGGTGATGTGAGCAAGGAAACCGATACGGTTATGTTAGTGGATCATAATGAGCGCAATCAAAGTGCTGATGGTCTTGAAAACGTGACAATTCGTCGAGTGGTTGATCATCACCGTATTGCGAACTTTGAAACGGCTGAACCATTATTCTTCCGTGCTGAACCAGTTGGTTGTACGGCTACGATTTTATATAAAATGTATCAAGAAAATGGCGTTGAAATTCCAAAGGAAATTGCCGGCTTAATGTTATCAGCGATTATTTCGGACACATTGTTATTTAAATCGCCGACATGCACGACTGATGATGAATTTGTGGCTGATCGCTTGGCGCAAATCGCTGGCGTAAGTGCAGAAGTGTATGGCTTGGATATGTTGAAAGCCGGTGCGGATTTAAGTGATAAAACTGCGGATGAATTGATTCATATTGACAGCAAGCCATTTGAAATGGGTAAATTCAGTGTTCAGGTTTCACAAATCAGTGTTATTGATGTTGATGCGATTATGAATCAAGCAAAGCAAATCAAGGCAGCAATGGATGCCCATTTGATTTCAACTAACCAAGATGAGTTTGTGGTTTTGGTTACTGATATTATTAATAGTAATTCAATCGTAATTACTCGCGGTAATACACCGCAGTTAGTGGAAAATGCTTTTAAAGTACTTTTGCATAATAGCACCGCTGAACTACCAGGTGTTGTTTCACGTAAAAAACAAGTTGTTCCGCAGTTGACTGCCGTGGCACAATCTTTATAAGAATTTTGAAAGCGATGCGGTTTATGACCGCATCGCTTTTTTGTTTAATATATTAACAATATTCTTGAAAAATAGTGGCCATTTGATTCGGAGAAAGTTTGCAACCATCAGTTATCCAAGTGAGCATGATATTCCAAAAACCACCAATTCGATAAGAATATACATATTTATTTACCAATTGGGGTAATTTATCATCAGTGAAAATTTCAATGTTTTCTTTGGTAAATGCAGTGAATTGTTTGAACACAAAATTACTCAGGCCGCTTTTTTGAATGTTTGTGATGAAACTAGTATGTGATTGCCAAAAACGAAAGAAAACTTCCGCGGTAGCGAGAGCATTAGTGACGTCAATTTGTTGATGAGCATTTAGATATTCTTTTCCAAGCGTAGTAATATAATGATCAAGAACATCAGTTTTTGAATTAAAATTACGATAAAACGTGCGTCTGTCTAATTTTGCTTTGCGGCATATTTCAGATACGGTTATTTCATTATAATTTTTGATGGACATTAAAGCGAGTAAGGTGTCAATAATCCATGTTTGTGATTGAATTGCTGTTGGGTTACTGCTAATTAACATAATAATACTCATTCCTTTCATAAAGGCTACAAAGGCATGAAAATTGTAGCACTTGTTTGAGTGTTGTTGTTTGTTCTAGTATACTATTTTTAATAAACCGCTACAAGTGTGGCGAAGGTAATGGTGGTAACTATGAATATTATTATATATATTGGAATAGCTGGTTTTTTAATTTGTCTATTCATAATGTATGCTACTCCACATGGTATCCCTGGTTTGCGTAAGTTTGAGGCTAACTTTCGGTTGTTGGATATGCGATTTTGTTATTCCGAGACAGAAATAAATGAAACATTTTCGCGGCTTGGTGTAGAAGGTCGGAAGGCATATAAGAATTACTGGCTGCTTGATTATGTTTTTATTGTTTGCTTTTTAATTGTTCAATTGGTGATCGTTAGAGCATTTAATATGAGTGGTATAGTAAGTTGGTGTTTGATTGGTTTAGTTCTGCTGCGAGCGTTATTTGACTGTATTGAAAATAGTATACTGCTTTTTTTAATTAATTGTTATCCGGTACGGAAAAAATGGCTTGCCAAGCTAAGCTCATATAGTACCAGTTGTAAATTTGTTTCGCTTTATATTTGGCTGGCGGGAATTGCTGGAATGATCTTATATATGCTACTATAATCTTTATAAGAATTTTGAAAGCGATGCGGTTTATGACCGCATCGCTTTTTTGTTTTGTTTCAAAAAAGAATAAGGCAAATCAATTGTTGGGTATGAAATTCAGTAGTAAAATGGAGATGTATAGTGAAGAGGTGGATTTTATGAGTCGTAAAGCTGATATTGAGAATAAGGAACGGCAATTAAATCAATCAGCAATGGCACAGTTATTTCATGCAGCTAGTGCTGATAGCGAGGCATTGCTTACTGAATATCAAAATAGCGAGTCGGGGTTTGATGATGCCCGGGTTTTGGCGATGCGCCAGAAATATGGTGAAAATCGGCTGACACATCAGCGTAAGGTGCCAACGATAGTGCAGTTTTTGCTGGCGTTTACTGATCCGTTTACGATTGTGTTATTTGTTTTGGCAATTATTTCTTTTGTTTCCAATGTGTTGCTGGCACCTGCCGGGCAACAAGATCCATCCACGGTAATCATTATTTTGGTGTTGATTTTTATTAGCGGTACGTTGCGTTTTGTGCAACAATATCGTTCAAAAAAGTCAGCAGATTCATTGAATGAAATGGTGAAAACCAAGATAGATGTAATGCGTAATGGCAAAGTAACTGAGGTGCCAATTACGGAAATTGTTGTTGGTGATTTAGTGGTGCTTTCTGCCGGTGATATGATTCCTGCAGATGTTCGGCTTATTTCAGTAAAGGATTTGTTTGTTAGTCAAGCACCGCTTACTGGTGAAAGTACACCGGTAGAGAAGTATGCTGCAACTGATAGTAATAAAAATGATGATGTACTGGACTTAAGCAATGTGGCTTTTATGGGCAGTAATGTAATTAGTGGTTCAGCAACAAGCTTGGTTGTTAATATTGGTGATACAACGATGTTTGGCGCGGTGGCTCAGGATATTGCTGAGAAACCGCCGCTTACGAGTTTTGACAAAGGGATTAATTCAGTCAGCTGGTTATTAATTCGCTTGATGTTGGTGATGGTACCGATTGTTTTTGTGCTTAATGGTATTCATTCAAATGATTGGCTTAATGCCTTTTTGTTCGCTCTTTCGGTTGCGGTGGGTTTAACTCCGGCAATGCTGCCGACGATTGTTACAACTAATCTTGCTAAGGGTGCGGTTATGCTTTCGAAGAAGAAAGTGATTGTCAAAAATATTGATGCAATTCAGAATTTTGGTGGTATGGATGTGCTTTGTACTGATAAAACCGGAACAATTACTCAGGATAAAGTTGTTTTGATGCATGCGTATGATGTAAATGGTGATGAGAGTGACCGAGTGCTGGAATATGGCTATTTAAACAGTAATTTTCAAACCGGGTTAAAGAATTTAATGGACGTAGCAATTATTGATTATGCTCAAGAGCAGGATAAAGTTGAACAATATAAAGAATTTGTTAAGGTTGATGAGATTCCATTTGATTTTACCCGGCGGCGGATGAGTGTTGTTGTTAAAGATTCGCAGCAACGTATTTTAATTACCAAGGGTGCTATTGAAGAGATGTTAAGTGTTTGTACCTTAGTTGAATCTGAAGGGAAAACCGTGAATTTGACTGATGAACTGCGGCAACAAATACTTGCTCAGGTGGTTAAATATAACGCTGATGGATTACGGGTGCTTGGGTTGGCGTATAAAAATGAGCCGGCTCTTGAAGATACCTTTAGTGTTCAGGATGAAAGCGAAATGGTTTTATTAGGGTACCTTTCATTTTTGGATCCGCCGAAGGATAGTGCTAAAACTGCAATTGCCAGTTTGAAGCAATATGGGGTTCAGGTTAAGATCTTGACTGGCGATAATGATGGGGTGACAAAAACCGTTTGTCATGAAGTGGGGTTAAATGTAGACCGAATATTACTTGGTTCGGACATTGCTCGAATGTCTAAGGAAGAATTGGATAAAGCGACTGAAACGGTTGATGTTTTTGCTAAGCTTTCACCGACACAAAAGGTAGAAGTGGTTGAAAGCTTGCGCCGTAATAAACATGTTGTTGGTTTTATGGGGGATGGTATCAATGATGCCGCTGCTATTAAACAGGCGGATGTTGGGATTTCAGTTGATACTGCTGTGGATATTGCCAAAGAGGCGGCGCCAATTATTTTGTTGGAAAAAAATCTGATGGTGCTGAAAGACGGTGTCATTGAAGGGCGCAAAACATACGGTAATATTATTAAGTACATAAAGATGACTTTAAGCTCAAATTTCGGTAATATATTTTCAATTGTTATTGCCAGTATCTTTTTACCGTTTTTACCAATGTTGCCAATTCAGATATTGGTTCTTAATCTTATTTACGACATTTCATGCACAGCAATTCCTTGGGATAACGTTGATGTAGAGTTTTTAGTGAAGCCGCGTGATTGGAATGCTAAGTCGATTAAATCCTATATGGTTTGGCTGGGACCAACCAGTTCGATCTTTGATATAACTACGTTTATTATGCTTTTCTTTGTACTTTGTCCGTTGTTTGTTGGCGGCAGTTACAGCAGTATAAATTCAGAACAACAGCTCTTATTTGCCGCGTTTTTCCATACTGGTTGGTTCGTTGAATCGCTATGGACACAAACTTTAGTTATTCATATGATTCGAACCCCCAAAATACCGTTCATTCAAAGTCGCGCGTCATTGCCAATGTTTGTATTTACCACTTTAGGTATACTAATTGGAACAGTCTTACCATACACTGAGATTGGCGCAATATTAAAAATGGAGCCATTACCGGCAATTTACTATGCTTTACTTGTCGGGACAATTCTCCTATATATTGTTTTGGTTACGGTAGTGAAAAAGCTATATGTTAAGAAGTATAAAGAGTTGCTTTAGAGCAACTCTTTATCAACTTTCATCAAAGAATTGAATGATTGCTTATTTAGTCTTTTCCTGCTATAATAGGTAAGTTATAAAAACTGAAAAATAAAGCAAAATTGATGTTAAACGCTTTCAAAATATGTGAAGGCTGGGAATCAATTTTACACTGATAAATTTTTCAAAAGGAGGAAAATAATGGCAAAGATTAAAATTTTTGCGCTTGGCGGTCTTGATGAAAACGGGAAAAGTATGTACGTTGTTGAAGTTGACCAAGCAATTTATGTGTTAGACGCCGGGTTAAAGTATCCGGAAGAGTCGATGTTAGGTATTGATAAGGTTATTCCTGATATTACCTATTTAAAAGAGAATGAGGACCGGATTAAGGGGATATTCTTAACCCATGCCCATGAGGATCATATTGGTGCTTTACCGGTTGTCATGCAAGAGTTAGCGGTTCCGGTTTATGGAACAAAGCTGACTTTGGATATTGTGGAAGATATGCTAAAGATTGAGGGCGTTAAGCCGAAGGGTGAATTAAAAGTTGTTGCACCGTATACGGCAATTGACTTTAAGCGCGGACAATCAGTGTTTTTCTTTAAAACAACCCATAGTATTCCTGATTCGATTGGAATTTGTATTAATACTAAAGATGGTTCAATTGTATTTACTGGTGATTTCTATTTTGATCAAAATGCAACCGAATTGTATTCAACTGATATTGGGAACCTTGGCTACATTGGGAAGAAAGGTGTTTTAGCCTTGCTTTCAGTGAGCCGTGGGGTTGAACAAAAAGGATATGCTGCTAATAATCAAGGCTTTAAACATGCTTTAGGGGATTACTTCTATGATGCTAAAAGTCGAGTTATTGTATCAGCATTTGCTACGGATATTAAACGTATTCAAGATATTATTGATGTAGCGGTTGAGTATGATAAAAAAGTATTTATTACTGGTGTGCGCGGGCAGCGTTTAATTGATATTTCGTTGAAAAACGGTTATTTAAAAGTGCCTGAAGGAACAATGATTCCTTTGAAAGAAGTTGAGCGTCATCGTGATGATTTAGTTGTCATTGTAGCTGGTAATACCGGAATTCCGTTTAACTCGTTAATCCGGATGTCAACCGGTGCTGATAAATTGATTCAAATTGATGATCGTGACACAGTTGTAATTGCCTCACCGGCAATTACCGGGACTGAAGTTGTTGCTGCTAAAGCAATTGATGAGGTCTTTAAAACTGGAGCGCGGACTTATATCGTTGATAAAAAATTATTGAATTCAAGTGTAGCTGCACAAGAAGATTTAAAAATGTTGCTGAACTTGATGAAACCAAAATATTTATTTCCGGTAGATGGTGAATATCGTCAATTAATTGAACATGAGCAACTTGCTCTTGGTTTAGGTTATGATGCCAGTCAGATTTTCATTCGTGATAATGGTGAGGTTGTTCATTTAAACAATGGTGTTTATGATGAGAGTGCCGAAACTGTTCCGGTGGATGATGTTTTAATTGATGGCAATATCAGCGGTGATGTCGGTAACGTAGTATTGCGTGACCGTCAGCAATTATCGCAAGATGGTGTTGTTATTACTGTAATTACGCTTAATTCTAAGAAAAAACGCATGGTTGGTGAACCGCAGATTGTGACCAGAGGCTTTGTTTATGTCCGTCAGTCACAAGAGTTACTTGACCAAATGCGTGATATTGTGACTACGACAGTTAATGATAAGATTGCTGAAAATGGTTTAGAATGGAATGCGATTCGTCAGGATGTTCGTGAACATTTAGGGAAATTCTTATTTAAGCAAACAAAGAGACGCCCTGTTGTACTAACGATTATGATGGATGTGTAAATGAGTTTCGAAAAAAGTTCACTGGAAGAGTGAACTTTTTTCTTGGGTGTTTTAGAAATCAGAGGAGATATTATGAAAAAAATTTTACAGCCGCTATATGTTGGTTTAGTTATTTTTTTGGTAGCTTTGAATTTGCGGCCAGCTATTACTTCGGTGGCACCGGTGCTGGATATGATTCAGCAGTCACTTGGGATGAGCAATACGGTTGCCAGTTTGTTGACGGCAATTCCGGTTTTATGTATGGGTATTTTTGCACCGATTGCCGGGAGTAAGTTATTGAAGCGTTTTAAGCAGGAGCAGTTATTGCTGGCGACAGTTATTTTATTAACCGCCGGGACAATTTTGCGATTCTTTGCATTTGATACGTTATTTTTATTATTTACAACTGTTGTTATCGGCATTGGTATTGCAGTTGCCGGACCGTTGCTATCAGGAATGATTAAGAAGTATTTTCCTAATCGTGCTGCATTGATGGTGAGTGTTTATTCAGTTGGCTTGGCAGCCGGGGCTGCAGTTGCCAGCGCATTTACTTTACCAATTGCAGAATTTTTTGGTGGAGCTTGGAGTGTGGCTCTTGGCTTTTGGGCGCTTTTAGGTGGAGTTGCCATTGCGTCATTATTGCCTTTATTGCGGAGTAATGCTGTAAAACCAGTTTCAGAGGCGGTTGCTCTTGATGAAGCGAGCGGAAAATCACCGTGGCTTTCTAAGGAAGCGTGGAGTATTGCGATTTACTTTGGGTTGCAGTCTGGACTGTTTTATTCGTTGCTGGCATGGTTTATTCCATATCTGAAGTCAATTGGTGTTGATGCTAATACGGCAGGATATATTATGACTTTGTTTACCACCGTACAAATTTTAGGAAACTTCTGTTTTCCATTGTTGGTTTCAGTATTTAAACGGAAGATGTTATTTTTATATATTAGTTCGGCGCTGACTGTTTTAGGTATGTTGTTGCTTATTATTCTGCATCTTAGTGTTGTTGCAGCATTGCTTTTGGCTATTGGTACCGGCGGATTATTCTCATTAGGATTATTGTTGCCAATTGAGGTGACTGACAATCATCATGACGCCAATAGTTATTCGGCAATGGCTTTATCGGTAGGCTACATTATTGCCGGATTTTTACCATTTATGCTTGGTATGGCAATTGACTTTTCCGGAGATACGGCAGTTTCAATGAATTTTCTGAGTGTATTTGCCTTGTTGATGTTTGCAGCAATCTTTTGGATTCAACATGAGGCTAAGAAAAAGGAACCAAAAAAATAATTTTGACATCGTGTAAGAGTTTCGGTAAAATATTACCGTTAAACTTGAAATAGATATAGTAATTCTAAATAGATAGGACTGGACCTAATGAAACAAATTAAGAATATAGCAATTATTGCTCACGTCGATCACGGAAAAACAACATTGGTTGACCAATTATTACGCCAATCGGGAACCTTCCGTGCCAATGAGCATGTTGAAGAGCGGGCAATGGACTCAAATGATATTGAGCGTGAGCGCGGTATCACCATTTTAGCTAAGAATACGGCAATTGATTATAAAGATTATCGTATCAACATTCTGGATACCCCGGGACATGCTGACTTTGGTGGCGAAGTAGAACGGATTATGCGCATGGTTGATGGCGTTTTGCTTGTTGTAGATGCTTTTGAAGGCTGTATGCCACAAACTCGCTTTGTATTAAAAAAAGCTTTAGAACAAGACTTAACACCATTAGTTGTGGTTAACAAAATTGACCGCCCTGGTGCACGTCCTGAAGAAGTTGTTGACGAAGTACTCGATTTATTTATTGAGCTTGGTGCCAATGATGAGCAAATTGAATTTCCGGTTATTTATGCTTCGGCATTAAATGGAACTGCGAATACTGAACCGGATCAAAATGTTGATAATATGCAAGCTTTGTTTGAAACAATTGTTGACTATATTCCTTCACCACGTGTTGATGCTAATCAGCCGTTGCAATTCCAAGTATCGTTGCTTGATTATAATGATTATGTCGGAAGAATAGGAATTGGCCGCGTGTTCCACGGGACAATTCGCAATGGTTCACAAGTAAGTTTGGTTCGTAACGATGGTAGCTTAGTTGAGTTTAGAATTACTAAATTATTTGGTTTCAAAGGTTTAAAACGAATTGAAATTGATTCAGCAAGCGCTGGAGATATTGTTGCCGTTGCCGGTAAGGAAGATATTAATGTTAGTGAAACGATTTGTGAGTTGGGTCAGAATATGCCTTTACCGGAATTACATATCGATGAACCAACTTTACAAATGCGCTTTTTAACTAATACAAGCCCTTTTGCCGGTCGTGAAGGTAAATTTATTACTGCCCGTAAAATTGAAGAGCGGTTATTTGCTGAAACTCAAACTGATGTTAGTTTACGCGTTGAAAAAACTGAAGTTCCTGATGAATGGGAAGTATCTGGACGCGGTGAGTTGCACCTTTCAATTCTCATTGAGACAATGCGCCGTGAAGGCTTTGAGTTGCAGGTGTCAAAACCACAAGTCATCTTACGTGAAATTAATGGTGAAATTTGTGAACCGGTTGAATATGTGCAAATTGATGTTCCCGAAGAGTATGTCGGAAATGTCATTGAAGCATTAGGTACACGTCGTGGTGAGTTGCAACAAATGGGAGCAACTAATCAAGGACAGATGCGGTTAGTGTTCCATGTTTATTCGCGAGGACTTATCGGTTTCAGTACGGAATTCTTAACACTAACTAAAGGATACGGTATGATAAGCCATAACTTCCTTGAGTATCGACCAAAATTACGTGAAGACGTTGGTGGTCGCCGTGCCGGAGTATTAGTTTCTATGGAAAATGGTAAAGCTACTGCATACAGTATCATGGGCTTAGAAGATCGCGGAACAATCTTCATTGAACCGGGAACTGAAGTTTATGAAGGGATGATTGTTGGTGAAAATAACCGCGAGAATGATTTAGCGGTTAATGTTGTAAAAGCGAAACAGTTAACTAATATGCGTACTGCAAATAAAGATAATACAGTTGTCTTAAAAAGACCTCGGGTGTTCTCGCTTGAACAATCACTCGAATATCTTGATGAGGATGAATATTGTGAAGTAACTCCGGAATCAATCCGTTTACGTAAAAAAATATTAGATAAAAATACTCGTGAAAAAGCTAATAAGAAACGCAAAAACGAAAATGAAAGCGAATAGTTAAAAAGAGAGAGTCAATATACTCTCTCTTTTTTATGAATTATTATGTGAAAAGAAAACATAATATTGTTTTTTATTTGAATTTGCATTACTATATATTGGAGATATATAGGAGGGTTTTTCATGGACAATCATTTATTTGCAGAAACAGCTGCGAAAAAAATACGCGGGGGATTAGTAATCCTGGCAGTTGGAGCATTCTTTATTGGTATCGGCTATTTCTTTTTATATGATGTGGTGTTCCCACGCTACTCACAAAGACTATATCCAATTATTATTGCTGTAATTGCAGCAATAATACTTATTGGTTTTTGTGTATATTCAATGTTTTTTAAACCAAAAAAGTCAATAGAGGTTACCCGTGACCGAGTTATTTATCGCAAGGGAGATACAATTTTAGGCGAGTATCCATTTGCTAATTACGATTTTACTTCTCATATTACGCGCTACCGTACTAATGGAATTGTAACAAATGTTGAACGGAAATTAGTAATTTCTGATGGACGCAGCAATAAATCAATTAATTGTCCGTTCTTAAATAAAGATGAATTTTCAAAAATGATGTCTTTGATTGATAATTTAGATTTACAGCATTTCAACCAGCAAGTACCTACGGCAACGGCTAATACGGAAATTCAAAACGAAAGTCCGGAAATCGGCAATGCAGCACTATACGCTGGCGATGATGCCGTAGCAAGAACAACGCTTGCAGATGATACTGCAACACCAACTCCGGCACAGCCAATTTCGGCAACATATCAATTAAAGACCGATAATATCAAAACTTCAATTAAGACGCCATTAATTACTGGATTTATTATTATGCTTGTAGCTGAACTACTAGTGTTCTTTATCTTCATGGATGATTTAGATACTCGCCGTGGTCTAACAACCTTTATGATGATGACTTTAGCAACAGTCATTTTTGTTGGCGTAATAGTGGCTATTATAATATTCAGCTCATATTCGCAAAAACAAAGAGATTTGAAACATACGCCAAAATTAGTGAATATCAATCAGCTTTCAATCAGCTTTGATCAAGATACATTTCTACTGAGTGATATCATAGCTATTGAGGCAATTCCGGTTTCTTATACAACACCGGTAAATAAAATGAGAACAGTAAAGCTTACGACATCAAGAGGCATCAAAACTTATTGCTTTGGTAAGCGCCAAGATCCGAAAAACTATGATGATGTTATTTTTAGTGCTCATGAATATGCCGATTTTGTATATAAATTACGCCAGGCATTTATAAACCGTCCAGAAGTCTTTTCGCATAATCTGGAAAATTTTTAGAGAAGTTGAAAAAAAGCAGCCCGACGGGCTGCTTTTTTTGTTTTTTTAATCCAAATAATAAATGTGCAAGAGTTCAGTATTTTCCATTGACGCTAAAGCAAAAATAGCGTATAATTAATAAGGCTGTAAAAACGGCTAATACACACACTTTTGGATCATAGCTCAAGTGCCGATTATTGGTGAGACTATTTAGAAAAAAGTGGAGGAAAAAACGAAGGAGGAAATTACATGGCAGTAATTTCAATGAAAAGTCTATTAGAGTCAGGTGTACATTTCGGTCACCAAACTCGTCGATGGAATCCAAAAATGAGTAAGTACATCTATACTTCACGTAATGGAATTTATATCATCGATTTACAAAAAACATCAAAGAAAATTGATGAATCTTATGAATTTGTTCGCAATCTTGCAGAGAACGGCGGAAACATCTTATTCGTAGGAACTAAAAAACAAGCACAAGATGCAGTGAAAATTGAAGCTGAACGTGCGGGAATGTTTTATGTAAACCACCGTTGGTTAGGTGGAACTATGACAAACTTCCCAACGATTCAAAAACGTATTAAACGTTTATTCGAAATTGAAAAAATGGCTGAAGATGGAACATTTGATGTGTTACCTAAAAAAGAAGTTATCCAATTACGCAAAGAAGCAGCTAAATTGGAAAAATTCCTTGGCGGTATTAAAAACATGACTGATGTACCACAAGCATTATTTATAATCGATCCACGTAAAGAACGTATTGCGATTGCTGAAGCACGTCGTTTAGGCATCCCGGTTATCGGAATTGTTGATACGAACTGTGACCCAGATGATGTAGATTACATTATCCCGGCAAATGATGATGCAATTCGTGCCGTGAAGTTAATTGTTGGCCGTATGGCGGATGCAGTTATCGAAGGACGCGATGGCGGAGCTGTAACTGAAGAAGAAATTCAAGAAGCAGCTAGCATTGACAAGGCAGCGGATACGAATGAAAATACTGAAGTAGAAGCTTAAAAAGACACTTGCAAACACCTATAATAAGAGTTTCATAATGTTTCCCGCAAGGGACTAATAAATGGATATTTATGTCGGAAAACGCTTGAAATCGTAGAGAATTGGCAAAAATTGTGATTGAGCGTATCTAAACATACGTGATTGAGCAATTTTTGCCAATTTTCATAGATTGCGGGCGTTTTATAATATTATGACAGGTGTTTGTTTACTAAATAGGAGGTAAATAAAAAAATGAATATTACAGCACAAATGGTAAAAGAATTACGCGATAAAACCGGAGTAGGAATCATGGATTCTAAAAATGCTCTTGTTGAAGCAAACGGAGACATGGATAAAGCAATTGACTTACTTCGTGAAAAAGGTATGGCGAAAGCTTTGAAAAAAGGTGACCGTATTGCTGCCGAAGGTCTTTGCGGAATTAAAGTTGATGGAAACACAGCAGTTATTTACGAAGTAAACTCAGAAACTGATTATGTTGCACAAAACGACAAATTCTTAGGACTTGTTGATACTATCGGTAACACTTTGTTAGCAAATAAGCCTGCTGACTTAGAAGCAGCACTTGCATTAGATGTAGATGGTGAAACACTTGAATTCGTTATCAGTCAAGCAATTGCCGTAATCGGAGAAAAAATTACATTACGTCGTTTTGAAGTTGTTTCAAAAGATGATAACGCAGCATTCGGAGCTTACTTACACATGGGCGGACGTATTGCAGTATTATCAATTGTTGATGGTACAACCGATGAAACTGTAGCTAAAGATGTTTCAATGCATGTAGCTGCTGCAAATCCAAAATACATCTCTCGTGACCAAGTTGGTACTGAAGAAGTAGAACATGAACGTAAAATTTTAACTGAACAAGCATTAAATGAAGGAAAACCAGCTAATATCGTTGAAAAAATGGTAGAAGGTCGTCTTGGTAAATACTTCGAAGAAATCTGCTTGAATGATCAATCATTTATTAAAGATCCTGATCAAAAAGTTGGAAAATATGTAGCAAGCAAAGGCGGAACAGTAGTTAGCTTTGTACGCTATGGTGTTGGTGAAGGAATTGAGAAAAAAGAAGTGGACTTTGCTGAAGAAGTAATGAGTCAAGTTCGCGGTTAATAAAGTATTGAAGATACTTGTTATAAAATAAAAAAGTTATGAACGCTTGTATTCCAAGAATTGTTGAATGTGAGGTGTACAGAGTCAAAAGAACATCATTGTTTGATACTGACAACTATACACGGAAGTTTAGGTTTTGCCGTCCAGATGCTGGCACGGCGAAACCGTCATTTTCAAAATTTCTTTACTGTAGGAAGACAGGCGTTTGTTATGAGCTTTTTACTGTTTTATCGATATTTAATGAGGTGTAATGATGCAGAAAAAATATAATCGCGTAGTTTTAAAGTTAAGCGGTGAGGCTTTGGCCGGTGACCTGGGATTTGGAATTGATCCTAAGATTGTTTCTTTGATTGCTGAAGAAATTGTTGATGCTCATCAATTGGGAGCAGAAATTGCTATTATCGTTGGTGGCGGTAATATCTGGCGCGGTAAAACTGCCAGTGAGCTTGGCATGGATCGTTCAAGTGCTGATTATATGGGTATGCTGGCAACGATTATGAATGCTTTGGCATTGCAGGATGCGTTGGAAAAACGCGAATTGCAAACGCGGGTGCTTTCATCAATTAATATGCAAGAAATCGCAGAACCATATATTCGCCGCCGGGCAATCCGCCATTTAGAAAAAGGACGAATTGTTATATTCGCCGGTGGAACTGGGAATCCTTACTTTTCAACCGATACCACTGCTGCATTACGGGCTGCAGAAATTAATGCCGATGTTATCTTAATGGCTAAGAATAATGTTGATGGCGTTTATACTGCTGATCCTAAAACAGATCCAACTGCTGAGAAATTTACCGCTTTAACCCATCAAGAATTACTGAATAAAGAACTTGGAGTTATGGACTTAACTGCATCTACACTTTGTAAAGATAATAATTTAAAACTTGTTGTATTTTCAATGATGGAAAAAGGAAGTATTAAACGAGCAATTGCCGGAGAAGATATCGGTACTGTAATTGCTGGATAAGGAGAGAAATAATATGCCACAACAATTAATGAATCAAATGAATGAAAAAATGGACAAATCAATTAACCGTTTTTCGGATGAGTTGGTTACAATCCGCACCGGTCGTGCAAATCCAACGGTATTAAACCGGGTTTTAGTTAGCTATTATGGTGTTGATACACCATTACCGCAACTGGCTCAAATTTCAGTTCCGGAAGCACGACAATTAGTTGTTTCACCTTATGACAAAGGTGTTCTTGGTGAGATTGAACAAGCAATCGAAAAAGCAAATTTAGGTTTTAATCCAACGAATGACGGTAATATTATCCGTATTGCGATTCCGGCATTAACTGAAGATCGCCGGAAGGAATTAGTTAAACAAGTGAAAGCCGTTGCTGAAGAGGCGAAAGTTGCAATCCGCAATATTCGCCGTGATATCAACGATTCATTGAAAAAAATGGATATTCCTGAAGATGATAAAAAGGGATATCAAGATGATGTTCAAAAAGCTACTGATGCGCATATTAAAAAAATTGATGAGATTAGTGCTGAAAAAGAGCAAGATATTATGACTGTATAACTAAACGCTTGCAGAGCTTTTGGAATATGTAGATAGTTTTAAAACGAGTGTCCTTGGACGCTCGTTTTTCTATGTTTAAACCAAAGTGTCGTGGTATAATAAATAGGAATAGGAAGTGACGTCATTGAGTTTTGAATTACAGCAGGTTTTTGATGAGGCCAAAGCATTGGTAGATGAACAAAGGTTTGATGAAGCTTATCGTTTATTAGAGGCAGCATTAGCTGATTTTGATAATGATACGCTTATTTTGTTATGGTTGGCGCGGCTTGGAGTACTTGGTGCCGGACGAGCAGAGGAAACGGTTGAGTATGCTACCCGGGTTTTGGCTGAAGATGATAGGAGTGCTGATGCGTTTACATACCGTGGCTGGGCGTATTATGAGCTAGAAGTTTATGATTTAGCTCTAAATGACTTTAATTATGCAGTTTCTTTGAGCAACCATCAAGATGCTTATGCTATTGGCGGTCGCGGAATTACCTATTATCAACTTGATGATTATGGCCGGGCTAAAGAAGATTTGTTAGATGCTTTACAGATGAATCCGGAGTGGTTGCTGGGGCTGGCAATCTGCGGTTGGGTACTTTATGAGCTGAATGAATATGACGCAGCGATAGAAAACTTCAACAAAGCAATTGAAATGGAACCGCGTTATGGGTATGCATATGGCGGGCGCGGACTTTGTTTTCATGAAAAGCAGGAATATGATTTGGCAATTGAAGATTTAACTTTGGCTCTGGAAGAGAACCCAAAGTGGCCACTTGGGTTCGCCGTTCGTGGCTGGGCGTATTATCATATTGAGTACTATTTCAATCAATTTGAATTAGCATTGGCAGATTTTAATAGTGCTTTAGAACTATCGGATAATACCTACTCATTTGCAACTTCGGGCAGAGGATTGGTACTTTATCAAATGAATCGCTACGAAGATGCCTTGCAGGATCTAAATACTGCAATCGCGGCATCACCAATGTGGACTGTGGGGTTAGCTACACGTGGGTATGTTCATTATGAATTAAATGATTATCAAACGGCATTTACTGATTTTGACTTGGCTTTGACACTCAGTGATAATGACTATCCATATGCGCAGGGTGGTCGTGGCTTGATTGCTTATCATTTGGAAGATTATCCATTGGCTATTGCTGATTTAACGACGGTTTTAAATGATGACTCAAAATGGCTTGGTGGTTGGAGCAGCTTAGCATTTTCTTACCTATATAGCGATCAACTTGAGGAAGCATTGCCAATATTCAACAAAGCAATCCAAGTGGCTGGTTCCATGGTACCTGATTCGCTCTATTTTGGACGTGGAAATGTTTATTTTATGCAAGATAACTTCGGGGCAGCTATTGCTGATTTTACCCAGTTTTTAGCTAATAATCCTAATGATAATTTGATTCTCCAGCAACGTGCATATGCATATTCAGAATTGAATATGATAAAAAAGGCAATTATTGATGTAGAACGACTGGTTAATACCTTACATGATGCTGAGCAATTGGATTTCTTGGTGAGCTTATACGAGCGAATTCCTAGCAAATACAGTGATAAGATTATTCCACTATACCAGCAGGCAGTTGCTCAAACCAATAGCAGTTTTGCAATGATGCGGTTAGGATGTATTTATTTAACCGGATTATACAGTAGTGCTATTGATTACCCGCAGGCATTGACACTGTTAAGTGATGCTAATGCCACTCATGGCGGCGATTATTCATGTGCTTTGGTGCATATTGGTTTTGCCTATGAACATGGTTTGGGCGTGGCGGTTGATAATAATATGGCTTTTGCCTATTATCAAAAAGCAGCCGAGTTTGAAAGTTACTGTCCGTGTGCGAGTGCACAGATGATTCATAGCTACTATAAAGGCATTGGTGTTGAAAAAAATATTACTCAAGCATTTGAGCTTTTGAATAATGCTATTGATGCCAATAAAGATCATGAAAATATTGATTATTTACATGCGTACTTTCTAGTTCATGGTATCGGCTTTTATGAAGATAAGCAAAAAGCTGAGCAAATTATTGATAAATTGCTGAAAGAAGAGCCGGAAGCAGCTCTTAACCATTACTACAAGCATGTACTCAGTGGTATTAATAATATTGCTACAATTCAAAAGCTGTTACCATATACTGATAACATAACTCGTGCTAAGATTAATTCGGCATTGAGCAGCAATACTATTGATTTCTTTTATCCGTTTTAAAGAAAGCGGAAAAGGCGGACTGCCAGGCAGTCCGCCTTTTCTATGGGTTCTTTTGTAATGATTTGGTGATGATATTTAAGGGCTTTGAGCTAAAAAGTGAAATAACGCTAAGAATATGGCGAATGAAGTCGTTTTTCTTGCACTCAGCTGACGCTTTTAGTACAATTATACATGTAGATAAACAGAAATTTCACAATTAAATTTTTTAGAAAACTAGAGGTGACACAATATGGCAATTCAATTGCGTGAGGGAATTTATTGGGTAGGAGCGATCGATTGGGAAATCCGTAATGTACACGGATATGTTACACCACGCGGAACTACTTACAATGCGTATTTAATTATCGACGAAAAAATTACTGTTATCGATACTGTAAAAGCAAGTCATACTGAAGAAATGATGAAACGTATCAGCAAAATTGTTGATCCTAAAGATATCGATTATATTATTTCGTTACATGGGGAATTAGATCATTCCGGAGCAATTCCAAGATTATATGATGCAGCTGAAAATGCTACAATTATAGCATCAAAAGATGATATTAAACATTTACATTTGCATTTCCATCGTGATGATTTCCGGGTTATTGAAAAGAAAACCGGTGATTCTGTAAGCCTTGGTAAACGCAGTCTTCATTTCGTAACGATTCCAATGGTTCACTGGCCAGATAGTATGGTTGGGTATATGCCAGAAGAAAAAATCTTGTTCTCAAATGATGCCTTCGGACAACATTTAGCTTCAAGTGAGCGTTTTGATTATGAATATCCAACCGATATCATTTTTGAAGAGTTGAAAAAATATTATGCAAACATTGTTATGCCTTATGCAATGCCGGTAAAACGCGCATTGGATGCGGTAGACGGACTTGATATTGAGATGATTGCTAATGCGCATGGTTTAATTTGGACCAAAAAAGAAAATATTGAGCGCGTTCAAGAAGAATATCGTTCATGGTCAAATCATGAACAGGATGGTAAAGCAATTATCGTTTATGATTCAATGTGGGAGTCTACTAAGAAAATGGCATACGCGGTACAAGAAGCATTAGAGGATGCTGGTATTGAATATCATATGTTCAGTTTACATGCCCACACTGATGATATTTCTGATATCATTCCATACTTAATGACATGTAAATATGTGTTTGTTGGTTCGCCAAACTTAAACAATACCATTTTACCAACAATCGGTGCTTTTATGACATATGCAAAAGGTTTTAAAGCTCGTAATAAAGTGGCAATGGCATTTGGTTCTTATGGTTGGAGTAATTCAGCTACGAAAGAAATCAACGCTTTCTTTGAAAGTCAAAAATGGGAAATTCTGCCAAGTATTGAATCAGAGTTTGTCCCTGATGCCAATGCATTAGATGCTTTACGCGATCATGTTATTGAACAAGTAAAAGCGAGCGAAACTGCTGAATAAGTAAGTGATGCGGTGACATAATTTAGATATGTCACCGCATTTTTTTGTTATTTTGTGCTATAATAAAAACCATAGAATAAGGAGTGATACATCGATGAGCAAAGCGGATCGAAAAGCATTGAAAGAGAAATACAATGGTGAGGTTATTGCTGTTATACCAGCTGAACATCTCAGTGAGCTAGCTGAAGGGTTAGTGGCAATTGAGGATTCACCGGTTAATATTTTAGAAGAGCGTTTTTATTATATTCCGCGGTTTACTGCTGAATATAATCCGGTTTTCCGCCAACCAATTCCTTATACAGTTGTTCAAGCAGCGGATAGCGGACGTTATTTTGTGACTAAGCGCCTGGCAAAGGGCGGCGAGGCCCGTTTACATGGGTTGCTAAGTATTGGTACTGGTGGCCATATGGATGAGGCTGACGGTGGTAGTTTTGTGGAAACGATTATTCGTGAGTTAGAAGAAGAGACCACTTATGAAGGTTATCAATATGAAAATTACCGAATTTTAGGGTATATTAATGACTTGAGTAATGAAGTAAGTCAAGATCATATTGGTATTATCGGCGTTATTACAGTTCCAAGTGAAGCCGATGTAGCGATTCGTGAAGTTGAACAGTTAGAAGGCGTATTTATGAGCTCGGAAGAATTGCGTTCAGCCTTTGATCGTTTTGAAACTTGGAGTCAAATTGCGATTGAAAGCTTTTTAAAGTAAAAGATTTAAAGTGCGACGAGGCTCAGCCTCGCCGCACTTTTTTAGTTTTTCAAAAAATGAAAAGGAAAGTTATTTAAAATAATTAACAAAGTCTGCGTGTTATGATATAATTGCATAGAATGAAGGAGTGAAATTTATGAGCAAAACATATCAATTTGCCAATAATTTTTGGTGGGGTGCAGCGAGTAGTGCAACTCAATCTGAGGGAGCCGCTTTTGAAGATGGTAAAGGTTTAAATATTTTTGATTATTGGTATCAAATTGAACCGGATAAGTTCCATAACCAAGTTCCGGCAACCGATGCTTCAACTTTTTATAAAAATTATAAGAGTGATATCCAGCTGATGAAAGATATCAATTTAAATAGTTTTCGTACTTCTATTTCATGGGCACGTTTAATTCCTGGTGGTCGTGGTGAAGTAAATCCGAAAGCAGTAGATTTTTACAATAATGTTATTGATGAATTGATTGCTCAGGGGATTGAGCCGTTCTTTAACTTATATCATTTTGATATGCCAATTGAGATGCAAGATATTGGTGGCTGGGAAAATCTTGAAGTTGTTGAAGCTTATGTAACCTATGCTAAAACATGTTTTGAGCTTTTTGGTGACCGAGTGAAGTACTGGTTTACACATAATGAGCCGATTGTACCGGTTGAAGCAGGTTATATGTACCAATTTCACTATCCTAATATTGTTGATTTTAAACGCGCTATTCAAGTGGCATATTATTCGCAACTAGCTTCAAGCATGGCGGTAGCTGCATATCGCGAATTACAATTGGATGGAAAAATCGGTATTATATTGAACTTAACTCCATCATATCCGCGTGATGAATCCAATACGACGGATGTTAAGGCAGCACATATTTGCGATTTATTCTTCAACCGCTCATTCCTTGATCCATCGGTAAAAGGTGAGTTCCCGGAAGAATTGATGACAATTTTAAAAGAACATGATCATTTACCGGTGTACACTGAAGAAGAATTAGCTGTTATTAAAAATAATACTGTCGATATCCTTGGCGTGAATTATTATCAGCCGCGCCGGGTGAAAGCAAGAGAAGCGGCGATTGCTGCTGATGAAGCGTTTGCACCTGAGTGGTTCTTCGATAATTATGAAATGCCGGGACGACGCATGAATCCATATCGCGGCTGGGAGATTTACCCACGTGGCATCTATGATATTGCTAAAAATGTTCAAGAAAATTATGGCAATATTGAATGGTATATTTCTGAAAATGGTATGGGGGTTGAGCATGAAGAACGCTTTATCGGCGAAGATGGCATTGTGCAGGATGACTACCGGATAGAATTTATTCAAGAACATCTTGAATGGTTACACCAGGCGATTGAAGAAGGAGCTAACTGCAAAGGCTATCATTTATGGACCTTTATTGATAACTGGTCATGGGCCAATGCATACAAAAACCGTTATGGATTCTATCGTTTAGATTTAGCTACTCAGAAGCGGACAATTAAGAAGTCAGGATTATGGATGAAAGAAGTTGCCAAACTGAATCGTTTTGATGGAAAATAGAAAAAAGCGCGCCCATAAGGCGCGCTTTTTTAAACTTTTTAAAAATATAATTGACATGATAAAACGTTTTACTTATAATGAAAGTATGAAGAAAGCGCTTTACTTCAAAATACAAAGAGAATAATTGTGATTGCAGACAATTGTTTTCAAATTTTTTTAACCGTTTAGTAAAACGTTTTACTAAACGAGTTCATGAGTTGGAGGAGTATATAATGGGTGTGAAACCAATACCAATTATCATCGATACTGATCCGGGAATTGATGATGCTGTGGCAATTGCAGCGGCGATTTTTGATGAACAGCTTGATGTGCGGTTAATTACTACAGTAGCCGGTAATGTGAATGTTGAAAAGACAACTGACAATGCCTTAAAGCTTATGGAATTTTTTAATCAATCAATTCCGGTGGCAAAAGGATGCGGTCAGCCACTGTTAAAAGAATTGGAAGATGCCAGTGAAATTCATGGTGAGTCAGGAATGGCAGGGTATGATTTTCCTAAAGTAACAACAGCACCGCTATCAATGCATGCAGTAGAAGCTATGCGCCAAACATTAAGTGAAGCGGATGAACCGATTACTTTAGTTCCGATTGCAGCTTTAACAAATATAGCGTTGTTGTTCTCTATGTATCCAGAGTGTAAAAGTAAGATTAAACGTATTGTTATGATGGGTGGATCGTTATCACGCGGGAATACAACAACTATTGCTGAGTTTAATACATATGTTGATCCGCATGCTGCAGCAATTGTTTTCCAAAGCGGTGTACCTATTGTAATGGTTGGACTAGATGTTACAAGTACAGCTTTAATTACTAAACCTGAGATTGAAGCAATTAAATCTATGAATAAAACCGGAAAGATGATTTACTCATTGTTTCAACATTATCGCGGGGGCAGCTTAAAGAGTGGCGGATTAAAGATGCATGACTTATGTGCAATTGCATTTTTGGTGAAACCGGAACTGTTTACAACTCAAGAAACGTATGTTGAGATCGAGTATAATAATGGGCCAGCAAGTGGTGCTACTATTGCCGACTTAAAAATGGCTTATCACGATAAAACAAATGCAGAGGTTTGTTTGGATATTGATATACCGGCATTCCAGAAATGGTTTGTTGAATCTGTAGGGAAAATGATTTAGTTAAAAATTTGGAGGGTTAATATATGATTGCGATAATAATTGCATTAATAGTTGTAGCGGCAGCTGCCTATTTAATTATAAAAAACTATCAACCGGCATTAGTATTGCTGGGCGCAGGGTTAGTATTGTTGTTTGCGGCAGCAATTATGGGGTATCAAATTTTAGATCCGGAAACTACAACAGGTTTTATCTGGATTGATCCTTTTAAACAATTGCAGCAAACATTTGTTGCTCAGTTAGGAAATGTCGGATTGACAGTTATGGTTTTGTTTGGTTTCTCAACTTATATGAATCATATCGGAGCAAATGAAGTGGCCGTACAAACAATGACTAAGCCGCTTGGCAGAATTAAATCTAAATATCTTTTTATTCCGATTGTGTTCTTGCTAGGAAATGTATTGTCTTTATTTATTCCAAGTGCTTCAAGTTTAGCGGTTATCTTGATGGCTATTTTATATCCATTATTAAAACGTTTAGGTATCAATCCATTGGCTGCCGGTGCAGTTATTGCGACAACAGCAACGATTATGCCTACACCACTGGGGGCAGATAATGTTATTGCTGCCGAGACATTAGGATATAGTCTAGTTGACTACGTGACGATTCATGCCAGCATTTCGATTCCGATTTTATTGATTATGGCAGTTGCTCATTATTTCTGGCAAAAGTATTTGGATAAAAAAGACGGCGATATTGTTGTTCATGATTTAGAAGAAAGCGTAAAAGTTGATAAAACTGATTTGCCACCGGTATGGTATGGTTTATTACCGATGTTACCATTAGTCTTAATTCTTGTTTCTGGTATTGCATTCCCGGAAATCAAAGTGAATGTAGTAATTCTGACTTTGATTTCATTTGTTGTAGCATTACTCATTGAAGTAATCCGCAAACGTTCATTGAAAAAAGCAGTTGATGATTCATTCCAAATGTTTGAAGGTATGGGTCAAGGATTTACCAGAGTCGTTGTATTAGTTGTTGGTGGGGTTATGTTTGCCCAAGGAATGCAAGCAATTGGTGTTATTGATATGTTGACAGCTTCAGTTGAAAACTTAAGTGGTGCCGGAGTCATTTTATCTGGTGCATTTGCCGGGGCAACATTACTGCTTGGATTAATAAGCGGCGGTGGCTTAGCAATGTTCTATGCAACGATTGGCTTACTTCCTGGAATTGCTGCCGGCGCAGGAATTGATGGTATTATGATTGCGTTGCCAATGCAGCTGATAGCTAACTTAGTACGTTCGATTTCTCCGGTTGCGGCAGTTATCATAGTAGTTGCAACAGTAATGGATGTTAATCCTATGAAAGTTATTAAACGGACTTCAGTACCAATTATTGTTGGTATTGTAGGTGTGCTAGTGCTTTCATTCATTTTATTACCGCGCTAAGCGGATAGCATTATTATTACACATAGTTTTTATTTAAAGGTACTGAATTTTTTGTTTTTTTCACAAAAATAGTATAAGATTGATTTAGATATTAGAGATGGGAGCAGTCAAAATGGGAATTACGATAAAAGATATTGCAAAGCAGGCTAATGTATCAGTCACGACAGTCTCTTTAGTAATGAACAACAAGGCTGATCATATAAGTGAAAAAACAAAACAAAAAATATTTCAAGTTGTTGAGGAAATGGACTATAAACCGAGTCAAGTTGCACGCAGTCTGGTCACTTCTAAATCAAAGACAATTGCATTAATTGTTCCGGATATTTCTAACCCGTTCTTCTCGGAAATTGCTAAAGGAATTAGCGATGTGCTCTATCAAGAAGGATACAATCTATTTTTATCAACTTCATATGATAATATTGAGCAAGAGTTGCAATCGATTACTTCGCTTGCGGAGTATTCGATTGATGGGTTAATAATATCAACAGTTAATACCAATGATAGTCAATATGAAGCGGTTTTATCAAAGTTAAATATTCCGCTCATTCTTTTGGACCGTCACTCTGTATTGAAACGTTATACTTCAATTGGGGTCGCGGATAAGGATGGTGGTTATCAGGCCACTCAATATTTGTTGGATAAAGGTCACAAGCAGATCGCTTGTATTACCGGAAATGCTGATATTCGAAACTTACAGGAACGTTTGGCGGGTTACCGTGAGGCGCTGGAGCAACATGGTGTTGCTTTTAATGAGAAACTTGTGGAACATGCAGAGTTGACGATTGAGGGTGGCTATATGGCTACTAAGAATATTTTGGAAAAACAAGCAGTTAGTGCGATATTTGCCTGTAATGATTTGATGGCATTAGGCGTCTATCAGGCAGCGCTAGAGCGCGGGCTTAAAATTCCTGAACATTTGTCAGTAGTTGGCTTTGATGATATTCCATTATCAAAATATTTAAATCCAAAACTAACTACAATGCATCAGCCAATTTACCAAATCGGTACTGCGGCGGCAAATAGTATTTTAGCAGCGGTCATCGATGGTAAGACTAAACCGGAAGATATTGTTTTTGACTTACATTTGGTCGAACGTGATAGCGTCAGTACTCTTTAAATGGAAACCAGCAATCGAGAGGAGTAGTGGCAGAATGAGTAAAATATGTGTATTAGGAAGTATGAATGTAGACACCAGTATGCTGGTCTCTACATTGCCTGAGATAGGTGAAACCGTTGCTGGAAGGAGCGTAGCGACTTCAGCAGGTGGCAAAGGCTTGAATCAGGCAGTTGCAATGAAACGTTTGGGCAGCCAAGTATCGTTTATCGGTGCTCTTGGAGCTGACAAGAATGGTGAGCTTTTACGTGATTTGTTAATTGAAGAAGATATAGATAATCAATTTGTTAAAGTTGTTGATAAGATGACGGGACAAGCGTGGATTACCATTCAGGAGAATGGTAAAAACACGATTGTGACTTATGCGGGAGCAAATAGTGCCATTGATGTTGCGGATATTGACCAAGCGAAAGCGGTTATTGAAGCGGCAGCAGTTACGGTTGCGCAATTTGAGGTGCCAATGGCAGCGATAATTGCTGCTTTCAACTATGCCAAAAAAGCGGGACGACTAACGGTATTAAATCCGGCGCCAAGCAAGGAGATTCCAAAAGAATTATTGCAAGTTACGGATATTTTAGTTCCTAACGAGACTGAAATTGAAGAGTTACTTGGTGAGGCATTCGATTATGCTGATTACGAACAGGTGCAAAAGCAATTGCGGCCGCTATTTGATATGGGTGTGCAATATATAATTGTAACCCTTGGTGAGGAAGGCGTTTTAGTATGTGAGTCCGGGAAGTGCGCTCAGGTAGCAGCGTTTCCGGTTAAAGCAGTAGATACCACAGCAGCCGGAGATTCTTTTATTGGTGCTTTAGTCAGTCAGATATATGAACAGCCTTTTGATTCACTGACGGATATTGTTCGCACTGCCAATTATTTTGCGTCATTGGTGGTTCAGCGACCCGGAGCATATTCATCTATTCCAAATGAATATAGCTTAGCTGAAATTAAAAAACTTGCTATAAAATAATGTTCAGTACACGCAGAGCTGAATCAAACGATTTAGCAGCAGTGTTTTCAGTGTTTCAAAAAGCCCGAGAAAAAATGCAGCAAGCTGGGATTGAGCAATGGACATTAACTTATCCCAACTACGAAATTTTAGCGGCAGACATTAAGACTGGGAGCATGTTTGTTATCCAAAATGAAGCCAAGCAAATTGCCGGTTTTGTTGTTTTGGATAACAAGAGTTCAGCTGAGTATCACCAGCAACCATGGCAGGAAAATAAGTCGGTATTGTTTATTCATCGTGTTGTTGTGTCGCCGGATTTTCAGGGCCAAGGTGTTGCTACTCAATTAATACAACATTGTGAAGCAATTGCCCGAACCCAAAAAATAAAGGCGATTCACTCAAGTACACATTTTCGCAATATTCCAATGCAATATGTATTCTTGAAAAACGATTATAGCCAGGTCAGTGCATTTATTATGCAGGATCGACCGAATATTGGCGAGTTCTTCGCTTATGAAAAACTTATTGATTATTGAGAAAAAGAAAAAAAGCGTACTCATAAAGAGTACGCTTTTGCTTATTTATTCAGTTCACGCTCGGCTAACTTTTCGGCAGCCATCAAATCAATTTCTTTCTTCAGTTCTTCAACCATAACGTCTTCCGGAACCTTACGGATGATTTCTCCATGCTTGAAGAGAATACCCATATTTTTTGCACCGGCAATGCCGATATCGGCTTCTCGGGCTTCGCCCGGCCCGTTAACGGCACAGCCGAGCACAGCAACCTTGATATTAACTGGCACATTTTTCTCAAGATATTCTTCAATTTCAGCAGCAATGCTCATCAAATCGATTTCAATACGCCCGCAAGTCGGACATGAAATCAAGGTTGCAACATTACTTGCCAAACCAAAATCTTTTAACAACTCTTTGCAGACGCGAATTTCTTCTACCGGATCAGCAGTTAATGAAATACGCATTGTGCTGCCAATACCATCATAGAGCAGAGTCCCTAAGCCAGCTGCACTTTTGATTGTACCGGAAAACTGGGTGCCGGATTCGGTAATACCAAGGTGGAGTGGGTAGTCAAAGCGTTCAGCCGCTAAGCGGTATGCTTGAACAGCTAGATTAATATCAGATGCTTTCATTGAAATGATAATATCATGGAAATCGAGTTCCTCAAGAATTTGAACATGGTGTTCTGCGCTTTCCAACATACCTTCGGCAGTTGGATACCCATGCTTATCAAGGATGTGGCGCTCAAGCGAGCCGGCATTAATACCGATACGAATCGGGATACCTTTTGCTTTCGCCGCTTCTACAACAGCGCGAACCCGGTCTGGACGACCAATATTACCAGGATTAATACGGATTTTATCCGCACCGGCTTCAATCGCTGCCAAAGCCATTTTATAATTGAAGTGAATATCAGCCACAATAGGAATATGCACTTGTTTTTTTATTTCTGCAATTGCCTCAGCATCTGCCATAGTCGGGCAGGTACAACGGACAATCTGACAACCAGCTTCCTCGAGCCGTAATATTTGTTCAACGGTTGCTTGAACATCACGGGTTTTAGTTGTGGTCATACTTTGAATTACAACTTCGTTATTACCGCCAATTTGAACGTCGCCGACGAAAACCGGGCGGGTATCTTTACGATGAAACATTTTATCAGCTCCTTTTAAAAGGTATTCATCAGTTGCAATTATAACAAGAATGAGTTAGAAGCGCAACTTGCACTAAACGGTAGTGAAGTGCGAACTGTGCTTCGGGAGAAAGATAGAAGAGGCGCTTTTGCCGAAAGTGCCTCTTCACAATTTAACAAAAATAATTTTCGTAAGCATAATAGTTGTTTTATTCACATGAAAAGTAATATAATTAATAGTGAAAAGAGATTAATAAAAAGAAACTTGGAGGTTTTAAAATGTTTACATTACCAAATTTACCTTACGCTTATGATGCTTTGGAACCAAATATTGATGCTCGTACTATGGAAATTCACCATACAAAACATCATCAAACGTATATTACTAACTTAAATGCAGCTATTGAAGGAACTGCTGTTGCTGACTGGTCTATTGAAGATTTAGTAGCACGTCTTGGTGAAGTTCCTGAAAATATCCGTACTGCAGTATTGAACAATGGTGGCGGCCACTTGAACCACACTATGTTCTGGACAATTATGAGCCCTAATGGCGGTGGTGCACCAACTGGTGATTTAGCTGCAGCTATTGATGAAGCGTTTGGCAGCTTTGATGCTTTTAAAGAAAAATTTGAAGCAGCTGCTAAAACTCGTTTTGGTTCAGGATGGGCTTGGCTTGTTGTAAATAAAGACGGAAAACTTGAAGTTGTAAGTACACCAAATCAAAACAATCCATTAACTGATGGCTTAACACCAATTCTTGGATTAGATGTATGGGAACATGCATACTACTTAAATTATCAAAACCGTCGTCCTGATTATGTATCAGCATTTTGGAATGTTGTAAATTGGGATCAGGTAGCACAAAATTACCAAACAACTAAATAAATTTTTTTCATCCTTTAAAAATTATTGATAATCATATATTTCTATGGTATTATAGTTAAGTATGAAAATTGACAATTATTAAAGGGAGGTTGCACTATTATGGCGATCAAACGTAGTATAATCATGAGATGTACTGAATGTGATAATGAAAATTATATCACTGACAAAAACAAAAAAAATACTCCTGAACGTTTAGAGGTTAAGAAATTTTGTCCAAACTGTAATCGTTCTACATTACATCGCGAGAAAAAGTAATCTTTCTCGCGATTTTTCTTTCCCCAAGAGACTAAAGAGTTCAAAAAAGAGAGGCGTGTGAAATATATGTTTACAAAAAATGTGCGACGGGTGGCACTGATCGGAACCGGCTTTGTCGGGATGAGTTTTGCTTATTCATTGATGAATCAAGGCGGAGCTGATGAATTGGTATTAATTGACCTTGATGTTCGTAAAACAGAAGGCGAAGCAATGGATTTAAATCATGGTGTTGCTTTTGCTCCCAGCAATATGAAAGTGTGGGCTGGAACATACGCGGACTGTCAATATGCTGATATCGTGGTAATTACTGCCGGAGCAGCACAAGCACCAGGTGAAACGCGTCTGGACTTGACTGCAAAAAACACTAAAATTATGAAATCAATCGTTGAACAGATTATGGCCAACGGCTTTAACGGGATTATGGTAGTTGCATCAAATCCGGTTGATATTCTTTCATATGTTGCTTGGAAAGCATCTGGACTTGATAAGAGCCGCGTAATCGGAACCGGAACTTCATTAGATACAGCGCGGTTACGTTATATGATTGGTCAATATATTGATATTGATTCACGAAATATTCATGCTTATATGATGGCTGAGCATGGTGATTCTTCTTTTGTTCCCTGGACGAATGTATATGTTGGATCAAAACCATTACTGCAAATGATTGATGAGTCTGAACAATTGCACATGGAGGATTTACAGGGAATCTATGAAAGTGTGCGCGATGCTGCTTATGAAATTATTGAACGTAAGAAAGCGACTTATTATGGTATCGGCATGGCGTTGACTCGGATTGTAAAAGCAATTTTCAATGATGAGAACTCAATTCTGACTTTATCAACATATCTAGATGGAGAATATGGTCACAGTGATGTTTATATTGGTGTACCGGCGGTTATCAATCGTTTGGGAATCAGAGAAATTATTACCTTAGATCTCAACGAAGTTGACCAAGCAAAATTTGATAAGTCAGCAAATACTTTAAAAGAAACAATGAATGATGCAGTGCATCCTTATTTATAGGAATTTTGAACAAGCTTTCGGGATAGGCCCGAAAGCTTGTTTTAATTTACATAAAAGCAATTTTATGGTAATATTGCTATTGTGAAGGAGTGATTTTCATGGAAGAGTATACATTTGAACAACAAAGCGTTTTAATTCCTGAAAAAAAATGGCCTGCTGGACGGGTTATCTTGTTGATATTAGCAATTGTATTAACAATTCAAGCAATTCCGATGGTTGGATATATGCTTAATATTTTTATTTTTGTATTGATTGCTATCCTTATTTTAGGGATTGTCGGACTTGTTTTTGCGCGTAAAGAAAAACGCAGTATTGTAGGACCGGTTTTAGCAATTATTGGTGCAGTTGTTGCCCTGATTCGCTCAATTTGGTTTTGGGTAATGTTATCTAATGTTTCGACAACGATGCTTTTAGATTCTAGTTATCTAAGCGGCAGCACAGCTAATCAAATGATGGCGTGGGCATTTTCTGGTGTCATTGACTGGATTTTCTTTATTGCAGCAGCAGTATTTTGCTATATTGCAGTGTTCAAAAAAGCTAAAGTTACTCAAGAAGTTACTATTGATACACAATTTTAAGAAGAAACCCCGGCGGTCTTGTACCGCCGGGGTTTTAATTTTCTTTTTCCTATGTCAAAGGGTATCAAAGTATGCTAAAATATATTCGTATGAATGAACGGAGGTAAATACATGGAAAAGAAATTGATCGGTATTGATTTAGGCGGTACAACGGCTAAAATCGGTATTATTAGCTTTAACGGAAAGATTGAGCATCAATGGGAAGTTGCTACTGACAGTAAAGATAGCGGCGCGCATATTTTACCAAACTTGGCTCAGTCAATTGAAGCAAAACTTGCGGAACTTGAATTAACCAAAGAAGATATTCACGCAGTTGGTATCGGTGTACCCGGACCAGTGCAAAAACAAACCGGATATTTGCCGGTGGCAGTAAATCTTGGCGGCTTTGGCGGCTTTAGTGTTTCGGATAAATTAGAAGAGTTGCTAGGAATTCCGGCAATCGTTGATAATGACGCCAATGTTGCCGCGCTCGGTGAAGTATGGATGGGTGGCGGAAATGGTACTACTGATGCTGTTTTTGTAACCCTTGGAACTGGTGTTGGCGGTGGAATCATCGTTAATGGTCAGGTGGTATCTGGATTTAATGGTGCCGGTGGTGAAATCGGTCATATTCCGGTGGTGAAAACCGGTGAGCACATGTATAAATGTAACTGTGGTCAAATCGGATGCGTTGAAACAGTTGCTTCTGCAACTGGCTTTGCTCGTGTTGCTAATACAATTCTTGCGAATAGTAAGGAAGCATCTAGCTTACGCGAAGTGAAAAAAATTAGTGCTAAATCAGTGCTTGATCACGCTAAAAAAGGTGACCAGCTTGCACTTGAAGCAGTTGACTACAGCTGTCGCGTATTAGGTGAGACGTTTGGTATGATTTCAGCGACTACTAATCCGCATATCTTTATTATTGGCGGCGGCGTTAGCCGTGCCGGACAATTTTTGATTGACCAAATCAAAAAATACTATTATGGTTCTGTTTTCGAACCGGCAACTCGTGGAGTTGAAATTGTATTAGCTGAGTTGGGCAATGATGCAGGTATGCTGGGAGCTGCAAACTTAGCTAGAAATATGGCAACTTATGAATAAAGTAAAGTGTTTTATCTGCGGTGATGCGCAGGAAAACACCTATATTCTTTCAAAGCAAAATAAGGCACTGATTATTGACCCAGGTGCGCAGCATCCTTCAATTGTTGATTATATTGAAAATAATCATTTACAGGTGGAGGCAATATTGTTGACCCATTGTCATTTTGATCATATTGCTGCAGTTGATTTTTTCACCAAGAAGTACAAAGTGCCGGTATATATTCATGAATTGGATCAACCAGGGTTAGTTAATCCAAAACAAAATTTATCAGTGCTTACTAAACGTGTTTTTATTGTTGAAAGTGAAAGTATTGCATTGTTGAAAAAGAAAGGCTCGTTCTCAATTGGTGATTTCACGATTGATTACCTGCTGACTCCCGGGCATTCGCTTGGTAGTGTTACTTTTATTATTGAAAATGCTATTTTCAGCGGTGATGTTTTGTTTGAAGATGGCGTTGGCCGATATGACTTTCCGTTCTGCAGTGTTGTTGATTTGGGAAAGAGTTTGGAAAAATTATTTGCACTTGATGATCATCTCAGTGTTTATCCTGGCCATGGTGGTCAAACAACTATTGGTCGGGAAAAAGCTTATAACACAATTGCCCAGTCAGTAATTAGTTATGCATATAGTAAATAAAAAAAGATGAGTTTAAAAACTTATCTTTTTTTGTTAGTTTTATCCTGTTTTTGCGAAAAGATGTTTGAGGTGGAATGATGGAAGTTAAGATATACTTTGAATGCTTATTAAAACATTTGCTAGACAATAGAATTGCTGATGTTCATTTTATTATTGATGCAAATGGCAGCCGGGTAATGGTTAGAAGCAGTAATAAGAAGATGATTATGATTGCTGAACTTATTGTGAAAGATATGCGAAAACTCATGAGTTTTATTAAGTATATTGCCAGTATGTCATTAGCCAATGCAATTATGGAATCCGGAGTCCTGCATTATCATTTGAATGAACAGCTTATTGATTTGCGGGTGGCAGTAATGCCAATGGCTGATGCTGAGCTCATGACCCTGCGTATTCATTATCAAAATAGCAATGATGACTTTGATTATCTGACGGATAATCAAAGTCATCAAAAATTTTTCCAAGAATTGTGCCACCAAGAACAAGGTTTGGTGGTTTTTAGTGGTGCAACCGGTAATGGTAAAACCACCACAATTTATACATTAATGAATTATATGTTGAAACTTGGAAAGCACATTGTAAGTATCGAGGATCCGATTGAACAAAAGATTAATGGAGTAATGCAATTTGAAGTGAATGAGCTTGCCGGTCGCAGTTATGATGCAATGCTTTCCCAAGTCTTAAGGCATGATCCGGATGTTATTGTTATAGGTGAAGTTCGTAATAGTAGTGTTGCTAAAAGTGCACTTCGTGCGGCGTTAACCGGACATTTGGTAATAACAACGATTCATGCTCAAAGTTGTCAAAAGGTAGTCCAACGTTTATTAGATTTAAAATGTAATCAAGAAATGATAATGGCAACCATGATAGCAAGTGTATACCAACAACTACATATTGACAATAAAACAAATGATAAGTATTGCCAGTTTACTATTTTGGATACGAAACAAATACAAAAATACTTATCATGCGGAAGGCAAAGTAATGATTTCTTGCAGAATGGGGTAATGTATGAACACTAGTCAATACTCTTTATCAGAACAAGCAAATTTATTGAATACGTATATTACTTTTCTAAACAGTGGATATAATGAACAACTGATAATTGATTTTCTGTGTGTGAGTAAGTTGATAAAAAGACAACATATTGATGAAGTGAAACATTTATTGATATCAGGAGAGCAATTATCGGTAGTTTTCAGTTATTTGAGGTTCCATAAAGAGGTTCAGGCATATATTACTCATGGTGAACAGGTTGGTGATATTGTTGCAGCTATGAATTTAGCATTATTATGGATTAGAAATAATCTCAAAATTCGAAAATCCTTAAAACAAGCATTAACATATCCACTAGTATTGATAATGATGTCGGTTCTTTCATTTATATTTGTAGCATTCTTTTTGTTTCCTCAGATGGAATCTTTTTTAAGTGGATATCAGATAAATGAAAAACCATTTATATTCACTGCTTTGGAGTTATTGATGTTTGGGATTGGCTGTATTTTTATGTTTGCAGTAGTCTGTGTTAGCTTATTGGCTGCAATGCGCTTACTCTCAGGAGAACAACAACTATGGATTTATTTTAATATCCCGGTTGTTCGTTATTATTTGCAACAGATTTTACAGATTCAAATTGCTAATCGATTAAGTTTGTATTTAGCAAATGGATATCCTTGCTTGGCTGCATTTAGACATATTAGTGAGAATAGGCGCAGTAGTATGCTGCAAACACAGGTTACGGAGATAGATAAGCTCTTGACAGCAGGTCATACACTTGAAGAAGCGTTTGAAATTAGTGATTATTATAGTGATGAGTTTTTGCTGGTTCTCAGTTTTGCGCTGAAAAATAATACGCTTGGTACTGAGTGTGCTTTGTACAGTAAGCGCGCAAGCGAACATATTGTTATTAAAGTAATCAAGGGATTAAATCTTTTGCAAACGCTGTTAACTTGTATTATTGCATTATTTTTAGTATTGACTTACATTGCTGTATTTTTGCCAATGTTATCGGTTTTTGAAACATTATGATTTAGGAGGAGAAAAAATGAAGAAAAAATCTGGATTTACGCTTATTGAAATGTTAATTGTTATGATGGTTATAGTGATTTTGCTTTTACTGATTATCCCTAATGTAAATCAACATATAGCTGGTTTGCAAAGTAAGGGTTGTGATGCCTATATGGAAGTTGTTCAGGCACAAGTTGAGAGTTATCGCTTGCAGCATAACGCAACACCAAGTATAGAACGTTTAGTAAGTGATGGCTACATAAAGTCAGCAACTTGCCAGGATGGAAAAGCACTTTCTATAGATAGCGAGGGGAAAGTTGAGAAAGAATAAGATTTGGAAGAAGAGTGGATTTACATTAATTGAGAAGCACATACTATTATAATAGATATTGAAACTGATCAAATATTCTTAGATAACCAAGATATCTCAATAAAGGATATAGATTTTTATAAAAGCAGTTTTGGTTCAGAGCGTATAGTAGTGCATTCTTTGGTAACTGGTACTTTCTCGAAGGCGGGAAGTATTTATTTTTCAATATATGGGAAGCACTACGTTCTAGTGATTCCCATTGGATTTTCTGAGGTGTATATAAAATGAATAATAAAAAAACTGGTTTACTCAGTAGCATGGCAATAATTCAATTGATAGGGGTTGTAGTTATCGCGAGTTTAATAGTAGCTAGTTTTCGTTTAGAGGTAGTTATTGTTAATTTACGAATACGAACGATTATGTATCATCAGTTATTTATTGGTAATTTTGGCAGCTTCACATATGAAGATATTCGTTATGATATCATTATGGATAGAAGAGGTAAGTGTATATTATGGATGAATATGAATCAAGAGGATGAACAATTATGTTTGAAATGAAAAAACAAGGAATATTTTTAATTGATTGCAGTATTATGATGCTAGCAAGTATAGTATGTTTCTTGATAATTTGGGGTGAATTAGGATATATTAAAAAAATAGATGATTATAAGTCGATAAGTACTGATAAATTATTATACCTTGCAACCATAACTAATAAACTTGTTAATGATAAAGCCGACATAAATATCAATGAGGGGAATCTAGTGACTAAATTTGAGGACACAGTATATTTATTTCAATTCAAAAATAATAATTTATATCTCTACAAGAATGGAAGCGGGACACAAATACTTATGCATGAAGTTGAAAAGGTAACTTTTGTTCGAGGAGATGGACTGATAAGATGTGTAGTTATTGATAAAAACAAGCATTATTTAGAATGGGGGATTGTGATTAATGAATAGAAAACGAGGGTTTATGCTGTCTTCAATAGTTGCAATGGTAGTTATAATTATCAGTTTTATTAGTTGGCAATTAGTTCGTTTCAATCAAGAACAGGAAACTTTTTTTCAAACAGAGCAACTATTAAAATCTTTAAATAACTTTAAAGAGTCCACTAATAATAATTAGTATAAAGAAATACTGTTAGGCATAGAGCTTTTATGTTATAATTACTTAAGGTGAATTGAAGCATGAAAATAATTCTGATTGGTATGCCCGGAAGCGGGAAAACAACAATTGCTACTGAGTTTGCTCAGCAATCTGGATATGCATTTTTTGATACAGATTTAATAATTGAAGAGCAATTAAAACAACAAACTGGTGATGTTTTGCTAAATCATGGCGAATTATTCTTTCGTCAAGCGGAATGTCATGCACTCAAATCAATTCCTGATATTAGTGATAGTATTGTAGCTAGCGGCGGCGGTATTATTGTTCACCCTGATAGCTTTCAGTATATAAAAGATAATTTTGATTTGATACTGTATCTAGATACTTCACTGGAAGTATTGGTAGAACGGTTGGATTCAGATAATAAAATCCGACCATTGTTGAATAAATCATCTTTAGATGAACTTATGGAGAAACGTCTTTCTATGTATGAAGATTTATCTCATGCAAGTATTAAAACGGATAGAAAAATGAAATCAGAGATTGTAAACGAATTATTAAGATTGGTAAGGCGGGATTTGGCTGATGAATAATATTAGTGAGTTGAAAGATATAATTATGTCTGGTAATGTTCCAAATCATGTTGCACTTATTATGGATGGTAATGGACGATGGGCAAAAAAAAGATTTTTACCTCGTACAGCTGGACATAAAAAGGGTGTTGATACCGTTGAAGAAATTATTGAAGCTGCTTCAGATATTGGAATAAAATATATTACTTTATATGCTTTCTCAACAGAAAACTGGAAGCGTCCCGAAGAAGAGGTTAATTATTTAATGAGCCTTCCTAGGGCATTTTTTGATTATTTCCTACCAAAACTAATGAAGAATAATGTAAAGATAAAATGTATTGGCCGATGGGACTTATTACCTGAAGATACACGAAAAGCTGTTGCAGATGCGATTAACGATACTAAAGACAATTCTGGATTAACTGTTAATTTTGCTTTGAATTACGGCGGTCGGGATGAAATTGTTTATGCTGTTGAGCAAATTGCCAAACTGTTAAAGGATAACCCTGACCTTCCGATAAGTGAAGACTTAATCGGCTCACATTTGTTTAATCCTGATGCACAAGATGCTGATTTTGTTATTCGTACAAGTGGTGAATACCGAATAAGCAACTTTTTACTTTGGCAGAGCGCATATGCGGAATACTATTTTACTGATACTTTATGGCCGGACTTTAAAACTGCTGAATTCTATCAGTCCATTATCGATTTTCAAAATCGTGATCGTCGTCGCGGAGGAATAAAATGAAATTATTGAACAAGAGCTTTTTACAGCGCTTACTAACGGGAATATGTTTAACGATAGGTTTCTTATTAATTACATTTGCCGGGGGACCATTACTTTTTATTGGTGCTTTTAGCATTGTGATGCTTATTGCCTTTTATGAAACCAAACTCGTTTCAAAAAATAAGTTTAAAATGAATATATTTGGTTTCATTATTTTAGCAGTGGCTATATTGCTTCTAGGATGGACACAATATTCTATTTATAATTTAATTCCTTTTGTATTATTACTAATAATGCTATATCTTATTTTAATTCCTATTTTCGACCAAAATATCCACATTGACAGCGTTGTATATTTCTTTACTATGACATTATATGTGGGAATTGCGTTTTTTGCATTAGTATACTTATATCTTCGTTCACCATTAAACATTTTATTCTTGGCTGCTGTTGCTTTTGGTAGTGATGTAGGTGGATATTTACTTGGTTCATTGATTGGCAAACATAAGATGGCTCCAACTATTAGTCCTAAAAAAAGTTGGGAAGGATCAATTGGTGGGTTAATATTTGCTCTCATCTCGGTATTCGTTATTGCTCCGGTTCCATATGAATTAATAATGGGTGCAACATACATTCAGCCATTTAATAATCCAATAGTACTTGTTGTCAGTATTGTATTCTTGACTGCAATTTCTCAATTGGGTGATTTATTTACTTCGGTAATTAAACGATATTTTGGAGTAAAAGACTTTGGTACTATATTCCCGGGGCATGGCGGCATTCTAGACCGATTTGATAGTTTTATTGCTGTTGCTATTTTCATGATGATTTTCACGATGATAGCAACGCAATTAGGGCTTTTTTAGGAGAGAGTAATATGAAACATATAGCTATTTTAGGTGCAAGTGGTTCAATTGGAACTCAAGCATTGGATATTATTGCCAGCAATCCAAATGTTTTTCGACTGGTTTCATGTTCAATTGGAAAAAATATTGATTATGCTCGAAAAATTGTACAAGTATTTGAACCAGAATTACTTTGTATGCAGTATGAGGCAGATGCACAAACGCTTGAACATGAGTTTAGAAATAAAAAAACTGAGTTTACATTTGGCGATCAAGGTCTTGTTGATGTTGTTTCATTATCATCAGTTGATTTAGTGCTTAATAGTGTTATAGGAAGTGTAGGTTTATTACCAACACTAGCTGCAATAAATGAAGGTAAACAAATAGCTTTAGCTAACAAAGAAACGCTGGTTAGTGCTGGGCATATTGTTATGGAAGCAGCTAGAAAAAATAATGTGGAAATATTACCAGTAGACAGTGAACACGCAGCAATTTTCCAATGTTTACAAAGTGCTAAATCAAGTGCTGAATTAAAAAGACTGCATATAACTGCATCCGGAGGATCGTTTCGAGATTTAAGTTATTCAGAACTTAAAGATGTTACTGTTGATATGGCATTGAAACATCCAAATTGGTCAATGGGATCAAAGATTACTATCGATAGCGCAACTATGATGAACAAAGGATTAGAGGTTATTGAAGCACATTGGTTGTTTGATGTGGGGTATAGTCAAATTGAAACAATAATTCATCGTGAAAGTATTATTCACTCGCTTGTAGAGTTTGTTGATGGATCAATGCTTGCTCAACTGGGAGTTTCAGATATGCATATACCAATTCAATATATGCTATCATATCCAGAACGTTTACCCATGCCTGCAACTATGGATTTATCTTTGATAGAACTAGGTGCGTTACATTTTGAAGCAGTTGATATTAAAAAATATCCCTGTTTTAAATTAGCACTAGATGCAGGAAAGATTGGCGGTAGCATGCCAACAGTACTTAATGCTGCAAATGAAATTGCGGTTAATGCATTTTTAGAGAATAAAATAAAATTTATTGAGATATCAAAAATTGTTGAGCAAACTATGCTTGCTCATGATGTCATTTCAAATCCTCAATTAGATGATATTTTAGAAATTGACCATCAGGCAAGAACATTTGTAGAACATATTTTACTTTAAATAAAGGAATGGTGTTATGATTGTATTTTACGTACTAATCTTTTTAATAATATTAACAATAATTGTAGCGATTCATGAGTTAGGACACTTTTTAGCTGCCAAAAAATTTGGTGTATTGTGTCGCGAATATGCTATTGGTATGGGACCGAAGCTTTGGTCTAAGAAATATGGTGAGACACTTTATTCAATTAGAGCAATACCTGTTGGGGGATTTGTTCAAATGGCAGGAGAAGACGAAGCAGACTTTGAATTAAATATTGGTGATGTAATTTCAATTTCACTTGATGATAACCAAAAAATTAATGGCATTTACTCGGAAAACTCTTTAAATAATTCAGCGGATAGAATCATACAGAAACTAACATTAAGGTCATACGATTTAAATAGTAATGAGATGTTTTTAGAAGGCATGCTTGAAAGCGACTCCGAATCTAAAAAGTATGCTTTAGCTGATGATGCATCAATTTACGAAGGTAAAGATGAAATGCAAATTGCTCCAGTTAATCGTAGATTTTGGTCATTAGCGCCACTCAAGAAAATTGTAGTTTTAGTTGCAGGTCCATTTATGAATGTTGTTTTAGCAATAGTGGCATTTATTGCTATGGGATTATTTTTCGGCAACCCAGAACCAACCCCAGTTGTTGGTGATGTTACCGAAGGTTCAGTAGCACAAAGTTCTGGAATACAGAGTGGTGACATATTTATTAGTATTAATGGAAAATCCGTTTCAACTTTTGCAGAGGCTTCAGAACGTATTAAAACATCTCCAGGTACTGAACTCACATTAGTGATTCAACGGAATGATGAATTAATTCCAATTAATATCACACCAAGTTCAGTGACTCAAGAAGTTCAAAATAGTGATGGAACAGTGACCAAAGTTGTTGTTGGACAACTTGGTATACTGCAATCAAAAAGTTATAACCCGATTATAGCAATTACCAGTGGATTTACTAGAGCAGTTGATATGACAGGACAAGTGTTTACTTCATTAGGTATGTTAATTTCAGGTTCTGCAGGTATTAACCAGTTAAGTGGGCCAATTGGAATCGCAGCAATGACTGGAACGATTGTAGAAAGCAGTGGATTTTCGGGAGTGCTTTTCTTTCTTGGTTTTTTGAGTATTAATATTGGGTTGCTAAATCTATTGCCATTCCCGGCATTGGACGGCGGACGTATAGTTTTTGCTATATATGAGTTGATTACTAGAAAACGACCAAACAGAAAATTTGAAATGGGATTAAACCTTGCAGGATTTGTGTTGCTTATGGGCTTGTTTGTCTATATAGCATTCAATGATATAATTCGACTAATTTATTAAGAGAGGATTTTCGATAATATGAAACAATCAAATTTATTTGCATATACTACAAAAGAAGTATCCAGCGATGCAACGGCACTTAGCCACCAATTACTTTTAAAAGGTGCCTATGTAAAACAAATTGCATCAGGAATATATTCATACTTACCATTGGGACTTCGAGTGATTCGCAATATTGAAGCAATTGTTCGCGAGGAGCTGGAAGCTATAGGAGCAACAGAAATGTTAATGCCGGCATTGCAACCAAAAGAGTTATGGGATGAAAGTGGTCGTTGGGCTGCATACGGAGACGAATTGATGCGCTTAACTGATCGAAATGATAGAGAGTTTGCTCTTGGACCTACTCATGAAGAAATCATAACCTATATTGTTAGAAATGTTTTGAATTCATACAAAAAGTTACCATTAACTTTATTTCAAATACAAACAAAATATCGTGATGAAATGCGACCACGTTTTGGATTAATGCGTGGAAGAGAATTTATCATGAAAGATGCCTATTCTTTCAGCTCTACTGATGAGCAATTAGATAAGATATATTTAGATATGAAGGCAGCATATATTAATATTTTTACTCGCTGTGGCTTATTGTTTCGTCCAGTTGAAGCGTTAACTGGTGAAATTGGTGGTTCAGAATCAATTGAGTTTATGGCATTATCTGAAATAGGCGAGGATACAATTGTTTACTCAACAGAGTCTGATTTTGCTGCGAATAGTGAAGTTGCTGATTTAGCGGTTGGTGAACCTAGTCCTGACGGAATCGGTACTATAGCTCATGCAAAAGGAATTGAAGTTGGTCAAATCTTTAAATTAGGAACAAAATATTCTGAAAGTATGAAAGCTCAATTTTTAGATCAAAATGGTCGTAATCAACCATTAATTATGGGATGCTATGGAATTGGGATTAGCCGGGTGATGATGGCTGCAATCGAACAAAACCATGACGATAAAGGCGTAGTTTGGCCAAAAGAGATTGCTCCTTTTTCTGTACATATTGTGCCGGTGGATATTAAGAATGAGACACAAAAAGATATTGCTGAACAAATGTATATATCATTAACAGAAAGTGGCATAACAACACTTTTGGATGATCGCGATGAACGCTTAGGTGTAAAACTCTCAGATGCTGACTTAATTGGCTCGCCAATTAGAATTGTTGTTGGTAGAGATGCAGCCGAAGGAATAGTAGAGCTTAAATTAAGAAATGCTTCTGAGGCTATGCAAAATACAATTGAAGATGCAAAGAAATTTGTTTTTGAATATTAGAAGGAGTGCGTGTAATGACATCACATCAAGATAATAAGTTCAATATTTTACTTGAACAATTACAACTATCTGAAGAAGTTTCTTCAAAATTTTGTGATGGTCAATTAAAGAAAGTTGTTGTTGATCAAAATAATAATACTTGGCAGTTTTATTTAGAGTTGCCGCAAATTTTAGATATTGAAGTATTCCGTGCTTTGGAGGAAGGTTTGCAGCATATGCCTTATGCTGCAAAGCTTTTTTTAAGCTATGTTGAAACTCCCAATTTAACCTTACAACTTATTACACCATATTTATATTATTTTGCTTCTAAATTAAACGGAAGTGCTTCATATTTGGTAACTTCATTACAAGTTATTCAATTATATATGGATAAGGAAGCATTATACTTGCGTGTAGGAGAGCAAATACAATTTGAAAAATGGCAACAGAATGTTGGATTATTACGACAACTATTTTCCTTGGCAGGTTTTAATATTCAGATTATTGTTCAGTCAAGTGAGGATGTTGCTAGTGAGTACCAATCACTTATTGATCAACATCAGGAAACTAAACATGTTCCGGTCTATACGAGTGTTCCTAAATCTGAAAATAAACCTAAACAAGAGAATTCATCACCTAAAAGTGCACCTGTGTATAGAAGAAAAAAAGCAAGTGCAATGCTTGAGGAAACACCTACAAAGATTGTAGATATTGTAGAGATGCAAGATGGTCTTGTTATAGAAGGGTACGTTTTTGATGTAGAGTTCCGAAAAACAAAAAATGGCAAAGAGATAATGACTGCTAAGATAACTGATTACTCTGACTCACTATACATCAAAAAATGGTGTAACGAGGGCGAAGACAAGATAAAAAAGGGAACTTGGATTAAAGCTGTTGGGAATGTTGTGGTTGATGCCTATATGAATCATCAACTGGTAATGAATTTAAATGATTACAAGGAACTTGAGCCTAGAGTACGAAAAGATAATGCGGAAACTAAAAGAATTGAATTGCATGCTCACACGCAAATGAGCCAACTGGATAGTGTTGTTCCGGTAAAAGAGTTAATTAATCAAGCAATCGCTTGGGGACACGAAGCAATCGCGATAACAGATCATAGTGTTGTTCAATCATTCCCAGAAGCATATATGGCTTCTAATCGTAATCAAAATATAAAAGTGTTATATGGAATTGAATTTAATGTTATTAATTCTGATGACGGATATCCGGCACATATCAAGCAAGATACACTAATTCAAGATACAGAATTTGTTGTTTTCGATATTGAAACAACTGGACTTTCAGCTGCTGTTGATAAAATAATAGAGATTGGTGCTATAAAGATTCAAGGTAGTAAAATAATTGATCGATACCAAACTTTTTTGAATCCTAAACAAAAGTTAGATGTAAAAACTATGGATTTAACACATATTACCCAAGAAAATGTTGATACAGCTAGAGATATTCCAGAGGTTTTAAAAGAGTTTAAGGAATGGTGTGGGGAAGAGAGTGTCCTTGTTGCTCATAATGCCCCTTTTGATGTTGGATTCATTCGTTTAGCGTATGAAAATCTTGGAATTGGCGAATTGAAAAATGATTGGCTGGATACGTTGCAGTTGTCACGTCACTTATATCCTGAAATTAAACGGCATGGTTTAAAAGCATTAGCAAAGAAATTTAATGTTGAATTAACCTCGCACCATAGAGCAGTTTATGATGCTGAGGCAACTAGCGAGATATTTCTATATATGTTAAACGCTTTATCTGACAGAGATATTAAAATTGCCAATGAGATTAATAAGGTTGCATCTAAAGAACGTAATCAGGAGATAAGTCGTTCATACCATGTGACAGCAATCGCAAAAAACCGTGATGGTTTACACGACTTATTTAAGCTAGTCTCAATGGCGCATACTGAGTACTATGTTAGAGAACCACGAATTCCAGTTGAGATTTTAGAAGAATATCGGACACATTTATTGCTAGGTAGTTCTTGTATTCACAATAATGTATTTGATGCAGTATTAAATAAAAATAAAGAAGAAATTTTAGAAATTATGCAATCATATGATTATATTGAGGTTCAACCCCCTGAGTGCTACGCTCATCTTACTGATATTGGCTGGGTACCGAAACATGAAACTATTTATGAAATCATAAAGCAAATTATTGGTTATGCTCAAGAATTAGGGAAAACAGTTGTTGCAAGTGGTGATGTACATCATTTAAAGCGCGACGATGTTATTTTTCGCGAAATATATGTTGAGTCACAAGCCGGAGTCCATCCATTAGCTCATCGTGAAATTAAAAAGATTCCAACGATGCACTTTAGAACTACTGATGAGATGTTGAGAGATTTTGAATTTCTTGGAGCTCAGGAAGCTTTTGACTTGGTCGTGACCAATCCAAAAGTTGTTGCAGATCAAGTTGAACCAATTGAGGTTATAAAAAATGAGCTATTCACCCCAAGAATGGAAAATGCAGAAGAAAATGTGCGTTCTATGACTTACGAAATGGCACATAGCTTATATGGTGAAAAATTACCAAGTATTGTTGAAGAAAGAATTGAAAAAGAACTCAATAGTATTATAGGTCATGGATTTTCAGTTATTTATTTAATATCCCATAAGCTTGTTAAAAAGTCACTTGATGATGGTTATCTAGTTGGTTCACGTGGGTCAGTTGGTTCTTCATTGGTGGCAACAATGATGGAAATTACAGAGGTAAACCCTTTAGCCCCACATTATCGTTGTCCAGAATGTTTATATAGTGAATTCCATGGTGGCGAGGTTGGTTGTGGATATGACTTACCCGATAAGCTCTGCCCAGAATGCCAGACTGCAATGATTAAAGATGGCCATGATATCCCCTTTGAAACTTTCTTAGGATTTAAAGGAGATAAGGTTCCGGATATAGATTTAAACTTCTCGGGAGACTACCAAGCCAAGGCTCATAATTATACTAAAGAGATATTTGGCGAAGAGTATGTATATCGTGCAGGAACTATTGGTACAGTTGCTGAAAAGACTGCATTTGGATATGTTCGTGGATATGAGTCTGATAAGGAAATGAACTTGAAAGGCGCAGAAATTGACCGTTTAGTTCTAGGTTGTACTGGCGTTAAACGAACTACTGGACAACATCCAGGTGGTATTATTGTTGTTCCTGATTATATGGAAGTTTACGATATTACTGCGGTTCAGTATCCGGCTGATGATCAAAAGTCAGCATGGAAAACAACCCACTTTGATTTCCATGCTATTCATGATAATTTGTTGAAATTAGATATTCTTGGACACGATGATCCTACGATTATTCGTATGCTTCAAGATTTAAGCGGAATTGATCCAAAAACAATTCCAACTGATGACCCTAAGGTATATTCATTGTTTCAAGACACAAGTGCTTTAGGTGTTAGACCAGAGCAAATTAATTCAAAAGTTGGAACACTGGGAGTGCCGGAGTTCGGTACTAAATTCGTACGGCAGATGCTTGAAGATACTTTGCCATCAACTTTTTCAGAGCTTGTTCAGATTTCTGGTTTATCTCATGGTACTGATGTATGGCTGAATAATGCACAAGCACTTATTCGAAATGGAACCTGTGTATTAAAAGATGTTATCGGTTGTCGGGATGACATTATGGTTTATCTGATATATCAAGGACTTAATGATTCAGAAGCATTTACTATTATGGAATCAGTTCGTAAAGGTAAGGGGCTTAATGATGATTGGGAAGCTGATATGCGTGAGAACAATGTTCCTGAATGGTATATTGACTCATGTAAAAAGATTAAATATATGTTCCCTAAAGCCCATGCTACTGCCTATGTTTTAATGGCAGTGAGAATTGCTTATTTTAAAGTTTATCATCCGATTTATTTTTATGCGACATATTTTTCAATTCGTTCAGATGACTTTGAAATTGAAACAATGCTTCGCGGTAGTGAAGCAATCCGCGCTCGGATAAGTGAAATAGAGGCTAATGGAATTAAAGCAACTACTAAAGAGAAAAATTTGCAGACAGTGTTGGAAGTTGCCTTAGAAATGTTAGAACGAGGACTATCATTTAAGCAAGTTGATTTGTATGAATCACATAGCACCGATTTTAGAGTGCTTGATGATAAAACTTTATTGTTCCCGTTCCGTAGTGTTGACAGTTTAGGTGATAGTGTTGCTCAGTCAATTGTTGAGGCCAGAAAGGATGCTCCGTTCTTGTCTAAGGAGGACTTTGCCGGACGTGTTAAAATTTCTCGAACATTGATTGCAAAACTTGAATTAATGGGTGTTCTTGATGATTTAGAAGACCAAAATCAAATCTCTTTGTTTTGATGAAAACACTTGCATTTTCACTGCTTTCGTGGTAAAATTTGCTTAACAAATAAACTTACTTACATAAGAGTGGGCTAACCCACTCTTTTACTTTTATTAGGAGGGAATATTTGTGCACGAATTTATTGATTCAAAGCATTCTGAAATAGAAGCTATTGTTAAACAACAAGGTGCTAAATTATATGAAGTCTCTTATGTTAGAGAGGCGGGCAATAATATTTTGCGTGTTGTTGTTGATACCGAAAAAGGAATAGATTTAGATACCTGCGTGAATATTAGTGATGCCTTAAGTGTATTGTTGGACGAAGAAAATACTACTGATGATGAATATTTCTTAGATGTTTGTTCACCAGGTGCCGAAAAACCATTATTAGATATTGATGATGTAAAAGCTGCTATAGGTAATTATATTGCCTTTGAATTTCTTGTGCCAACTAATGGCTTAGATGAAATTCAAGGTGACTTAGAGGCAGTTAATGATGATGTTTTACAAGTAAAATATAATCAAAAGGGACGTTTTAAAACTATCAATGTTCCATATAATGAAATAAAATCAATTCGCTTAGCGGTGAAGTTTTAAAAGGAGAAACGAAAGAAATGAATACGAAAGAATTCTTACAAGCCTTAGATACGGTTGAAAAAGAAAAAGGAATTGACAAAGCGATCATTATTGAATCCATCGAACATGCATTAGTGTCTGCATATAAGAAAAACTTTGATCAGGCACAAAATGTTGAAGTAACTATTGATGCTGAAAAAGGGAAGATTGTTGTTTATTCATTAAAAACGGTTGTTGAAGAAGTTGAAGAGCCGCTTGAAGAAATTTCTCTTGATGAAGCTAAAACAATTAAGAAGACTTATAAAACCGGCGATGTTATCCGTGAGGAAGTAACGCCAAAAGATTTTGGACGAATTGCTGCTCAAACAGCTAAACAAATTGTTTTGCAAAGTATTAAAGAAGCTGAAAGAGATGTTATTTATAATGAATACATTGATCGGGAGGACGAAATCATTACTGGTATTGTAACTTCGATTGATCATGAAAATGGTAACATTTATGTAAATATCGGACGAACCGAAGCATTGCTTTCAAAATATGATCAAATTGCTAGTGAGAAAATTTCGCATGGCGATAAGATTGATGTTTACTTAAGCAAAGTGGAAAGAACTACTAAAGGTTCATTGATAAGAGTATCTAGAACACACCCTGGTTTATTGAAACGTTTGTTTGAAAGAGAAATTCCAGAAATCTCTAACGGCTTGATTGAAGTGAAAAATATTGTTCGTGAGGCTGGCGATCGTTCAAAGGTCGCTGTTTATAGTGATAATCCTACTATTGATGCTGTTGGAGCATGTATTGGACCGAAGCGAATGAGAATTCAAGCAATTATTGATGAAGTAAATGAAGAAAAAATTGATATTGTACTTTGGTCAGATGATCCGGTTGAATATATTACTAATGCTTTGAGTCCTGCATCTGTTTCTATGGTTCTATTAGATGAAGATGATGAAGAACATGAATCAATGGTTATTGTACCAGATAATCAATTATCATTGGCAATTGGTAAAAAAGGACAAAATGCTCGCTTGGCAGCACGATTAACAGGTTGGAAAATTGATATAAAATCTGAGACTGAAGCAAAAGAGTTTGGTATTGACTTTGAAATTGAGCAAGATGACATTGCAGTTATTGAAGATATCATTGAAGACGAAGAATCAGATGTTATAGAAGTTGTTGAAGCAGTTGAAGCAGTTGAAGCAGATGATAATGAAGCATCTACAACGGATGAAGAATAATTAATTAAATAGTGAAAGTAGGTGGTAGCAGTGAAACCCAAAAAAATACCGCTGCGCACTTGTGTGATTACACGAGAAAAACTACCGAAGCATGAATTAATAAGAGTTGTACGCGATAAAGATGGAAATGTTGCCATTGACCATAGCGGTAAAGCAAATGGACGTGGAGCATATCTAAAAAAATCTAAAGAAGTGATTGAGCGTGCTCGTGATAAGAAAGTTTTAAACCGTCATTTGGAAACGACAGTTCCGGATGAAGTTTTCACAGCACTATTAGAGGCGGTAGATATTGATGCCGAATAATTATGAAAAAGTATTTCAACTTCTGGGATTAGCTGCGCGGGCGCGAAAAATTGTTAGCGGTACGGATCAAATTTTACTTGCTATTCGAAATAAAGATGCGAGTATAGTATTGCTTTCAGATGATGTACAAAAAGTTGCTGATAAAAAAATCAGACAAACTGCAGAGAGTAATGATATTCCTTTGTACATTATCGGTAGTCGCGAAGAACTTGGACATGCTATTGGAAAGTTTGATCGAATTGCAGTTGCAGTAGTTGATAAAGGTTTTGGAAAAAAGATAAAATCATTGCTTGATGAAAGCGAATAAAAAAATTTGAGGTGAAAAATAAATGGGAAAAAAGCGAATTCATGAATTGGCTAAAGAAAAAGGATGGCAAGTTAAAGACGTTGTCATCATTGCAAACGAGCTTGGTATCCCAGCTAAAAATGCCATGTCTCAATTAAACGAAGATAACATTAATTTACTTGTCGAAAAAGAAAGTAAGTTCCCTGATCTGCTCAAAGCTTTTGAAACCAAAAAAGAAAAAATCGAAGCTGATAAACTTGCTGCAAAAAAAGCGGCGGCAAAGGCAACTGTGACAGCTAATGAAGCGAATACTGGTTCGGCTTCAAATTCAAATACTTCTGAAAGAAGTAATGTAAGACAAGAAAGTGATTATCAAGGAAACCGCGACGGTGGGAATCGCCAAGGCGGTGGCTACCAAGGAAACCGTGATGGTGGGAATCGCCAAGGCGGCGGGTACCAAGGAAACCGCGATGGTGGGAATCGCCAAGGCGGAGGTTATCAAGGAAACCGTGATGGTGGAAATCGTCAAGGTGGCGGGTATCAAGGAAACCGCGACGGTGGAAATCGCCAAGGCGGTGGCTACCAAGGAAACCGCGATGGTGGAAATCGTCAAGGTGGCGGGTACCAAGGAAACCGTGACGGTGGAAATCGTCAAGGTGGCGGGTACCAAGG